>JAHEHN010000017.1 GCA_024644515.1 Gammaproteobacteria bacterium
CGGCAAAAGCCCTGTTGAACTATCCATGGCCTGGGAATGTCAGGGAATTAAAGAATGTGATTGAGCGCTGTGTTTACCAGTCAGAAGATCCTGACAAGCCTGTCAGTGATATTGTATTTGACCCTTTTGCTTCACCCTACCGGCCCCGCGGAGCAAGACCCTCGACTCTTGTTGAAGAGACAGCAGCAGAAAATACCGGCGAAAATGTCAGCGCAGATGACTTTGATTTTGGTGCCATAGGCTTTAAGCACCGTGTACAGGAATTTGAAAAGAAAGTCTTACGGCGGGCGCTCAAGGAATGTCAGTTCAATCAGCGTAAAACCGCCAAATTACTTGACCTGAGTTACGATCAGTTACGCGGCTACATGCGAAAATACGATCTTAATAAATAGGCAGAGATCGCCCTGTCCCATTCCTAGGCAGAGGTTTGCCCCCGGCGCTTGATGCGGTAAATAATACTGAGAACAAGCGTTACGATTATGCCAAACAGCATTGCCATAACCAGAGGAATCAGCGCACGAATACTGGTAGTCAGGTCCACCGTAATGAGATCAAGCATGAATACAATTAATGCAGGCGCCAGAATTTCTTCTTCCGGCAAGACATACCAGGGCGTAAAAATAATAGCGAGTAACAGACTCTCCAGCAGATAAGCCATTTCGCGCCAAAAATAGCGTTTCATCAGCTTCCAGCTGATCAGGCTGAAAACTACGCCCGCCGTCAGATAAATGCTCCAGGCTATATAATAATCCTGACTATCCACCCCGACTATCCACCCTGACTTTCCACGTTAACCATTTTGTTTAACCATTCACCTTAACCGTCAACCATAATTATTAAGGCTGGGTATATTGTCACTATTACTGCCAATTCAAACCCGGCCTCAACGTTTAGTAAAACACTATCACTCAGGTTGAGAGCCATTTACCCATTCGACGATATGCTCTTGCAATCCATCTTCATGAACAAATTCTTCGGAGATTACTCTGCCAGTCACTGTATTATCTGACGCTATCATGGCATTCATGCTACCGGTTATCAAAGGGTGCCAAACCGGCAGGGACTTGCCTTCATTGAGCAGCCTGTAGGCACAGGTTCCCGGCATCCAACTCAGATCCTCCAGATTTTCCGGCGTTAATATTACACAGTCAGGCACCAGTCGTTGACGCTTTTTGTAAACAGTACAATTGCATTTTTCCTGATCAAGGTAACTACATACTACACGCGTGTAAAAAACCTCACCGGAATCTTCGTCTTCCAGTTTATGCAGGCAACACTTGGCACAGCCATCACAGAGGGATTCCCACTCTTTCGTGGACATCTCGGTGAGGGATTTGGTTTCCCAGAATGGACGCGCTTTTTGACTGGAAATAACAGACTCCTGAAAAACCTAATTGATTAACCGCACAGGGAAAAGTACGCCCTAATCACCATCGAACAAAACCTGTCCGCTAATAACAGGAGGCAACTGGACAAAATAACCCTGCTCGCGAATTTCATTCAGCACTTTAGCCGCATCTACCCTGGCGAGCTTTTTGTCGGGGGTTATTTCCAGTGACATAACTTCCTTAATTTTACCAAGCCGTGAACGCAATTCTTCTGGAATATTAGTTTCCGCTTTTGCAAACGGAACATACACGTAAAGTTCAGGCTCGCGGCTGCCTTTAAGAATAGTGCAATGCATTGCTTCAGGGTTTTTCATAGCTTAGTCATTGCCTGCAACAGACCAGGCATCAATAGAGAATAGCGCCAGCCCAGAAGTTCTTCTGGTAACAATGCTTGCGCATCCTGCTCCGCAGAAACCGATTCCCCTGCACGCATATTCTGAAGAATGGTAATAAGCCAGCGTTTGCGAATCAACATTTCCACCGGCATATTCAGCTCAAGAGCTTTCGCCTCTATGAACTTCTGCCCCTGCCGCAAACGGGTTTTGGTCTTGCCCTCGAGAGGTCTTGGCATTGGTTCGGGTAGATCAGCATCAGATACAGAGCTGGCGATAGCTATCAGGGATAAAACCTCGCCCCCTTCATGATGCAAAAAATTAGCGTTTATCTCGTCAATGGTTCCCAACTCTTCAAGAGTCGCTGGAGCTAACCTAGCAATATCCAGCAGACTTTTGTCTTTTACTATCCAGTTTCTGGGCTTATCTCTTGTGCGTGCACGTCGCTCACGCCATTGCGCCAGGTGTTTGAGAATATTCAACTGTCTGGCATCAAGTTGCCAGGCGCCGCGAATAGCAAGATAGTAGTCTGAAAAATCCGAACTCAATTCCCTGCGATAGAGTGTCAGCATGGAATTACACTCCTCCATGAACCATTCCAGTCTGTCTGTCTCCAGCAATGCACCATGCAACTGCTGATAAATTTCAGGCAGGTAAGCCACATCCTGAGCCGCATAGTGATACTGCTTTTCAGCCAGCGGTCGCTGCAACCAGTCTGATCGAGTTTCCCCTTTTGGAAGATCAATACCCAACATATTTTGTACCAGTGACTGATAGGAATTACCGAAGCCCTGATTTAAAAATGCCGCGGCAATCTGGGTATCAAAAACAGGCTCGGGAAGCAGCTCCATGGCAGTCATGAATACTTGCAGGTCTTCCGAACATGAGTGAAAAATCTTGGTAATAGACTGATCAGTCATCAGCTCACAGAATGAATCCCAATTGCTGATTCGAAGCGGGTCAATCAGATAGTTACCTGCTCCGGCATTAAGCTGTATCAAGCCGACACGAGGGAAAAATGTTGAGGTGCGAATGAATTCAGTATCCATTGCCAGAAATGAAGAGTCACGCCAGGTGGCACATAACTCATTCAGTGTCAGCTCATCCTCAACCAGAATATAGCTTTCATTTGCCTGAGGGGCGGCTGTAGTTTCGCTCACAATTCTTGGTTTCCCTAACCAGCCTGGTTCTTGTTAATTTGTAATCTACCGGCAAAAGAATGAATCAGGGTTCCACCATCGATATATTCAAGCTCTCCGCCTACCGGTACGCCATGCGCTATTCTTGATATTCTGATATCTCGGGCCTGCATCGCGGGCGAATTGAACTGCTCGGCAATATAATAAGCAGTAGCTTCACCTTCCACAGTAGGGTTGGTGGCCAGGATAATCTCGGAGATATCACTGTTTGTTACCAGATCTGTTAACTGGCCTATGCCTATCTCATCAGGGCCTATTCCATCAATAGGCGAAAGATGACCCATGAGCACAAAGTACAGACCTTTATAGGAGGCCGTCTGTTCTACTGCAAAAACATCTGCAGGGGTTTCCACTACACAAATGGTTTGTTGATCCCGCGCGGGGTTCTGACAAATTCGGCACAGTGTGTCCTCGGATAAAGTGCGGCACTTTTCACAATGACCGACACCATCCATAGCCGCCTGCAAGGCATCGGCAAGGACCTTGCCACCATTGCGATCTTTTTCCAGAAAATGAAGCACCATCCGCTGTGCAGACTTCGGACCAACACCCGGAAGACGGCGGAAGGCTTCTATTAACTGATCAATGAGAGGACTGTAATTCATAACTGGGGTTTGCGTATTTTCCTAGAATGGAAATTTAAATCCTTCGGGCAAATTTAATCCGGACGCCATACCGGCAAGCTGATTTTTATTATTCTCTCCAACTTTACGGACAGCATCATTGACCGCTGCAGCAATCAAATCTTCAACCAGAGACTGCTCTTCGTTCATCAGGGTGCTATCCAGCGCAACCTTCTTCACATTGTGCTTGCCATTCATGGTTACCTTGACGAGACCGGCGCCAGATTCTCCGATCACTTCTTTTTCAGCAAGTTCATTTTGAGTTTTCTCAAACTGTTCCTGCATTTCCTTTGCCTGTTTAAGCAAATTATTCAGGTCTGTCATAACTTCCTCTATAAAATTTTATTATTAACTAGTACTGCTTGGGTGAGGTAGGTTCAATCGTATCAGGCTGGATAACTCCGGAAAAACGCTCAAGAATCTCATTCACCATTTCATCATTTTGAAAAACCTGTATAGCAGTCTGCAATCGCTCCTGCTCCATACGCTCACGCCAGGCAGATGGAGTTTCAGCATCAATCTTGCCGGTTTTAATTTCCAGCTGAATATCTTCCTTGAAGTACTCATCAAGCGCAGACTTGATGCGACGCTGCTGCTCTTCGTTAAACACTGACGTCTGGCTTTCATCCAGAGTTAAGGTAATGTGTGTGCCATTTACTTCCTGCAACAGGCAATTAGCGGTAATACTTCGAGTAATTCCATCCAGATCAAGCTGGAAAAAAAGTGAAATCCATTGATCCGTGGATAGCTTTTTCAGACTTATCGGGGCCTTACTTAGCACCTCACTTTCTTGCGTAGCCGGCAGTTCTGACTCTTTTTCTGCAGTGGTAATTTCAGTCTGCGCACTTACCTCGTTTTTAGCCGCCTTTAAAGCTGACTCCGCGCCTTGCGCTTTCTCCGCACCCTGCCTGGCAGCCTCTTGCAGAGGGACTTCAACGCGGGTGCTTATCAGCTTGGTGTGACCAGTAATGGCTTCATTTACCGGAGGCTTTTTTTTTACCTTTTCTGCCGGATCCCAGGTATCAGACCCGGTTGCTTTGGCTGACAGCACGCTTTCTGGCACTATCGGTACGCCAGCGGGTGCAAAAGCAAGCATGCGCAGTAAAGCCATTTCAAGTCCAGACCGAGCGTCAATGGCAAAGGGCAGGTCTTCACGGCTTTTCAATGCAATCTGGTAAAAAAGTTGTAATGTTTCTGCCGGTATTGTGCCCGCATGATCCAGAACTTTTTGTCTGTCGCCCTGTGAATTATCTATTCCATCCGGCAATACCTGGGCGATGGCAACACGATGCAGATATGACAGCAAATCAGCAAGCACACTGGAAAAATCCGGCGCATGATCCGCGGCAGAGTCAATAATCCCAAGTATTGCTCCCGCATCATTTGCAATAAGTGTATCTACAAGCTGATGGATCACACTTTGATCTATCGTGCCCAAAAATGCTCTTACTGCAGTATCAGTTATATTACCTTCGCAATAACCTATGGCCTGATCCAGCAAGGTCAGGCAGTCGCGGACACTGCCCTGGGCCGCCCTTCCCAATTGCCATAAAGCCGGTTCTTCATAAGGAACCTTTTCTTCATCCAGAATATGCTTGATGTGTTCAACCAGACGTTCCGGGCTGATATTTTTCAGATTGAACTGCAGGCAGCGTGATAACACCGTAATAGGCAGTTTTTGAGGGTCCGTGGTGGCAAGCAGAAACTTTACGTGAGGAGGAGGCTCTTCAAGGGTTTTTAACAAGGCATTGAAACTGTGGCCAGAAAGCATGTGGACTTCGTCGATGAGATAGACTTTGAAACGTCCCCGGGTGGGTGAATACTGGACGTTATCAAGCAACTCCCTGGTGTCTTCAACTTTGGTTCTGGAAGCCGCATCAACTTCAATCAGGTCGATAAATCGCCCCTGATCAATTTCAGTACAGGCACTACATACACCGCAGGGCTCAGAGGTCACGCCCTTTTCACAATTAAGACAGCGGGCGAGTATGCGAGCAATAGTAGTTTTTCCAACTCCACGTGTCCCTGTGAACAGGTAGGCATGGTGCAGGCGATCATTATCAAGGGAATTAATCAGGGTTTTGAGGACATGTCCCTGGCCAGCCATTTCCCGGAAGTTACGGGGGCGCCACTTTCTTGCCAGTACCTGATACGTCATAAGATGCGACTATTATTTGTTTCAAGCTGATACTTTATTGCAAGGTGTTTATCAGCGAAGATGTTAATGGAGGTACCTCCTGCCAGCCACACCCCGGCACATGAGTCAGCAGCTACCGTTGCTCCCTTCCGGGCCTGGCGGGGTTCACAGCCTATCATTGCGAGGGGACCGACAAGAGATACCATAAACTTTCCGGTGCTTTTACCGGTCAATCAACGATGGTAAACGGTTTATTGATTATTGCAAAGCCTACGCGTCAAAGGAGCCGCATTATGTGGAAATCAACAGCCGGAATCAACACCCTGAGCAGGAAAAATCAGGGTGAAAGGGAAACTGGTGTGACCTGAAAGCGCTTTTCTCGCAATAACTCCACCACACTGCCTTCACCAAGCAAGTGAGCCGAGCCTATAACCACAAAATAGGTACCCTGCTGTGCAGAGGCATAGTCGGCAATTTTGTCAGCCATATCTATATTGCGACGTGTGTAAAGGGACCCCATTAGTGCTTCCATCTCAGCCTGCTCTGCAGCACTTAGCTCTGTGTTCTCAAATTCGGCAAACAGCATCTCTGTCAGCGGTGCTTTATCTGCACATAGCCAGGCGCCAACCAGCTTTTCTATCTCTTCATTACCACTTTCAAAAGTATTAATGGTGTAGGCAAGGTAGGTTTCTGCATTCAATGCCTCAAGAAAACCTATCTGCTGTTGAATGGATTCTAGCTCGAGAATTTCAGCCTGAGCCGGTTTTTGAGCCAGAAAATAACTCTCCAGGCCATATTCAGGCAGATAGCCCAGTGAATTCATCTGCAGACTGGAAAGCATCAGTGTCAGAAACCATGGTTGCATAGTCATGAAATTATCCGCTGGTAGCCCCATATTCCCCATCACGCGACGAAACTCTTCAAGCACCTCTGAGGACACGACATCAGCCATGGTTTGTCCAGACGGCAACATACCGCGGGTCTGCATGCTCATCAGGACAGCAGGGTCTGATACAGAGTTAGGATCAACCTCGAATACCAGATAATCAGCTAACTGGTAAGTATTCTCAATTTCTTCAGCCAGTGGATAAAACTCAGGTTTTCCCACATGAATGGAGCCAAACAGGTATATTTGAGAGCCATTGCCTTGCAGCACCGGGCTTTCGACGCGCCACAACATGGAGGATGTCGGGTCAGCGCATAACGCTCGCTTATCGCCTGGGCCAGACTGCGCAGCCAACTCAATCCCTGCAATGCCATCAATCTCTATTGAAAGCAGTCTTTGCTCCAAATTTGCCCAGACGGTCTGCCAACCGGGACTTGCATTGACTACATCATTTAATTCAAGTGCGGCAAAAGCATTATCAATAACCGAGGTATAGGTATCCCAGGTCAGGCTGCTTGACCAGGCCGCCATACGAATGACCTGACTGTCGGGTAGAATGGAAACACGTTCCCTGAAACGAAGCCCCAGCTCAGGATGGTGGTAGTCAATCTGCATCGCCGTACTATCCGCAGCCATACTTGTCGAAAGGATTTCAAGGCCCTGACTCTGAATGCCCTGGGCCAGCACCCTGGCATAAGCCTCCAGGTCATCAAAAAAGGTCTCCGTTAACAAGCGGATAAAGAGTTGCTGGCTGTCATGTATGCCAATGAACAAGGGGGAGTCGTCAGGCCCTTTATCCGCTGAAAAATTTGGTTTTAAAGAATCAGGAGCCTGTTCACGGCTGGTAATAAGATTCCATTGTGGCGCCAGAGCACCGCGCACCCCTACCGAGTCATTGCGATAAATGGAGCTGGTATTGATGGCCTGCGGTAGCGCCCAATGGGAAAGTCCGAGTAGCAATACCAGAAGCAGTCCGCATTTACAGACGATGCTTTGTTTTATAACTCGAGTCATAAAGGACCTGCCCTGGTTGAATTGTTATCGGTCTTCGCTGACAGGCATTTTATGTGAATTCCTGCAGGAATTCAGGTAAACACAAAATCTGCTCGACTCATGGAAAAATGCGTGCAAACACGCATGAAAACATATGTGTGAAGAAAATCAGGTGGAAAGAGTAATTACTGGCTCCTCCTTTCCCCACCCTTTCTCCAAGCTCGGCTTCCAATTTCTCAATTGTGCCATTAACCGGCGCCCTGACCTTTACTTCCCCCTTGCTGGCGACTATGGCTCCAACAACCAAAGCCTTTCTGCTGTAATCCCCTTTTATCAGAAACCCCATTGCGCAAATAAAAAGGCAGACGAGTAATATTGTCAGAGTCATCAAGGCGGGAGATCGCAAAGTAATGCTGCTGCCCCAGAAACGCTCGCCATGATGATCCAGCGCTTCCTGCCTGAAAAGCTGAACGGCCAATTATTCTTTTCCCTGCTTCCATCAACTATTTTAAATTTTGGTTCAACATAGACCGGGAATCAGAATTTCGCCAAATCCTTTAATAATTAGGATCAGCAATATGGCTGATAATCAATCAGTTATGCTATAATCAGGCCATTATTTGATACTGTTTTGAGTTTATTGCCATGAACAAATTGTTAGGAATCAGCGTATTAGTCATTTCCTGCTTATTTGCTACCCAACTGACAGCTCACCATTCTTTTGCTATCTATGATTTTGAAATCCAGGTTCCCTTTGACGGAGTTGTTGAAACACTAAAGTTCAGGAATCCTCATATTTCAATGACATTGAAGGTAATCAATGAAAATGGCGAAGAAGTTATCGTTGATTTTATTGAAGGAGCACCGGCAAATATGATGGTAAGAAATGGCATCAAACCTGATCAGATGAAGCCAGGTTCAAAAGTACATGCGGTAGGCTCGCCTTTGATAGAAAATCCCAGCAAATTTTTTCTGCGCTCCATTCGTACAGAAGACGGATCGGAATATTCAAATTAAGACCATTTAACTTACAATACAGGCAAGATTCATATGAGCTGATCGCTTATCTGCTCATTTAAAAAAACAATAATCTAAAGTTAATTTCAAGACTAGGAACCCACTATGACCAATGCTAATGAGCCCTGGGGCAATACTGTTGATGTTGAATTTGAAGATGACATCGCTTTTGTCTTTTTTAATCGTCCGGACAAGAAGAATTGTATGAGCCCTACTTTAAACCGGGAAATGTATGCAACGCTGCATGCACTGGAGCTGGATGACCGCTGTAAAGTGGTTGTTCTGACCGGTCGGGGCGCCGCCTGGTCAGCCGGCATGGATTTAAAAGAATATTTCCGTGAGACCGACAATGAGAGCGATAATTTTAAAATGCGCATTCGTGAGGAAGCCGCAGCCTGGCAACAGGTCAAGTTGCGTTATCACGCTAAACCAACCATCGCCATGGTGAATGGCTGGGTCTTTGGTGGTGGCTTTACGCCCCTTGTTTCCTGTGATCTTGCGGTTTCTTCTGACGATGCCACCTATGGCCTTTCAGAAATTAACTGGGGAATCCTGCCCGGCGGCAATGTGACCAAGTCCGTGGCTGACACCATGGGGCAGCGCAATGCGCTTTACTACATTATGACTGGCGAAACTTTCCAGGGACAGAAAGCCGCTCAAATGGGTCTGGTCAATGAATCCGTCCCTCATGACAAACTGAAGGAACGTGTTGTGGAGCTTGCCAGGGAACTGATGAAAAAAGATCCCGTCGTCTTGCGTGCAGCAAAAGAAGTTTTCAAGCGTGTCAGATATATGGACTACGAAACAGCCAACGATTATATCTATGCCAAATCTGATGGTTCACTTTACAGAAGTGGTGCGGCATTCCGCAGTGGTGCCATGAAAGCCTTTCTCGATGACAAGAAACTCAAGCCGGGACTGGACACCTATAAAGAGGATTAGTAGCTTTTACCCTGTTCATAACGTTGAAAAGCCGGCTAATACGCCGGCTTTTTTAATCAGTGTGATAGTAAACCCTGAATCACACCTATGCTGACAATATAGGTCAAACTGATCAGCAGAACAGCAAGAATGAAAATCTTGAGCAACCCGAAACGCGGACGCCGTCTAATTTCATATTCTTCCTGAATGATCAAATGTCTTGGGATCTTTCTATCTTTAAAAACCATAATCGGCCCTCCTGAACTTTCATCTATTTAAACAAAATAAAGTGCTTTAGCCCTGTCTGAAAAATGGCAAAAATCTGGCTTTTTTGCAGTACCCGATTTGATTGCATGCTGGTTTACCCTTGCAGCAATAAGACGGCGAAAAAATCACTCCAGAAAATCACTAAATAAAAGAGACTACTCCTTGCTCCGATATACAAGCACAAGGGTACAGTGACCATTTCAGGGGAAGGTCTCGATACAAATGGCTATAATATTGAAATTGCGGACAAGATTGACCTTACTACGAGGATTAAAGCCCCGCTACTGTCAAGTTCGTCAAGTATACAGATTTAATGATGCTCGGCAGGATATATATAGAGAGAGTTACCGGAGTTATTTAACCTCAGGGAAAATAATCACATTCAAATGGCTTTTGGCACAGCCACTGATACTTTTTTTGAACAGGAGCATTCATCTTGCTGAATATGGATTTTTCCAAGTTTGTTGTCATGGATACCACCACAATGGACTGGATTCCCAGTCCCAAAGCCGGCGTCTGGCGCAAACTCCTGGCGCGAGAAGAAGCAGAGCGTGGGCATGCCACCAGTATCGTGAAATATGACGCAGGAGCCAGCTTCAATAGCCATAATCATCCTTTGGGTGAGGAGATCCTGGTACTGGAAGGGACCTTCTCTGATGAAACCGGGGATTTCCATGCCGGGACTTACTTTCGTAATCCCAAAGGCTTTGTCCATGCGCCTTTCAGTGCCCAAGGTTGCACTATCCTGGTAAAGCTCCACCAGATGAATGCCGAAGACAAGCAACGCAAGGCCATCGAAACTGACAAAACTCCCTGGCAGGAAGAAAATGGCAGACGCATTCTTGAATTACACTCTTTTCAGGATGAAAAGGTAGAGCTGCTGGAGACCAGTGAAGCGTTTCAGTCAACGCTACTCAGGAATGAAAAAGGAAAGGAAATATATGTCATCAGGGGGGGCTATTCAGATGTATTTGGCTCTTTCAGGCCGGGCACCTGGGTCAGGCTTCCACCGGGTAGCCAGCACGCCCCCCTTATTCAGCCGAATTCCCTGCTCTGGATAAAACAGGGTCATTTAACCGTTTAACTTTATTTAGTTGTTTTAACTACAAAACGGTGAAGCCAGTATTAAAACCTGCCGTGATTGCCCTGCTACTATTCCGCACTGGCAGCAATTTCAGTACTTACGGCACCATTGTAGTTTTTCAACATTTTACCCACCCACACTAATATCAGCAGCGCTGGAATAACCATTACAGTAGTCATGATGAAGAAAAGGCTCCAGTTACCAGCCAGTCCATCAACGATGGCTCCGCTACTTGCTGCTAAAGAGGTTCGTCCAAAATTGGAAATCGAGGTCATCAGGGCGAATTGAGTCCCGGTATAAGTACGGGAAGCAAAATAGGAAATAAAGGAAACAGCGCAGACAGTAGCAAAGGCCTGAGTGAAATTATCCACCAACAAGGTAACTACAAACAGCCAGGGTTCTGGCCCCACTTTGGCCATCAGGGCGTAAAGCAGATTTGAAGAGGCCATCGCAATACCACCCACCAGCATACCTCGCACTATACCGAACCGGGTATTAATAAAGGCGCCTATCAGTGAAAAAACAATGGTGGCAAAACCACCCAGAAATTTTGAATACAGGGCAATTTCTTCCGTGGAAAAGCCAAGCTCTACATAAAACACCAGCGACATACGACCGAGCATTGCTTCACCCAGCCTGAAAGAAAAGAGGAAAATGAGAATGCCCAGTGCAAGTTTAAAACCACAGCGCTGAAAAAATTCAGTAAACGGGATAAGCACTGTTTCCTGCAACCAGGTACCCGGCCCCTTTTCCACTCCATCGCTGTCGTATTGCTTTTCTTTTGCTTCCTGTTCGAGAGGTTCCGGGGACAACATCACTGCCAGCATCAACAGCAACACAAACCCTGTCAGTGCCTGATATACCCGAGGCCACTCCAGGCCCATGGTTTCGCCCCCCAACCACAAAGCCAGGGTACCGCCTATAAAGGCGTATCCTGAATACCAGCCAGCAGTGGCTATAGCCGAGGCATAGGGAATTTTTTCATCCATTTCTTCACGCCGGAACAGCATTACCCGGTACGCATCAATAGAGACATCCTGACTGGCTGAAACTACGGCTACACCCAGCGCAAAAACGCCCACCATAAACAGGTTATTAAGCGGATCCGCAGTACTCATTAACCAGAGCATGACAATGATCAGCCCCTGACAAAAAAGAATCCAGGAACGCCGCTGACCAAAAAGTTTATACAGAACAGGCAGACGCACACGGTCTATTACTGGAGCCCAGGCCCAGTTAAAGGAATAGATTGCGGTAATAGCACCGATATATCCGATAGCAGAACGACTCAAACCTTCACTCTGCATCCACAGGGTAAGAACAGAACCATGCAGCACCCAGGGAAAACCACTGGAAATACCTACCAGATAGGTAACGATGAAACGACGGTCCAGAAGTGTACGGAAGGAATGGCTGCGAGCTTGCATAATAGAAGGTATTGTCTGGGGTGCCATTAATATTTGGAAAACCCTAAGGTAGCAAAAAGGACACGCGCTGACATCTATTCAATGCTGGCTTTGGACATATGAATGATCTTCGTGCTTTCTGGTGCGCAGTCAGCCCATGAAAAGGTGTGCTTTTTACTCGGGTTCAGTGATTTCAATACTGAGTTCACCCAGCTTTTCAATAGTTGCCAGCAGTTTATCTCCTGGCAAGACCGCGCCAACACCTGCCGGTGTTCCGGTAAAAATGAGGTCGCCAGGCTTAAGCAGATACAGTTTCGACAATTGGGCAATGATTTCATTGCTCTTCCATATTAACTGGCTTAAATCGGCATCCTGTTTCAATTCGCCATTTACGCTTAAGGTGATACGACCATTTTCCATATTGCCTGCAACACTGGCAGGGTAGATAGAAGAGACTGGCGCGGAATGATCAAAGCCTTTGCCTGTATCCCAGGGATGACCCAGTCCACCGGAGGCTGTCTGCAAATCCCTGCGTGTCATATCAAAGCCGATGGCATAACCATAAATATAATCGGCCGTATTCTCTGCAGAAATATTTCTGCCCTCTTTACCGATAGCCAGCACCAGTTCTGTTTCGTAATGGTAATTTTTTGTCCCTGGCGGATAAGGGATCCGTGCGGACGTTGTGGCTGCATCTGCCGGTTTCATAAAGAAGCAGGGAGGATCACGTTGCGGATCTGAACCCATTTCCCTGACATGAGCGGCATAGTTTTTTCCAACGCAATAAATCCTGTGTACAGGGAACATCTGCTCACTACCAGATACGGGAATAACCGGGCTTACTGACGGTGCAACAACATAATTCAAAACGATCCTTCCTTACTGTTTTTATGGAAAACTATTTGAGGTGGCTATCTTATTCCTTTTACAAAGATTAACAAAACTGGAATTAAACGCTTAAATTTCTTGCCCATGTGCTTTATAGCCGTTGCAAAAATTTCGTGGTATAAACAGTACCAAGTGTAATACATATTTCTGGCTTGTCCCTTTGACAATTACGCATTAATACTCCCTTTTTGATCTTCCAAGTAGCATGACTATGAAAGCAATATCCATAAAAAATCTGGTCAAACGACTTTCGGGCCTTGGCCTGGAATCTTTGGGCAACCTTTATTCAAAGAACAATATTCCAAAAACCGAACAAATTGGCAATTTATGTAAAGCCCTGCTTGACCTCAAGGGAGAAGCTTCCTCGATTGCTCTGGCAGAAGAAATCCTGTCTGCCTACAGCCACTTTAATGGCGATGAAAAAATTGAATTTTTGCAGTTTCTCGAACATGGCCTCGCCGCAGATCCGAATACTGTTCAAAGCGCAATAAATAAGTTTCAGGAACACCCGTCACAGGACTCTATCCAGACAATCCATAAAGCCAGTGAGTCTCCCAGACTGGAGTTGTTCCGGGCTTTAAATATGGCAACCCTTGGCACCCAATCCCTGATAGCCATGCGCGAAGACATTTTAGACACTTTACGTGACAACCCCGGATTTAGCGCTGTAGATAATGATTTGCTGTATTTATTCAGAGCCTGGTTTAACCGGGGCTTTCTGGATATCCGGCGTATTGACTGGGAAACCCCCGCAGTGGTTCTGGAAAAACTTATTGAATACGAATCAGTACATGAAATTAAGGGCTGGCCTGATCTACGCAGGCGTCTTCAGGAAGACCGGCGGTGCTTTGGGTTTTTCCATCCTGTTATGCCCTATGAACCTTTGATTTTTGTCGAAGTAGCGCTGACCAATGAAATCAGTAGTAATGTTTTGGAACTATTGGAAGAAGAGGTAAATAGTTCCAGCGTTAGCAGTTATAACACGGCAATTTTTTATTCCATTAATAATTGTCTGGAGGGACTAAGGGGGGTCTCATTTGGCAATCTGCTTATCAAACAGGTTGTTGAACAGCTGGAACGTGAGATTTCAAGTATCAAAACCTATTCGACTCTCTCACCTATACCCAAATTTGCGGCCTGGTTAAAGAGCGATGCACAAGATCTTGAGCTTCAATTCCTGGACAAAAATAAAAAGGAACAGATCAGGGGGCTTCTCATCAAGCCGACGACTGACAAAATGCAGGACCCGGAACTTAAGGACACTCTGCTATCCCTGTGTGCTTACTACCTGCTAAAAGTAAAAAGCAGGGATAAACCGGCTTGCCCGGTAGCCCGTTTCCATCTCGGCAACGGAGCAACATTGGGAAAGATTAACTGGCTTGCAGACGAGTCAAAAAATGGCATGACACAAAGCGTAGGCATGATGGTTAATTACATATACGACAAAAACACGCTTGCCCATAATCATGAGCGCTACGAACAGAATAATTCAGTAGTCTGTTCGGCAGAAGTTAAGCATTTACTGCAAAGTTAAAAAGTTAAGCAAAAAAAACGGGGCTCAAAAGCCCCGTTTTCTTATCTGGTTATTACTCAGTTGACAGAATTTTTGTCGTAGTTTGTAAACAGCCTTAACTTTTAAATCCTAGCGTTAATAAAACATTAAGGAGCAATAGTACTGCTTCTGTCTACAGCGTCAGACTCCTGACCCACCATCAACTCATGAGCATAATTAGCCTGCTGACAAATATATTCGAACAGCTCGGTACCATCTGACCAGCGCAGATTAAAGCCTCCTGTATAGGGAGCTGTATATGCGCCAGGATCATCAATAGTAATCTTGTAATCGATACGATCAGAGTTATATCGCGTAAAGTGCTCGATGGTATGAAGTTGCTCCGTATGGGGCAGACCGCGTCGTCCAAACCAGAAGTCTTCATTAAAGCCAACACTGTCAATCACCAGCGTGTCCCCTTCCCACCATCCAACTGAATGCCCGTAGTTGCTAGGCTCGATATCGGTGGGGTGCGAACGGCCATCCATAAATACCGTGCGGTATGTGTGAGGCCCGCCAATATCAAAAATAAACAAGCGGTTCAGTTCGGGAATCTCAACAAACTCAACACCATACGGCGTAAGAAATTGCCTGGACAGCCCCGAGGCCTTGCAACGTGCATGTGGTTCCAGCTCATGGCGCTGACGGTCGTCATACAAGGCCTGTGCCCATGATTTAAACGGGACCACCTCTACCGGAGCGATAGGGTCAAAAATGCTGAACATGGGTGTCCAGACACCTTTCTGCTCCAGGCTTGCACTACCGAGAATTACCCTGCCCTCTGCATTTCTTGGGGCAGGCCCAAATTCTTCCTCGCTATCCCTGCCCGGCTGAGCAGACAGCGATAGGCTCCAGCTCAGGGCCAGCAAGGAAAACAGATTGCTCAGAGTAATAGTGCGTTTAAAATTGTGGTAAAGCACGGTTTAGCCTCACTTGATCATTAATAACAGATTAATTCTGTTGACCACTACCAATACTGGATTCTGCATCGAGAGTCTGGCCTGGAGCGCCACCGGTACCCGTCAGGGTGACATTACGCGCGTTAACACGGGAGCTGCCATTTCTGGCCAGAAAACCATTCACAGTAATCTGGGTACCAATGCTCAGGGTATTACGACGCCATCCACGACGCTGCAGACCATGGGGAGGACCCAACTCTGCACCCCAGTTAACCACTTCTCCGGTCTCTTCATTTTTTACATTCAAATAGATCCAGACGTGGGGATTAGTCCATTCAACCTTGGTGACAATCCCTTGCAGCACAATCGGTTTATTGGAATCAAACTCGGCCACAAAAGAGTGGTGAGCAAACAGATTGCCGGCAAATAATAGTGTCGTAGCAAGTACAATATTTATTAGATGTTTCATTACAGTTTCCTCGGTTATTGCCTGTTATGCTGACATAAAGAAAATGGGAGTTCTTTCCCGCCCAGCCAGCTTAACTCCCAGCTGGCAGTCCAGGGCCTGGTATAGGCGCCGGGATCGTCGATAGTGACTTCATAATGCAAGGTATCGAAATCAGTACGGGTGAATTTTTCTACCATTGAAAGTCGGTTGGTATGGGGTAAACCACCGTTGGTAAACCAGAAGTCTTCATTAAAGCCTGTGGTGTTGACAACCAGCGTATCCCCTTCCCAGTTACCTGTAGAGCGTCCGTAATATAAAGGATTGTCATCATCTCCCCCTACCTGACCGGAAGGATCCCTGCCATCGAGATAGATGAGGCGATAATTTCTATTACCGCTGCCAAGCAGAACAAAGATGCGCTCATTCTTTTTATCTTCAATCAGCTGCAGACCAAGATCAGATTGATACTGTCTTGGCCCACCCGGTGGCTTGCAGTTCAGATAGGTAGGATCATCCTGTAACTGACGTTGTTGCCTGTGTACATAGCGTGCCAGCGCCCAGTCCTGCATCGGTGCAACACGGGCAGCGTCATCAATATTGTCCAACAGGCCGTATTCATTCATTGAAATGTTGACATCGTCTTCGACCAGCGCCTTTTCGCTGGGATAGCTCCAGATGCCACCAATACCCCCGGGACCAGCACCAAGCGCCGGTTTATTGTCACTAGGCCAGCGCGGAACGGGCCTGCCTGCTAACGGCTTCGCCGGTGCTTTGGAAGAAACGCTGTAAACCTGACGCCCACTATCTGCAAGCGTTACTGCGTCTCCCCAAATTTGTCTGCTACCATCTCTTGCCCTCATGCCTGCCACAGTAATTGCAGCACCAGGTTCCAATGAGTCTTCTTTCCAGCCGTTATCTACCAGAATACTGGGATTTTCCAGTTCTATAGCCCAGTTAACAGGCTTATTGTTGTTCGTCACGTTCAGAAATATATGAACATGGGGACTGCGCCAGTCAACCTTGGTAACAATGCCTGACAACTGCATCGCTTCCGCTGGATCAAATTTTCCATGGATTGGATGGTGAGCACTGGCAAGCGACGTAAGCATAATGCCCATAGCCGTGCCGATAATTTTTATTCCACTAAGTCTTTTCATCTTGAATCCATCTGCAACAGTGTTTATTGCTACTTTTAAAATCGGGATTATCCAGTTTATTGCCTGACAATCTCAAAGTCGCCCCTGCCGTTACTACTTCTCCAACTGCCGGAAAGGGCTCTTGAAGGTAGCTCCAGATTTTCAATCATAGCGTCGATCGTGTAGCCATCAGCGCTAATTACCACGGACCAGTCTGTTGGATCCAGTTCAACACTTTCGATTTCCATATTGTCAGTACCGGGATTAATCATCCCTGTCACTTCTTCCCCATTCCAGTCCATTACAATCAGGACAAAATCACCATGGGTTGTATTTCCAGACCACTCACCGATCCAGGACCCTTTCAGGGGATGACCTTCCTGTGCGAGCGCCCCGGAGGACAAGAAAGCCACGCCAATAATTACAGATAATCCTTTGATTAATCCTTTGTACATTGAATGAAACTCCAACTGGTATTTTAAAAACGATTAGCAGATTTGATATTGGGTAAATCTGTCATAGCTCTGTTTATTATTATTTAATTCAAGAGAGCATCTCTTCCTGCTTTGCCTGCTGGCAACTTTATCATATTTTTTAGCCAAAAATAGTGTTTTGCTTAATCTTTACATAATTTAAGAGCGCTTGATTTATAAGCCTTTTTCCATAAAAAAGCCCGGATTGGTTAATTCCTTTCCGGGCCTGATGTCCTGCTATCTTACAAAGAGTGCCATCTCGCGGCTAAACCGGCTGTTCCCGGTGATAAGCCTCGTTATTAGGCGTATGATCGCCTGCCAGCCAGCGCTTTAGTTCGCTATGGGCCTTGGGCAGAACCTCGGCATTAATCTTCTCAACATCGGGATGATCAGTGCAGAATTCGACAATCAAACCATCCGGGTCGATTATATAAAGAGAGTGGCAGTAGCCATGCTCCAGAAAATAAAACTTGTCTTCCGGATAATCTGAATTTTTAACACGTTGAACCATTTCATCCTGAAGATCCTGCTCCACTTTCAATGCAATATGACGAAAACCTGAAAGAGGCAGGTCCGGACCAAACTCGGCAGCATCTTCCTCGGTGGCAAACTGGAAAAAGGCCAGAGCACTCTCATCTGCTATACTAAAAAAACAATGGCAATACACCCTTTCCTTACCAAATAATTCGGTTTTTTCGCACCAGGTCGCAGTTAGCGGCAAACCAAGTAAATCCTCGTAAAATTGACGTGTCCTCTCGAGATCTTTAACCACATAGGCATTGTGATGAAGACGAGAAGGTAACTTGCTTTGTGCATTCATGGAAAATTCCTCGATTGATTCTGTTCGTTAAAAATCAGAAGACAATGTTATGTTATTTAAAATCGTTTCACAAAATCCAGACCATATCTGGCAGGCAATGCCTTAAAGACAAAACCACCGGTTGAATACTCCGTATTGTATTCTTCATCAAGAGCATTTTTACCCCAGGCAGTTACAGCCCAGTCGTCCGGCAACTCTACACCCACCCTGAAGTCCACAAGTTGAACGGCGTCCCGATCATTGGTACCTATTTGATTGTTGTCGAAAAAGGCGGTGTCCCCAATTATCTGATAATCAACACGGAAAAAAGCCTCCAGGCCTTGTCCAAATGATGTAATTGGCCGGTGATAATCCAAACCTGCATTGAGAGTGTATTCAGACACATTTGGCGCTTTGTCACCGATATCATTCACATTTTGTGACGATGTGATTTCACTATCAACATAGCCCAGGCCAAAATTGACATTGACATAGTCATTCAGCCTGCCTGCCAGATCAAACTCAAAACCCTGATATTCCACTTCATTCAAATTGCCCAGATTCTGGGTTGAGTTGGCTGCAAGAAAAATGAAAAAGTAGGTTCCTTCTGCTTCAGATTTAAAAACACTGAAGTTGGTTCTTACCCTTCCGTCCAGGAACTGTCCTTTAACACCCGCTTCAATTGTATCCACCACTTCTGCATCGAATGTGTCCCCTACTCCCAGAAAGCCATTGGCAAATGCCACAGCGCCAACACCGGTCTGGTTAAATCCGCCACTACGGAAGCCGCGGCTTAACGAGGCGTAATAACTCAATGTCTCCGAAGGTTTATGGCGTATTGTGAATTTGGGCTGCCATTCATCCCAGCTGTTATTCCTGACTTCACCTGTAAACCCTTGCGGAAAACCCGCCACATTAGGTAAAAAAGCTGTTGGTGTAAGTGTAGTATTTTCTCTGTCGTCGTCGTCATAGCGCAGGGAAAATGCAAGTTCAGTATTATCCGAAAAGTCATAAGCCACTTCACCAAATACTGCCCAGGCAGAATTATCCTGGGAGTCAGCGAGATAGGTGACCTGGGGATTTAGACTATCGGTAGCAAAATCAAAGGGGAAATTACCCCTTGGTTGTTTAAACACCGGAAATACGCCATTCCCCGTATCCACCATATTACCGGTAGAAATAAAACGGTCCGTTTGAACCGCATAGGCACCAACAATCCAGCGAAACCTTTCCTCGGAGGGAGAGGTAAAACGAATTTCCTGGCTAACAGATTCCACCTCCAGATATTGGCTCTGATTCTGATCTGGAAAACCAAAAAACGTTGGTATAACTGCTTCATCAGTTGGCAAAAAATCCCAGGCATCACCGGTTGATAATTCCTCCAGGGAATCGAATGATGTAATGGCTGTTAAGGTTCCGTTACCCAACTCCCAATCCAGTTTAAGGGACACATTGGATAAGTCCCTTTCATTGACGCCCGGGTTATTCACCCTGATAGGAAGGCTGGTGTCATTTACTGAGTTCGGGTAGCCGTTATCACGCCCAAAAGCCGGCGGTGCTCCCGGAAAAGGTGCAGCTGCGGACTCGCGAATATTGTAATAAAAAGCCTGGGTTTCGAGCTTTGATTGATAAAATCTGAGATCTGCCCTGAATGTATCGCTGGGGTCCCAAATAAACCTTAAGCGTGCTGATGTGTCTTTATAGGGATCTGCTTTTTCATTCAGATATTCGTTGTCAAGATAACCTTCCACATCCTTGCGAGAAATTGCAGCTCTGAATTTTAATGTATCTGATTCGCCAATCGGTCCACTAAGCATTGCCTGGGCGCGATAACCTTCACCCGAGTCATAACCTGCCCTGACGGCTCCTTCAAGAAAATCTGAAGGCTCCCTTGTGGTAACGGTGATTGCTCCACCAATGGCATTACGCCCGTAAAGAGCTCCTTGTGGTCCTTTCAAGACTTCTATTTGCTGAATATCGAACAACTCCTGGTTGAACTGAGCGGGATTAACCATCAACACACCATCCATGAGAACTGCCACAGACATTTCGGTATTGCGATTTTGGGATATGCCGCGGGCGGTCACAAATGAGTTGCCAGCATTTTGTACTTGTACCAGAGTCACATTAGGGGTCAGAGCGATGAAATCCGCGGGAGTTTCAATACCGGCAGACTCAACTTCGGTTTCAGTAAATACAGTCACTGATACAGGAACGTCAACGTATGACTCTTCCCTTTTTCTTGAAGTAACGACAATTTCCTCAATACCAATATTTTCAGAATCACCGGACTGAGCCAGAGCAAGATTACCCGTTGATAACGTGGCAACGGTAATCGCCAGTGAAAGTGTTTTTTTTCCATGAAACATAGGATTCCCCTTTATTTTTTATTCCTGGTGATCAGTCTAAGGCTGACCGCGATTTATTTTTCGAAATGCGAAAATTTTTTTCGTAACTATAGAGGGTACTTATAATACCTTCAACAACCTGTATAGGGAAAAGAATCTTGCTTTCAGAAATGTCTATATAATTCTGGCCCGATTCTTACTTTGCATCTAATTTGAAAATCCAGTCCTTCAATAAGCACGTCGCTGCTTCCGGCTGATCGAGGATTACCATATGGCCAGCATCAGGCACGATGGCTAATTGCGCTTCAGGAATTTTTTGCTTTATTGCTTCATGCTGGCTAACCGGGCTCCATTTATCCTTTTCCCCGACAATCAGTAAAACCGGAATGGCTATATGTGGCAAATACAGACTTTGGTCACTGCGTCCAAGCCCGGCGGTAATGTGAGCGATAAAATCATCAAGACTCTGGCGCCGAGCCATGCTTTCAATATACTGTCGGGTGCTGCTGTTTTCCGACTCCTGATAAGCAAGCATAAGATCCGCCCAGCTTGCGGCATACTTGTCCATACCAATACTGGCGGCCTCTTCCACCAGACTGCTGCGCTGTTCGCATTCTTCGTCATTTACCGGGTGAGCCCCCACACTCAGCAAAATAAGATTATCGATTCTTTCCGGCGCCATATGAATCAGCTCAAGACCCACGCGACCACCCATTGAATGGCCCGCTACAGAAAATCGCTCGGGGGCCTCCTGTAGCACCATCTCAGCCATTTTCTTCAGGGAATCAATGCCTCTGAAATCGGGGATACGAACGTCAATCCTGTCAGACAGGGCTGCCTGCTGATAATGCCAGGCGTCCTTGTCACAAAGCAGTCCCGGAAGCAGGTATAAAACAGGTTTGATATCCATGATAGGTAATACTGGCTCGGTGGTGGTAGCGAATGACTGTTGCAAGGAAGAAAACTACTGAAACAGGCAAGATGCCGGAAACTGTGGCCGCGAATTATAATGGGAAAAAATATTTAAACAAAGCCGGGCTTTTTTGCGTAAGAACATAAATACATGAAATATAGCGCTAAAGCATTTATGATGCTGCGAGCACGCACATGGAGTTAAAAATGAACAAAATTCTTGTCCTTTATTACAGTATGTATGGTCACATTGAAGTGATGGCAAATGCTATTGCAGAAGGTGCCGCAAAAGTTCCCGATACCGAAGTAACCATCAAGCGCGTTCCGGAACTTATGCCTGAGGAAGTCGCCAGGAATGCCGGCGTTAAACTCGATCAGGACGCTGAAATAGCCAGTCCGGAAGAGCTCGCAGACTACGATGCCATTATTTTCGGGACGCCCACGCGTTTTGGTAACATGACCGCACAAATGCGAAATTTTCTCGATCAGACCGGCGGCCTCTGGTTTGAAGGTAAATTGATCGGCAAGGTAGGTAGCGTCTTTACATCAACCGCATCCCAGCATGGTGGCCAGGAAACGACTATCACCTCCTTCCATACCACACTGCTTCACCACGGTATGGTGGTGGTAGGGGTACCCTACTCCATTCCTCAATTAACCAGCATGGAAGCTATTACCGGGGGTTCTCCCTATGGTGCTTCCACTATCACCGGGGGGGATGGCAGCCGTATGCCCTCTGACGACGAACTGGAGATTGCCCGTTTCCAGGGAGAACATGTGGCAAAAATTGCTGCCAAACTTAGCTGAATCTATAATCCCGGCCTTGTTTAAAACCTGGCCGGGAATAAAGAGGGATCTGTTTGCTGGCAATTGCCAGCGGCATTACAATATGGGGCGCTTTTAAGCCTGTTTCACTGTTTATACTGATTATTTCCCAACTCACACGATACATTAGGCATATGATGACTATTTCCATACTCTTACCACTGAAAATGCGATTGTCGGCTCTCCTGCTAACACTTTCTTCGCTTCTGGTACTGTCAACAGCTACCCCTGTTATGGCTCAGACTGAGGCTTATGACGCCATGGCCAGCGCAGAATCCCAATGGGACTTCATTAATACCTATTGCACCGAGTGCCATAATTTTGAGGATTATTCAGGTGGTCTGGATTTCACCACCATGTTTGTAGAAGAAGTCCCGGAAAATGCCCATGTTTGGGAAAAAGCCATCCAGAAACTCAGAGGCAGGATGATGCCGCCCCCTGGCCAGGAAAAACCCGGTGAAGAAGCACGAATAAGCTTTGTTAACTGGCTCGAAGCCTACCTTGATGAGGCGGCCGAGAAGGACCCGGTTTATCACAGTCTTGCCATTCATCGACTAAACAGAAAAGAGTATGCCAATGCCATCAGGGATCTCACCGGCCTGGAAATCAAGCCCGCAGATATACTGCCTGAAGACAACTCTCTCGATGGTTTCGATAATATTGCAGAGGCACTGGATGTAACCCCGGCATTTATTAACCAATATGTTCTGGCAGCCCGCTCGGTAATGGAACAGGCGATTGGCGATAAATCCCCGGCTACCGGCAGTACTACCTATTTCCCGGAAGAAGAGCTGCCTATTCGTATGCAGGGCGGAGGCTCTCAACAGCAGCATGTTGCAGGGCTCCCACTGGGTACACGAGGCGGTATGTTGGTAGATCACTGGTTCCCGGCCGACGGTGAATATGCCGTCAATGTCGGTGACTTCAATCTCTATGCCTGGATGTTTAATATCGAGTTTGAAAACACCATGATTGTGACCGTTGATGGTGAAAAGGTTTATCAGACTGTTCTGGGGGGCGATAAAGACCGCATTGCCCTGGACCTGGATCAGGCCGCGCCAATGGATGACATCAATGGTCGCACCAAGAACATCCGTTTCTCTACTACAGCCGGACCACATAAAGTCGGAGTGACATTTATTCGTCGCACCTTTGCTGAATCCGATGATCGCCTTGAACCCCCCATTCCAGGAACCCTTCAGGACCGAATCCTATCCATTCCTTCGGTAGAAATTCGTGGCCCTTTCAACCCCTCCGGACTGAGTAATACCCCCAGCCGGGAAAAAATATTCTCCTGCTTCCCACAGAACAGCAGTGAAGGAGCTGAGTGTGCCACTCAAATAATTACTGAGTTTGCCACCCTGGCCTATCGCCGACCGGTCACAGAACAGGAAATGGGTCCCCTGCTGGCGTTTTATAATCAGGGTTTTAACATGGGCGGATTTGAGGAAGGCGTTCGAAGAGCGCTTACCCGAGCACTTGCCAGCCCAAATTTCCTCTACAGAATACAGAACGCACCGGAGAATCTTGCCCCTGGTGAGGTATACGAAATAGACGATCTCGAGCTTGCTACCCGCTTGTCCTTTTTCCTCTGGAGCAGTATCCCTGACCGCGAACTTCTTGATCTTGCCATCGCCGGTAAACTTTCTGATCCCGCAGTAATGAACCAGCAAGTCGACCGCATGATTGAAGATCCGCGCTCGTTTACCCTCTCCTCTAATTTTGCCTATCAGTGGCTTGGGCTCTCCAAACTGGATGAGATCAATCCGGATGGTGGCGTTTACCCTTATGCCTTTGGCGCCGGGGATCTCAGGCCTGATTTCAAACAGGAGCTGGAGCTATTCATCGACGCGATTATTCGAGATGACCACAGTGTCGTTGACCTGCTGGATGCAAAATTCAGTTTTCTTAATGAGCGTCTTGCGCTGCATTACGGCATCAACAGCGTTAAAGGAAATCGATTCCGACGCGTTGAGCTGGAAGATTCAACGCGTTGGGGACTATTGGGTAAAGGCGGTATTTTAATGTCCTCTGCCTATCCGAATCGAACATCCCCGGTTTTGCGCGGCGCCTGGATATTGGAAAATATTATGGGCACTCCACCACCGGTACCACCCCCCAATGTTGAGGACCTGCCCGAAAATGAGACAGGCAAACCGGCAACAACCGTGCGCGAAAGACTGGAACAGCATCGTGCCAATCCGACCTGTAATGCCTGCCATGCAGTAATGGACCCTCTGGGTTTTGCTCTGGAAAATTTCGACGCTGTAGGTCACTGGCGTGAGATTGATCGTTTCTCCAGAGATATGATTGATTCTTCGGGTGTTCTGCCAAGTGGTGCCGGCGTCAATGGACCCGATGACCTGCGCATGTCGCTCACCGAGGACCCGGCAATGTTTGCCCGGACTGTTACTACCCGTCTGATGACCTATGCGCTTGGCAGGCCGGTGGAAGCCGAGGATATGCCGCTGGTGCGAACGCTGGTAAGAAATGCTGCCGCTGAAGACTACCGTTTCTCTTCACTGATCAAGGGCATAGTTGCCAGCCAGGCATTCAGATTTAATGCCGTGCCGGATAGCGAAGACCATGACAATATGGTCGCGGAAAATTAATACTGAAATTTTGAAAAATAGTTAAATGTAATAAAAAAGCCGGCGTGGTGCCGGCTTTTTTATTGCTGTAAAAGTGTTAACTTTTACCCCATCCGATATTTATAAAACACCGGAAACAATAGTTTTAAATTCATCATCAGTGATGATGGTTTTCTTCTGGATACCCAGCGCCTTAACCTGCGTCAGAATTTCAGCTACCGCTTCATCGCTGTAATCACTGATGCCCATTCTTTCAAGGCTATAGGTGACGGAACGTTTGCCACTCTTCTTACCCAGCACAATGTCACCATGTCGACCAGTCAGGGCCGGATGGGTACCAAACATAGCCAGCGGTTCTTCCAGAACCAGATCAACACCGATACCGGATTCACGAGTGAAATTACGCGAACCGCCCACAGGCTTGTTTGCCGCAATAGGAATATTACTTATTCTGGATACCAGATCGAAGAGTTCAGGAAACTTCTTCATGTCGTAATCCATCTTGATACCGTAAAGCACTTCCAGTGCCAGAACCAGCTCTTCCATGGCGGCATTACCGGTACGCTCTCCCAGTCCATTGACGCATGAATGAACTACTGATGCGCCTACCTCTACAGCGGCCAGTTCAGTGGCAACACCCATACCAAAATCATTGTGGGTATGGATTTCTACTGGCAGGTTAGTCATCTTTTTGACTTTCTTCACCAGGTATTTGATCGCTTCTGGCAAGGCGCAACCCATAGTATCCACAACACCCACAGAATCCGGTGGACAGTTATCCATCACAGCATTCAACAGGTTTTCCAGGTCATTTTCGCGAGCTCGCGTCGTATCATAGGGAAAGAAAACCGTATGTAACCCATTGTCCTTGGCATACTTGATAATCGGAGCTGACTTCTTGTAAACGTCTTCCCAGGTCCAGCCAAACTGGTATTTCAGTTTTGGGTAACCTATAGGTACTTCAATGATGACGCCATCTGCACCACACTCAATGGCAGAATCAATGTCGCTCTCCATGGCACGGGCAAAAGTGTAAATCCTTGATTTCAGACCAAGAGAACAAATCTCCTTGATCGCTTTATAGTCATCAGGGGATACCGCAGGCATACCTGCTTCGATGCGGTCCACTCCTACTTCAGACATTTTTTCTGCTATGGCAATTTTGTCTTCCGGGCTGAAGACAACGCCTGGCGTTTGTTCGCCATCACGCAGAGTCGCATCATGGATTTCTACTTTTTCAGGAAGATCGAATGTTGATGTCACTTCATCAATCACGTTATAGGGGCTTACCCACCATTCACCTTCCTTAAAATATTCAGCTGTCATGTTTACACCTTTGATTGTGGTCGGATTATCTTTCTCAACAAAAAACGGCGCCCAGAATAATGGTTGACCCCGTTACAGTCAATTATGAATGTCCATTTGATCATATTACATCCCAACAGATATACCTTATACAGTCTAATGGTTATAATCTTCTGCTTTGTTTTACTCTAGGGGAATACTAAATAATGACTAAAATTCGCACAGCCCTTGTGGGCAGTTACGCTCAGCCTGAGTGGTTGATTGACAGGGAAGCACTACGCAATCGACTGCCAGCCCGTATTCTCACCGGGGATATGTGGAAAATTCCTGAAGAAGACCGCCAGGAAGCTATGGATGATGCTGTATTGAGCATTCTGGATGACCAGGAACTGGCCGGCATTGATATTGTTACAGACGGCGAAGTGCGACGTGAAAGCTACTCAGCACCATTTGCCAATGCTCCCGAAGGAATTGACCGCGAGCGTGTAGAAACCCTCATAGGACGGGCCGGCAAGCCAAACAAGGTTCCTCTGATTACTGGTCCATTAAAGTTGCTCAGACCAGTGCATGTTGAAGACGTCAAATTCCTAAGAGCTCACACCGATAAAACCGTAAAGATTACTATCCCCGGTCCATTCACCTTGTCTCAACTTGCCGTCAGCGAGTATTACAAAACGCCGGAAGAAGTTGCCATGGCCTATGCCGAATGCCTCAATGAGGAAATCCATGCTCTATTTGAAGCTGGTGCAGATATCGTACAGTTTGATGAGCCCTACTTGCAGGCTCGCTATGACGATGCCAAGGAATATGGCGCAAGAGCAGTAAACCGGGCGCTGGAAGGCGTAAAAGGCACAACAGCCCTGCATGTATGCTTTGGTTATGCCGCAATGGTTTCTGAAAAATCCGGGGATGGTTATTCCTGCCTGCCACTGGTAAATGACATCAATGTTGACCAGGTTTCTATTGAGGCCGCTCAGCCAACATTGGATCTGGGTGCTGCCCTGAATGCCTTGTCCAGCAAAACCATTATGGTTGGAGTGTTGAATCTGGGGGATGAAACCCCGGAAACAGCAGAAATAGTTGCGGATCGTCTGCGTGCTGCGCTTGAATTTGTGCCGCCGGAAAGAATCATTGCCGCACCGGACTGCGGGCTTAAATATCTGCCCCGCGCGTCCGCTCGAGCCAAGTTGAAAGCTCTTGCTGCAGGTACTGCAATTGTTAATGCGGAACTGAGCTAATGACGTTACAAGTTAATAAAAAGATGATTGCTTCCTGATCCCGGGAAGCAACCATAGTCTGAATTTTTTCTTGTGACTTGAAACTTGCGACTTGCGCCCGGATTTCAAGCCATAATTGAATGGGCCAGCATTGGACATCTTCGCAACTCAAATTCAATGTCTCTCGCGGCTTCCTGCAATTCCGGCACTATCTGATCTATCATTTCCTGCTCGGAGCAGCGGGCAGAGGCTGTAGAGCAGGAAATGGAGGCAATAATATTGTTATCTTCATTAAAAACTGGCACAGCAACAGACACCACGCCGAAATCCAGTTGACCATCCGTTGAAGAATAGCGGTTCTTCCTGACCTTGTTCAAAATACTTTTCATTTCTTTCTTTGTCGTTACTGTTTTTTCAGTCAATGCTTCCAGCGTAACTTCATTAAAATACTCTTCAACCTTCTCTTTATCTGCATAAGCCAGTAAAACACGCCCCGCCGACGTAGCATAGGCAGGAAACCGGGTCCCCACACCGGCGACTATTCGAGTCAGTTGTTTGGTAGAGACATAAGCCAGAAACAAGGCATCCAGCCCCGACAAGACCGCCAGCGCAACGCTGTTATCAGTTTTATCTCTTACTCTTTGCAATGAAGGTCTGACGACCTCCTCCAGATTCATGGATTCAATATAGGCAGTACCCAATTTAAAAACATGGGGACGCAGCAGAAATAACTTGTCTTTTTTCCCAACGTAGCCCAGGTGATGCAGGGTATTCAGGCAGCGGCGTACCACGGCAGGATTAAGGCCTGTCTGCACTGACAGTTCACTCAGGGTCATTTCCGGTTTTTCTCTGCTAAAAGCCGTTAATACCGCTAGGCCGCGGGCCAGAGAGTTGAGGTACTCGCCGTCATTCCTGGGATTTTTTTCTACCATTGCCTGCCCCCTCTTTCGTTCAACAGATAATATCGCAAACTTTTCTGGCAAATTATTTCAGTTAATCCATCTGATGAGCGTGTTATTATTGGCTGATACTATAACACCAGCAAACTTCAACAGGGATGCCTGTAAAATAAAATAATTCCAGCTGATTCTCCTCAGGCAGATTCAAGAGCAACGACAGTGATAGAACCCAAGTTTGAATTTATATTTAGTGCTGAAGGTAAACTGGCAGCCCCTCTGCAATTTGGTGATACCTATGAGGGGCCAAGACGCATGATCCCCATCCTTGATGGCACTTTTAGCGGACCTGACATTCAAGGCACATTTGTTTCTGCGGGCGCTGCTGACTGGCAATTTACACGCCCCGATGGTGTCACCCAGGCTGAAGCGACCTATGCCATACAAACTGATGATGGCGTTTTCATTCAAATAGAGAATTATGGGCTGCGTTTTGGTCCAAAGGAGGTAATGGAGCGTCTGGCGGCCGGAGAGGACGTAGACCCCAATTCCTATTATTTTAGAACCAATCCGCGCTTTAAAGCACCGGAAGGTAAATATGACTGGCTTAACAAGGGAATATTTATTGGGACAGGCGCCCGTTGTGCCAGTTCTATCAAGTTATGGTTTTTTAAAGTGACGTGATTACCACAGGCAGATGTTTGGTTTTGTATACTTAGAAGGAGAATCTGATGCCCCTTAATCTGATGGAGCATTATCTGGTACTAACTGATGATATCGATGCAACAAGGGATTTTTATCTGGATGTACTCGGACTTGAAGATGGATTCCGGCCAGAGCTGGGTTTTCCTGGT
This sequence comes from Gammaproteobacteria bacterium, assembly GCA_024644515.1. GTDB lineage: Bacteria > Pseudomonadota > Gammaproteobacteria > Pseudomonadales > Pseudohongiellaceae > Eutrophocola. Next base: position 29,397 of record JAHEHN010000017.1, read on the forward strand.
TACTGGCTTTATCTGAATACCACACCTGTATTGCATATTGCTGAGTGGCTTACCTATACAGCGCATTCCAATAAAATGGGCATCCCTGTCTCAACACGTAGTGATAGTACCGGTGCATTTGATCACATTGCCTTTAATGGTACTGATCCGGATGAAACCATTACCTGTCTGGTAAAATACAGCATCCCCTATGAGCGCAACGATGTACCCCATGCCGGCCTGGTTCAACTCTTTCTGAACGATCCCAATGGCATCAAGATAGAGCTGAATTTCGCCGTATAAATCTCAGGTAGTAAATACTATTTTCCCGGTCTGGCGGGAAATTTTCCAGCCATCGGGTGTCAGAGCAAAGTCGATATAAAATTCACCTATAAATTGAGACGGATTTGCCTTCACGCCAAATTTTGCTTTCTCCGCATCTACCGGCGCCATAAACAATGTGGCATAGCAGATTCCTTTTGCTGTCGAATCATCAGCCACCTCAATGACTATATTGCTGATGATATGACGGGTGATTCTGTCATTGGGTCTGCCCTGAAACGCAGCAAGAATATTCTCTGTCCCACTGGTAAATTTCTCGGGATCCGTAGGCCGGGCAAAACTTGCATCCGGAGTAAACAGATCACAAAGCGAGACATAATCTCCGGCATCATTAAAATTTGAAAATTGATTAACCAATCGTGTGCAGGCTTGTTCTATAGACTGTATTTGATGAATCTCCATTAATACTTCTCCTCAATCAAGCTGCTATGTTTTACAGCTTTTACACTTTTTCTTTGACACATTGACTGCTAACCGCGTGATGCCTGTTCAACAGGCTAACGCTTTTTTAGCCTCGGCCATTGCTATTAAATAACAGGCACTAAACAAAAAACAAAAACAGTACTGCTCCAAGTATCAGGCGATAGATAACAAAAGGTAAAAACCCCATTTGTTTTATCAACTTAAGAAATCCGTAAATACACAAGTAAGCAACAATACCTGAAATCAACATTCCATAGAATAATTCGTTCCAGTTCACCATTTCCTGGGCAAGCAAATCAAGCGTCAATAGCAAAGCTGCCCCCAGAATAACCGGGATTGAAAGAAGAAATGAAAACCTAGAACTGCTGTCCCGATCCATGTTGCTAAATAAGGCTGCAGTCATAGTGATGCCTGATCTGGATGTTCCTGGAACCAAAGCCAAAATCTGCGCAAATCCGATAAACAGGGCTACTTTCCAGGTCATGGTTGCCAGTGTTTGTCTCCCGGAGGATTGTTTATCTGCCAAAAACAGCATAATTCCAAAAAAGACAGTCGTTATGGCAATCACGTAAGTTTCACGCAAGTATAGATCCACATAGTCCTTCAGTAGAAACCCTACGACTATCACCGGAATGGTGGCAAGGATTAACTGCCATCCCAGCCTGCTTTCCATTGTGCTTTCTTGCCTGACGACATGAGCGAAGCATGCCCTGGAGATCGATAGCAGATCTTTTCTGAAATAAAACAGTACGGCTGAAAGCGTACCGAAATGTACAGCTACATCAAAAGCAAGGCCCTGATCATCCCAACCCAGTAAGGCCGAAGGTAGTATCAAATGAGCAGAACTGGAAATTGGTAGAAATTCGGTGAATCCCTGTAGCAACGCAAGAAAGGTTGCGCTAATTACATCAAAATCCATAGTCTTTAAAATCCAGTCAGGAATGAGTTACTTTATCGCGCAAGTATACGGGATGCACCATTTCTGGTGTCTGAAAGTTGCCGTCTATAAAATATGTTTCCGCGATTTGGGCAATAATACCTGCTCTTGGATACAGATCACTTTTAATGATGCTTAAGTGTTTTCTAAATTTCTCAGGCATTCTATCGAAATAATGCATACCACTACCAACGCCAACAAAAGTGCTGCCTTCCTGCTGGAGATGCTCAGGAAGCAGCTCGGGCTTACAAAGCTCTTCTTTGCCAAGTAGTACCATGCTACCGGGGTGAGACGCATACATTCCCCAATAAATTTCATCGATTCGGGCATCCAGGGCACTAAATACTATAGCCTGCTCTTGTTCGTTCTTAACCTGATAGGCAAGGGCAGCCAACGTAGAAACCGGGATGACGGGTATATTCGCTGCAAATGCTATTCCCTGTGTTACACCTGCAGCAATTCTTAGCCCCGTAAAGGAACCAGGGCCCTGTCCATATGCCACAGCCTGAAGGTCATTAAAATCAAGGGAATGATCTGAGAGAAGATTTTTCACCATGGGCAGCAAACATTTTGCGTGCTGGCGAGGAATGATTTCGAACGTTTCGCTCACCGTGCCATCCTTGATCAGGGCACAAGAACAGGCTTCCGTAGAGCTATCTATTGCAAGAATTCCGGGCATCATAAATCTGCATAAAAAAATCCTCCGCAGAATACTGCGGAGGATTTATTATAGGAGAATCAATAAGTTGAGTACAAGCAACTAATAATTCCAGGGTATAAGGGGCAAGGTAGCAACGACCCATAGCCCCTCAACACGCTTTAACGCTATTTCTTTCTGGCAGCTTTTTTAGCCACTTTCTTTTTTGCTGCCTTTTTCGCTACTTTCTTTTTAGCGACCTTCTTCTTGGCCGCTTTCTTAGCTACTTTCTTTTTCGCGACTTTCTTTTTAGCGACCTTCTTCTTGGCGGCCTTCTTCGCTACTTTCTTCTTCGCGACCTTCTTCTTGGCGGTCTTCTTCGCTACTTTCTTCTTGGCGGCC
>JAHEHN010000085.1 GCA_024644515.1 Gammaproteobacteria bacterium
GTAAATATATGATCCCCCATGTTAATTTCATTTGCCACACGCCAGGGCCAGAGTAAATAAAGAGAACCTGCCAACATACCCGTCAGGGCACCCATGGTGCCATCATGGTGGTGGTGCAATAACCAGGAAAGAAAACGTGAAAACAACATAAGGCCGCTTATGCAGCCAGCGGCAAAAATGGCGATAACACCAAGGTTAAATTGGGTCAGCGCCTCCAGTACCGGCGCATAAGCACCAAGCAGAACTAGAATAAATGCACCGGAGATACCGGGCAGGATCATGGCACAAATCGCGATAGCGCCGCAGAAAAAGTAGTACACGGGACTAGTGCTGGCATCGGCCAGAGGCAGGATAGCGAGCACAACAGCGAGCAAAAAACCAAGAAAAAAAGCCGCAATAACAGGAGGAACTTTCCAGACCGATATATTGCCGGCAACGAAACGTATTGACGCAATGACCAGGCCGGCAAAAAAAGCCATTAGATAAGGCAGATAGTTTTCCATCAAGCTAATAATAATCCTGCCCAATAATAACAGTGAGGTCAGGATTCCAGCGAACAGCGTCAACAGGAAACTACCGTTGATATACTGCCAGGCGGACTTGAAACCTTCATCTTTCCAGACGATCAAGGCTTTCCAGCCAAAAGACTTTATGGAATCCACCAACTCTGTATAAATGTTTGTAATTAATGCGACTGTACCCCCGGAGACTCCTGGTACGGAATCAGCCGCCCCCATGGCCATACCTTTAAGGAACAGAAGTAATGTTTTTCGTTCAAACCGATGTGCGCGATCAGTATTCATACCAGGTTAAACAGTTCCGCTTGTAATCAATTTTCAACGCCGCCGAGTAAAGGGACAAAGCGCACAGCTTCCAGTGTTTCATCGCTAATCTGGCCGTCAATCTTGCGGTAGAGCTTAAGTTCCTGCTGCTCTCTCCCCCCGACTGGAATTACCATGACGCCGCCTTCCTTCAACTGTTGCAGCAAAGCCCTGGGTACTTCAGTAGCGGCAGCTGTGGTGATAATGCAATCAAAGGGGGCATGCTGGGACCAGCCAAGATTACCATCAGCGCACTTTACACTGACGTTGTTTACTCCCAGATCACGCAAGCGTTGTCGCGTTCTATCCAGTAGCGGACGAATCCTTTCAATGCTGTAAACATGCTTAACGTGCTGGGCGAGGATTGCCGTCTGGTAACCACAACCGGTACCAATTTCCAGAATAGTGGCATCGTCAGGGGCCGCATTGAAAATGGTTTCGGTCATGCGGGCAACAATATAGGGCTGACTAATGGTCTGGTTAAAGCCAATGGGTAAAGCCACATCTTCATAGGCGCGATGAGACAGCGCCTCATCGACAAACAAATGCCGTGGCGTTGTTCTGATGAACTCAAGCACATCAATACGCTGAATACCCTGCTCTATCAAGCGGTTCACCAGCCGCTCCCTGGTTCTCAGGGAGGTCATTCCTATACCTTCACGATTCAGGGTAGTCATGTCTGCTTTATCCTTCTCCCCTGCTGTCATCCAGTTCAACAGCATCACCAATGCATGCTGAAATAGCCTTGGTCGATGTCTTTATCAGTTCTGTAAGCGCCAGGTCATGGGTCATATCCGAATGAATAGGCGTTATGGAAATAAAGCCATTGGTAACTTCATGAAAATCTGTACCAGGTTTGTTTTCGACAGGACCGCCGGCCCGGCCTATCCAGTAAACCGTTTTTCCTCTGGGGTTTTCAGTCCTAACCGGATTTTCACTTTTTAAACGACGCCCCAGCGTGGTGAATTTAACCCCTTTTATTTTATTGGCAGGCAAGTCAGGAATATTGATATTCAGGACGGTCGCCGGAGGCATGTCGAGGGTTTCGATGAAGATTAATAACTGATGCAGGATATGCGCTGCCGTGTCAAAACTGACATCGGCCTGTACGGATTTACTGGTGACCAGCGAAACCGCGATGGCAGGTTTTGCCAGAAAGCGCCCCTCCATGGCCGCTGCCACAGTCCCGGAATAAAGCACATCATCGCCCATATTGGCGCCGTAATTGATGCCCGAAATGACTCTCTCGGGCAAAGGCCCATAAATGCCAGAAGTGCCCAGATGGACACAATCCGTGGGGGTACCATCAACCCCAATATAATTATTGTTGAGCACTTCAACTTGTAAGGGACGATCAAGGGTCAGGCAATTACTCACGCCGGAACGATCATAGGTAGGCGCTATCACCTGTAAATCATAGTGTTCGGACAGAACTTTGGCCAGCGCCGTTAATCCCGGCGCTCGCACACCATCATCATTAGAGAGCAATATACTCATAGTCCTGGTGCTGACACCATCTCCCGTAAAACACTAGTTGCAAAAGCGCCCGTGGGCAAGCTGAATTCTACCATCAGTTCATTGTCTCCAGCAGTTTTGATGCGGAGATTTTCAGGAATCAGACGCAGTGCCCGGCGTTCCTGTTTCAAGCCAGCATCAGCCAGCCCCCGGAAAAGCACCTCATATTTTTCTATAATCCCCTGCTCCAGGCTTTTAACCTGTCCAGCGCTGACTAATTCTCCCTTCCCCCACAATGGACCTGTGGGATGGATGTCCATTGCCACCAGTCGCCCCGGAATAGCCTGGTCTCCTTCTTCAGCCTTGAACACACTTGATGAACCCGCCAAAGCCATTAATTCACCAGGTATATATTGATTCCAGCTACCATCAATCACCCGAGCGGCCAATACCTGATTAAAGAGGAAACTTCTGGCAGCAGATAAAATAATTCCCCGTTGAAAACGCGGCAGTTTGGCCGGCTTTCCGTTAAAAAGGGCTTCGGCCCTTGCGATATTATTCCCGCCATGACCAAAGCGTTGGGGGCCGAAATAATTCGGGACTCCCTGTGCCGCCAGAGTGCTACTAACAGATTCAATCCAGGCGCTATCAACACTAATATCTCTCAAGGTAATCCTGAAGGCATTTCCCCGATGAATCCCCCTGCGCAGCTTTCTGGCGTTTCGTTGACTATCCAGAATCTTGATAGCAGGCTCGCCAAAATCTGTATCGCCCAACTCAGCTGAACTTTTCACACTGAACCACTGACGCGTTACCGCGAGTTTATCCTTGAGACCGGCATAACCGACATCCTGTATCCGTGTTGCTGTTTTTTCAGCAATGAGGCGGGCAACGTCGATGGTATTTAACCCGTTTTTTTCGACTTTTAGCCAGAGATGCTCGCCACTACCTGAGAGCTGAAAGCCCAGCTCTTCTTCTACTGCAAAATCTTGTGCTGCCTGCCTGAATCCGGCTTGGGGTTTTTCATTCAGGTGAGCATGGGGAAAATCTGGCGAATAGCTTGTCATGCAGTGAATACGTAAAGACTGGCTTTACCTCTGGTTGGGCAGTAATTATGGTAAGAGGTGATCAAGATGCTTTTTGCAAAAGAACGCTGGCGTAAGCGGCTATGCCTTCCCTGCGACCAGTAAAGCCAAGACCTTCACTGGTAGTGGCCTTAACGCTGATTTCAGCAGGTGTTACCTCGAGTGCCTGCGCCAGGCAGCCACGGATAAGCTCAATATAGGGAGACAATCTGGGGGCTTCTGCAACCAGTGTAATATCTGCATTAACGAGGCTCCAGCCTTGCTCAGCCATCATTGTTGTCACCTCTGATAACAATAACAGGCTGCTGATATCCTTATATCGCCCATCAGTATCTGGAAAGTGTCTGCCAATATCTCCCAGCGCCTGGGCACCGAGAATGGCATCAATCAGGGCATGAATTAGGACATCGCCATCGGAATGAGCCAGTAAGGAGTAATCATGGGGAATGGGGACACCCCCCAAAACAATTGTGTTGTCGCTTCCCGGGGTGTTCGAAAAACGGTGTACATCAATGCCACTGCCAATACGTATATTACTCATGACCTGCCTGCTTTTTTAGAATTTGTTCCGCAAGAAAAATATCTTCAGCTTGCGTTATCTTGATGTTTTCGCTGCTGCCCTGCACAACCTTAACCCGGTGGCCTGCATATTCCATGGCATGGGATTCATCGGTGATCAACAGATTCTCTGCCATTGCCTTTTCCAGCGCATTCTTCAACAGGCCGTAACGAAACATCTGGGGGGTAGCCGCCAGCCAATAGTGTTCTCTGGGCACGGTCACTTCGATTGAGAGATCAGAATTAACCCGTTTCAAGGTTTCCCTCACTGGTGCCGCAAGAATACCCCCTATGTCTTCATTCGAAAAACTACTGATCAGCTTTTCCATATCATGAAGTGATACACAGGGCCGAACCACATCATGCACCAGCACCCAGTCTTCTGCACGGGCTTGCCCCTGCAAGGACAACAAACCATTCAACACAGAGGCAGCGCGCTCAGCACCCCCTTCAGCGCTCATAAGCTTTGCTGACAGTTTTAAATTCAGTGTTTGCCACCAGTTATCCTGTTTTCCAACAACCAGAACTATCCCGCTAAGACAGGACAATTGAGAGACTCTATGCAGGGTGTGTTCAGTGATCGTGCGCCCGTTTAACTCAAGGTATTGCTTGGGTACAGCGGTCAGTGAAGAGTCAGTTTGCATGCGCCGGCCGACACCCGCCGCAGGGATAATTGCCCAGTAACGCGATTCACTAATATTCCCTTGCTTTTCCTTTTCCTCCACTGCCTTACCCTTTCATCAGTTCCTGAAGACTTACTCTTTGATCCCTGGCCAAAAACACTTTTTTAGTTTGCTCATGCATTTGGAAGAGCCAGGTGACCGAGGTAGATACGTGCGAATTAGTTCTGGGGCTACTTATTCGGGCTTTGATTCGGTGCTTGCTGCTGGATTTTCTGCTCTCCGATAGCCTCCTGGTTTCGGTCGCTATCCTCAGAGTCCAGAATCATATAGAAGGTTTCACCATCCTTGATTAACCCTAGTTCCTCCCGTGCCATCTCTTCAATGGCATCAGTGCCGGTTTTTAATTCTTCGACCTCACGCAGGAGTTCATTATTGCGGCTTTGCAAGACTGCATTTTCATTTTCCTGTTCCGCGATTGAGTCATTCAAGCGCGAGATTTCAGCAAGACTACCAGCCCCGCTCCAGAGCCGCAGTTGCAAACCCAGAATTATCAAAACCAGCAGCACTTGTAAAATGCGCATTATTTATCATCCAGCCAATTGGTTGCTCGACAATCAAGCTTCATCAGTCAGAGCTGTTAACTAAATGCTTAACGTGGAAACTCGGCCCGGCCCCTGTAGAGAGCAGAATTCCCAAGCTCTTCTTCTATCACCAGAAGGCGATTATATTTTGCTACCCGGTCGGAGCGACAAAGAGACCCTGTTTTAATCTGTCCCGCTGCGGTGGCAACGGCAAGATCAGCAATCGTTGTATCTTCAGTTTCTCCTGAACGATGGGAGATAACTGCGGTATAACCGGCGGTTTTAGCCATATTGATAGCTGCCAGAGTTTCACTCAAGGTACCAATCTGGTTGAACTTGATAAGAATTGAATTAGCAATATTTTCCCTGATGCCTCTTTCCAGTATCCGGGTGTTGGTAACAAACAGATCATCTCCTACCAGTTGCACCCTGTTTCCCAGCTTTTGCGTCAGGCAACTCCATCCCTCCCAGTCACTTTCATCCATACCGTCCTCTATAGACAGTATAGGATACTGGTCACACAGCCCGGCCAGATAATCAGCAAATTCCTCACTGCTGAAGGCCCTGCCTTCACCACTCAAATCGTATTTTCCATCTCGGTAAAATTCCGAAGCGGCACAATCAAGCGCCAGACAAATATCTTTATCCATTTTCAAGCCGGTTTTTTCAACTGCTTCCAGAATAGCGTCCAGCGCTGCGGCATTGGATGGCAGGTCCGGGGCAAAACCACCTTCATCACCGACTGCGGTATTAAGCCCTTTAGCATTTAATACCGATTTCAGTGCATGGAAAATTTCGGCACCATAACGTAGTGCTTCATGAAAATTATCAGCACCCACTGGCTGTATCATAAATTCCTGAATATCCACGTTGTTGTCAGCATGCTCACCGCCGTTAATGATGTTCATCATCGGCACAGGCATGCAATAGCTTCCAGCAGGATTAGCTTCGGGTAACTCGGCGATATAGGCATATAGGGGCATCCCCTTGGTCTGTGCTGCTGCCTTGGCCGTTGCCAGTGAGACGGCAAGAATGGCATTGGCACCCAGATTGCCCTTGTTGTCAGTCCCGTCCAGCTCAATCATGGCTTTATCAATGGCCGTTTGATCCAGTGCATTCATCCCTTTCAGGCAGGACTGAATTTCATTATTGGCTG
>JAHEHN010000087.1 GCA_024644515.1 Gammaproteobacteria bacterium
CCTTTATCCTTCTTACTTTATCTTTTTTCTTTCCTCTAGCGACCTAGCGAGATTACCGACTGTTCCTTCATCACATTGATGATTCGATCGATACACTCTTCCACGTCAAGCTCATGGGTGGGTAGTATCAAGTCCGGTCTTTCCGGTTCTGGATAATCGAATGAGATTCCCGGTACGTTTCCGCTAGGCACGTTTTGTTCAGCAGCATATAGTCCGCTTGGGTCACGCTGCATACAAACTTCCAAAGGCGGATTCAGGTAGATTACCATGCAGTTTTCCTCGCCGATCACACTGATCATATGCTCTCTGGAATCCAGGTTGGGCGATACGAAAGCTGCGCAACAGATCAGGCCTGCATCATTCAGGTATTTGGCAATAAAGGCACTGCGACGCAGGTTTTCTGCACGGCCTTCGGCGTCATGAGGTAAATCCTTGCTGATACCCAGACGCATCTGTTTGCCATCGAGCACAGTGCTGGCACGTCCCATATCAAAAAGCCGTCGTTCCAGCGCATGAGCCAGGGTCGATTTTCCTGAACCGGATAAACCGATAAACATGACGGTTACCGGTTTCTGGCCATAACGTGCAGCGCGTTCTTCAGTGGTGACATGGGCAGAAACTGTGCTGATGTGTTTGCCTGTCCGTTGTTCATCGGAAATCATGCCAGCACCAACGGTGGCATTGGTCAGACGATCAATAATAATAAAAGAGCCGCTACCCTGACTTTTTTTGTAATCGTCAAAGTGAATGGGCTCATTTAAATTGATTTCGCATAAGCCGATCTCATTTAACTCGAGGCTGGGTGTAGGACTGGTTTCCAGTGTGTTCACATCGACCTTGTGCTGGATCATGTTGATCTGCCCTGTAGTGGACTTGGTCGTATGTTTGAAATTGTACTGTTTACCGGGCAAAAGCGCTTTTTCGTTCATCCATACAACAGTCGCCATGAAATCAGCTTTCGTCGTAGGCAGGTTGTCGGAGTGAGCAATCATATCGCCGCGACTGATATCGATTTCATCTTCCAGGGTCAGGGTGATTGCCATTGGTGTGAAGGCCATCTCCAGTTCTTCGTCATAGGTAACAATGGACTTGATGGTGCTGGTCTTGCCAGAGGGCAGGGCAGTGATATGGTCACCCTTGCGAATAACGCCAGAAGCAATAGTGCCGCAGTATCCGCGAAAATCCAGATTGGGACGATTCACATACTGGACTGGAAAGCGGAAGTCTTCAAAATTTTTGTCGGCGCTTATCTTTACATTCTCCAGCATCCACATCAGGGTTTCGCCGTCATACCATGGTGTATTTTCACTAACATTGACCACGTTATCCCCGTTCTTAGCAGAAATAGGAATAAAGGTCAGTTCGCCGGTATCAAGCTCACTGGTAAATTCCAGATAGTCATCACGAATATCATTAAAGACCTTTTCACTGAAATCCATCAGATCCATTTTGTTCACAGCAACAATCAGATGCTTGATGCCTAGCAGAGATGCGATAAAGGTATGGCGACGAGTCTGTGTAAGAACACCATGACGCGCATCAATAAGGATTATGGCGAGCTCACAGTTGGAAGCGCCAGTAGCCATATTCCGGGTATATTGTTCATGGCCAGGTGTGTCAGCGATAATAAATTTGCGCTTGGCGGTGGAAAAATAGCGATAGGCAACATCAATAGTAATGCCCTGTTCGCGTTCTGCCTGCAGGCCATCAGTCAGCAGTGCCAGATCAAAACTATCATCCGTGGTACCGGATTTCATGCTGTCAGACCCGAGGGCATCAAGGTGATCCTGATAAATCATCTTGGTGTCGTAGAGCAAACGTCCAATAAGAGTGCTTTTACCATCGTCAACACTGCCACAGGTGAGCAGACGCAACAGTTCCTTGCGTTCATGCTGGGCCAGGTAGGCATTAATATCGGTACTGATCAGTTCTGATTGGTGTGACATAGGTTTAGAAATAGCCTTCTTTTTTCTTCTGCTCCATGGAGCCAGACTGGTCTTTGTCGATAGTGCGTCCTTGTCTTTCGGAGGTTGTCGTCATCAGCATTTCCTGAATAATTTCAGGCAGGGTTGTGGCTTCTGATTCAACGGCACCGGTAAGGGGATAGCAGCCAAGTGTGCGAAAACGAACTTTTTTTATGACCGCTTTTTCGGCCAGTTCTTTTGGCATACGATCATCATTGACACAGATTTCCGTGCCTTCATATTCCACCACTGGCCTTTCTGCCGAGAAATACAGGGAGGGAATATCAATATTGTTTAAATGGATATATTGCCAGACGTCGAGTTCGGTCCAGTTGGAGATGGGGAACACGCGAATACTTTCACCCTTGTTGATTTTACCGTTATAAAGGTTCCACAGTTCAGGGCGCTGATTCTTCGGGTCCCAGCGATGATTCTTGTCACGGAAAGAGTAAACCCTTTCCTTGGCTCGCGATTTTTCCTCATCGCGGCGTGCGCCGCCGAAAGCGGCATCAAATTTGTACTTGTTCAGCGCCTGCTTCAAGGCCTGGGTCTTCATAATGTCTGTATGCTTGGCACTGCCATGGGTGAAAGGAGTAACGCCTTCTTCTACTCCTTCCTGATTGATATGAACGATAAGGTCAAGACCAAGTCTTTTAGCCAGATTGTCGCGATACTCGATCATTTCCTTAAACTTCCAGGTGGTATCCACGTGGAGAAGTTTGAAAGGAAGTTTGCCCGGATAAAAGGCCTTAAGTGCCAGATGTAGCATGACGGCAGAATCCTTACCCACAGAATAAAGCATAACCGGGTTGTCGAATTCCGCAGCCACTTCACGAATGATATGTATGCTTTCTGCTTCAAGCTGCTTGAGGTGGGTAAGCTTGTGGTCTGTCATCATTATTGAATAACCAGTTGGGCGGCCAAAATATTTCTATATAGCCCGGGATTAATGACTCCCGGATCAATCGGGTCGCAGATTATACGGGAACTGTCAGGCAAACCCAAGAGTATCTTGGTTATGGTCAAAAGGGGAGTGAAGCCAGAAGATACGCTGTATACAGGCTGTTCTGCCGGATACAAAAAAAGGCCCAAGCGGAAGGGATTACCTTTGGCATCATGCCTGTGCAGGGAGATTCAATATAGCCTGATAACAGATGTGATCAGGAAATTTCTTTTTCACCCGGCGAGACCTTGTCGAGACCATAATCTTCAGACAGATTGCCCTTCTGGTCTGGGCTGGATTTGGCCGCGTAATCACGGGGAGGGCTGAACTCTTCAGCAGGCTCTGCAAAACTATCTCTGGTCAGAGATTCCTGGGCGCGGGCAGAGTGAGAAAGCTGATCAGAAATATACTCAGGACATAAGTCTTGCGCACCTGCTGCCATGTGCCGGTAGACTTCCCGATAGCTTTCCGTGAGCGTAGTGAGTAACTCCGCTGAATTATTAAAATGAGAATGGACATTATCCTTGTAGCTTTCAAACTCACCGTGGAGCTTTTCAAGTTGTTCTTCGAGGGCTCTTACTTGCGCCTCGTCGGACTTAAGCAGTTTGTAGCTAATAGCCCCAACTATTAATCCAATGATGAAACCAATAAGACCGATAAGCCAGGCCATGAATAATATCCTTTGTTTTGTTGTTAAAAATATCTGTTGGTAAATTGCTTAGCAGGTTTTGCCAGCCTTATTTTACCTGGGAGGTTTCCCTGTTTCTAAGCTGTTTCTATAAGGCTCTGGCAGGTACCGGTTGTTTCAGTTTCCAAATCAGACTAATGACCGGCCAGGACTGTATCCAGAATTAAATTAGTGGTTTTAACACTGCCTGAAGAGAAAATTTGGTAACTTTGCGTAAAGTATACCTATAATTAGTTTACAGTTCTGCATTATTGAATCTGCTTTATTAAATTCAGGCGAAAATTTTTACTTGAGATATTCCGAATCCCCCGCCCAACATTATTCCCGTGACCTGGCTGAAGGTAAAATTCAACCAGATCGTGCCCAGGAAGAAGCTATCAGGGAGCTTGACCTTATTTACCAACAGCTGGTCAATTACTGGGAGGATTCGCCGGGTTTGCTACGCAGGGTTTTCGGCCAAAAGAAATTGAATATCAAGGGGCTCTATCTATGGGGGGGAGTAGGGCGCGGCAAAACCTATCTGATGGATGTCTTTTATCAATGTCTTCCCGGTGAAAAAAAGCTCAGAATGCATTTTCATCGGTTTATGCAAATGGTGCACAGGGGGCTGTATAACCATCGTGGCAACAAGAACCCTCTCGAACTGGTAGCAAAAGAAATCAGCAATAAAGCGGATGTGATCTGCTTTGACGAATTTTTTGTCAGTGATATTGGTGATGCCATGATACTGGGAAACCTGCTGGAAGCATTGTTCGGTAATGGCATGGTACTGATCACAACCTCTAATATTATTCCTGCTAAGCTCTATGAAAGGGGGCTGCAGAGGCAAAAGTTTCTTTCCGCAATCGCCCTGCTTGAAAAGCATACCCAGGTGCTGAACGTAGATGGGGGCACCGATTATCGGCTTCGTACTTTTGAAAACGCCGGTATTTATATCACCCCGTTGGGAGTGCAGGCAGATAAATCCCTGCTGGAGTGTTTTAACAGTCTCACCCGCGGCATGGTAATTGAAGAAAACAAGGTGCTGAAAATTCTGGGCAGAGACATAGCGACACGTTACTGGTCGGAAGGGATTGCCTGGTTTGAATTTGCGGCACTTTGCGATGGTCCGCGCAGTGCCGCTGACTATATAGAAATTTCACAGCTTTTTAATACCGTCATAATTTCCAATATTCCAGTTTTTGATGCCCATAATGATGATCAGGCCAGACGCTTTATTTCCATGGTAGATGAGTTTTATGACCAGAATGTGAAACTGGTGATTTCAGCTGCGGTACCATTGGACTCAATTTATGACGGAACTGAACTGGCGTTTCCCTTTGAAAGAACCCGCTCACGATTGCTTGAGATGCAATCCCTTGAATATCTTGGTCACGAACATCATCCAAACGCCTGATTTTCGCCCCGCATTGAGTGTCAGGCAGACTAAATTCCCTGGCAGTAGCTAAACATTGGTGAATTCCTCAAAAAAAGCCAATGAATACTTGAATCCAGAAGGCCGCATCGGTAGAATTCGCTCCCTCATTTAGGGATGGTCCCAAAACAGAATAATCCGGCATCGGGTTGGGCCAAATGAGAAAGTATTTTAGAAAATATTCTATTGACCAAAGCTGCTAGATACAGCTGCTAACAAGTAAATTCAGGTTAAGCAATGAAGACGATTTCAGCAAATAAGGAAACTGCACAAAATGACTGGTATGTCGTTGATGCAGAAGGAAAAATTCTGGGCCGCATGGCGGCTGAGATAGCCCATCGTCTGCGTGGCAAACATAAAGCCGAGTACACTCCCCATGTGGATACCGGTGACTACATTGTTGTGGTCAATGCAGAGAAAGTCGCTGTCACTGGTAACAAGGCAACTGACAAGAAATACTACCGTCATACTGGATATCCGGGTGGCCTTAAAACCCGTAGCTTCAATGAAATGATTGAGAAAGCCCCCGAAGACGTTATCAAACTGGCGGTTAAAGGTATGCTGCCACGTACTCCTCTTGGACGTACCATGATGAAAAAATTGAAGATCTATACTGGTAATGAGCATCCTCACGGTGCACAAAACCCGGCTCAGCTGAATATTGCCTAAGCAACATCTGACAAGCATACAACCATAGTAAGCGTTGTTGAAAGTATAGAAAATATAAAAAGTTATAAATTATAAAAGTGGCAAACTAGACAAATTAGTTAAACCCACAAGAACACTGAAATCCAAAGATTAAAATTCGCGAGCTGAATTAAGAGAAGAGTAATATGGCAGCTACCCAATACTACGGCACTGGTCGACGCAAAACCTCTACTGCAAGAGTTTTTCTGAAATCCGGATCCGGAACCATCACCATCAACAACCGCACTATTGATGACTTTTTTGGTCGCGAAGTGGCGCGTATGATTGTTCGTCAACCCCTTGAACTACTTGAAGTCACTGATAAATTTGACGTCAACGTCAAGGTTGCCGGTGGCGGCAGTTTTGGCCAGGCTGGGGCAATACGACACGGCATTACCCGAGCCCTGATCGATTTCAACGAGGAAAACCGTGGAACCTTGCGTAAAGCCGGTTTCGTGACCCGTGATGCCAGGGAAGTTGAGCGTAAGAAAGTTGGTCTGCGCAAAGCGAGAAAGCGTCCACAGTTCTCAAAACGATAGTTTTTGCAGTAAAAAACAAGATAACGCCGGTGC
>JAHEHN010000092.1 GCA_024644515.1 Gammaproteobacteria bacterium
CTATCGCCACAAGAGTCGCTACCAGTATTTTAAATTTCATCTTTTTGCCTCAATTATTTAATTTCACAATAGTTAAGAAAAGCATCCATTGCCACTCGTACTTTCATCGTAATCCTAAGGGATAACCCCAACAACGGCAAATTCTCCTGTCAGCAACTCCGCGCTGTAAGCCAGATCAAAGGGGCATTTTGTCATCCTTTGCATTTCAGAACCCTTGCCGGTTTCTAAAGACTTACCCGCACCATTTTGGTTACTATAACGCCAGTCATAATGATGTAGTTGATAATAATCAAATTTTAGGGGGCTCCATGAAATTAGCAATTTTACCTATTTGGATAGTGTTTTTACTGGGGTCAGGCACCCTGTACGCCCAGAATACACCATTACCGAACGATGTCCGCAGTGACACCCTGTCACGCCTGCCCCCGGTGAATCCTGCTGAGCTGGATGATTATGGCAAGCGTATCTATGACAAGGTGGTAGGGCTGGATAATCCCGGGCCCGTCTATGGTCCCTCTGCCTTCTCCGTGCATATGCCCCTGGTAGCCGAAGGCATGGACCTGATTAACCAGTATCTGCGTTATGAAAGCATTATCGGCCGCGCCAATATCGAAACGGCCATACTGGTGGCCGCGCGGGAATTTGATCAGCAATACGAGTGGGCTGCCCATGAGCCTCTGGCACTGGGTGAAGGCGTTCCCCAAAGCACTATCGACATCATCAAGTATCATGGTGATCCTGCGGGTCTGCCTGCTGCGCCTGATCTGATCATTCGTTATGGCCGTGAATTACTCCGGGAACACCGCCTTAGTGCTGAAACCTGGGCGGAAGCTGTGTCACTGTTCGGGCAACAAGGCGCCCTTGAGATTTCTGCCATCATGGCTGATTACGCCATGGCGGCTATTATTCTCACGGCGATCGACCAGCATATTCCCGCTGACCGCCCCGCGCGCATGCCCATCGAATAATTTTTTTCTTTTCTTGTGCTGCTCCAACTCAGTCTGTATCATCTATGTGATACAGTTGAGCAGCCTATTAATCCAGAAAAGAAGCTAAATAACCATGAAACTTGAACTCGACCCGTCAGCCCCTACACCGGTTTTTCAGCAAATCATTGACCAGATTCATTTCCAGATAAATACCGCTGATCTTAAACCCGGTGAGAAATTACCCAGTATCCGTTCGCTGGCAGCTGAATATGAGCTGGCCACCAATACCGTGGCTAAAGCTATGCGTCAGCTGGAGTTTCGTGGCCTGATAGTGGCCCAGGATCGCAGTGGCTATCATGTGGCTGAATCAGTTGCCGTTAGCGATAGTGCCAGCCGCTACCAGGCTCGAGGCGTCTCGTCCGATAAAACCGAGGTGCATAATGTAGTCGATCACCTTGATCATGGTCTGTTCAGCAATGCCTTTTGCAAAATCACAGAAGATTACCTCACCGGCAACCCCGATCAATGTAATGTGATTCACGCCGATGGGAGTGGTACCAAGTCCATCATCGGCTACCTGGCCTACAAGGAAACCGGCGATACCAGTGTGTTTCATGGCATTTCACAGGATTCGATTGTGATGAACCTGGATGACCTGCTCTGCGTTGGCGTTAATGGTCGCATATTGATTTCCAATACCGTCAATCGCAATGCCCTTAACTGCCCCGGTGAAGTGGTCGGTGCCCTGATAGAGGGAAGTGAAAAATTTCTTGCCCAGCTAAGGGAGTTTGGCGTCAATATTTACAGTGGTGGTGGAGAGACTGCTGATGTCGGTGACCTGACCGGCACCATTGTTGTGGACAGTGTTGCCGTCTCCGTGATGAAGAAAAAAGAGGTTATCAGCGGCGAGCAGATTCAACCGGGCCTGGTGATTGTTGGCCTTTCCTCTACTGGTCAGTCCAGTTATGAGGATAAAGAGAACAGCGGCATAGGCAGCAATGGCCTGACCAGCGCCAGGCATGACATGCTCAGCCATTATTATGCCGAGAATTACCCGGAATCATTTGATGGCAATGTCTCCAGGGAACTGATGTACTGCGGCCCCTATAAACTGCAGGACCCTTTGCCAGGCTCCAGCCTGAGTGTAGGTGAAGCACTGTTAAGCCCGACGCGCACCTATGCGCCGGTGGTTTACAAATTGCTGGACGAACACCCTGGTCTGATTCGTGGGCTGATTCACTGTTCCGGGGGAGCCCAGACCAAGTGCATGAAATTTGGCGGGAGTCCGGGCTTGGATAATCCCAACAATAGCCTTGACGGAAAACCAGTCAACGGTATCCATTTCATCAAGGATAACCTGTTTCCTACTCCCCCTATTTTCAAGGCAATCCAGAGCGCCTCAAAGACCCAGTGGAAGGAAATGTACAAGGTATTTAACATGGGACACCGAATGGAAGTCTATTGTGAAGCTGAGCAGGCCGAGACCGTACTCAGGGTTGCCAACAGTTTTAACATTGATGCACAAATTATTGGCCGCACAGAACCCAGTACTTCCGGTAATCGGCTGTCACTTACTCATGCCGATGAGGTCTTCGAGTATCAGGGCTAATCCGTGCCAGTAAATACCAGACTTTTTGCCTCCTTGACCTGCTGCTGCCGACCCAATAAAACACTATGAAAAAAGCAACGCTGGAAACCAATAAAGCCTGGAAAAATGAGTGGTATGACACCAGCGCAACTGACGGACGTTTTGTCCGTCACGACTCCCTGTTTCGTAACTGGATTACCAGGGATGGTCAAGCCGGTGTAACCGGGATCGGCGGCTTTAATGCTGAACCCGGGCGCTATCACCTCTTTATTTCCATGGCCTGTCCCTGGGCCCACAGAACGCTCATCACGCGCAAGCTGAAAAAACTTGAGAGCATCATCAGTGTCTCCAATTCCCGTCCCTATATGGGCCCTGACAGCTGGACCTTTGAGCCCGAACAGGGCCGTCTTTTCCTTGCCGATGGTGAAAACAAGGATGATGACGAATATATCGAGTATCTGTTTGAGCTTTATCGCCTGGTTGATCCAGAGTATGGGGATCGCGCTACGGTACCGGTGTTATGGGACAAGCAGCGTCAAACTATTGTCAGTAATGAGTCTGCTGAAATCATGCGGATGTTTAATACGGAATTTAATGATTTTATTGAGGATCCTGAAGCCAGAAATCTGGATTTATACCCGCAGAACCTGCGTGAAGCCATTGATGCCCTTAACGACTGGATTTACCCGAATGTAAATAACGGAGTCTACCGATCGGGTTTTGCCACTACCCAGGAAGCCTATGAAGAGGCTGTATTGCCATTATTTGAAACGCTGGATCAGCTCGAGGAAAAGCTGGCCAGCAAACGATTCCTGTGTGGAGATATACTTACCGAAGCAGATGTCAGGTTATTTCCCACCCTGGTTCGCTTCGATTCTGTCTATGTCAGTCACTTTAAGTGCGCCCTCAAGCGCATCAGGGATTATCCCAACCTGTGGGGCTATACCCGCGATATTTACCAGATGCCTGGCATCGCAGAGACCGTCGATATCGAATACAACAAGGCTCACTACTATGGCAGTCATGAGACCGTAAACCCCACTCTTATAGTGCCCATTGGGCCAGAGCTGGATTTTATGGCGCCCCACGACCGGGAAAAACTGGCGCAGTAATCCATGGCGCGTGGAGCCATGTGAACTTCTGGCAATCTCGACAGCACTCCCCTACAATTCTTCGACTTCACCACCAAGTGAATTAATTCTCATGCTCAATGCTGTTGGCCCGCGCCTGAATGCTTAAAGACTGGCAATATAATCCCACCACCCTGATCGTTCTGATGAAGATGGCCTTGCCCATGGTCGTATCCCAGGGTGCTTTTGCCATCATGATTTTTACCGACCGCTGGTTCCTGGCCCAGATAAGCCCTACTCACATGGCCGCGGCGCTGGGGGGTGGCGTTGCCTTCTGGTTTGCCATTTCTCTTTTCAATGGCATTCTTGCCTATGCCAATGCACTGGTGGCGCAATATCTTGGCTCAGGTGAGTTTCATAAATGTTCGTTGGTCATCAGCCAGGGTATTCTTATGTCAGTTGCCCTTATCCCCGTTCTGCTCATCATCACCTTGTTGTTACGCCCCATGTTTGCGGCTATGGGGCATGACCCCGCGCAGGTTGAGCTGGAGGAAATTTATTTCACCACCATGATGGCTGGCGCGGTGTTAAGCCTGTTCAAGGTTTGCCTGTCATCTTTTTTCTCCGGTATAGGTCTTACCCGCGTTGTTATGACCTGTGATGTTATTGGCATCGTCCTTAATGTTCCTCTCACCTGGGCCCTGGTTTTTGGTCATCTGGGCTTGCCTGCGATGGGTATAGCAGGAGCCGCATGGGGCTCAATCATCAGTACCGCTTTTTCCATTGCTATTTATCTGGCCTATTACCTCAAGCGTGAATTTCGGGAAAAATTCTCCACACTTAAATCCTTCATTTTCGATCGTGGTATCACTCGCCGATATCTGCGTTTGGGTTTTCCCTCCGGCATGGAAATGTTTCTCAATATTGCGGCTTTTAATCTGTTTTTGCTGATGTTCCAGTCTTACGGTATACCGGAAGCAGCCTCTGCCACCATCGTTTTTAACTGGGACATCCTCTCTTTCGTACCTCTGCTGGGCTTGAATATTGCGGTGATGAGCCTGATTGGTCGTTTTGTGGGCGCAGGCGACATGGACCGGACAAACGAGGTCACCAGTGCCGGTTATATCCTTGGTATCGGCTATTCACTTTTTCTTGCGACAACATTTATTATTTTCCGCGAACCGTTTGTTGAAATGTTTATTTTTTACGACGATCAGGCAGAAGAAATTCGTGATCTGGCCCGCTTCATGATGATCGGCCTGAGTTGCTATGTCCTGTGTGAAGGCGTACTGCAGGTCGCCGCCGGAGTGTTACGCGGCGCCGGCGATACTCGATGGATTATGTTTGCCTCGACCTCCCTGCACTGGGCCATGCTGGTGGCACAGTTTTTTGTTATCAAAGTCTATAATTTTGGACCAAAAGTATCCTGGATGGGCTTTGTATTAATGGTCCTGGCCATCTGTATGGTTTTTCTGGGAAGGTTAAGGAGCAATAAATGGCGAGACCCTGAAAATCTGAAAGCGGTGATGTCGGAATAAAACCTAAGTGCGGGTTATAGCCCTCATGCTTTCCATCTATAGAAGCGGAATTCTTAACACCACCATCACTCCTTCTTCTTCAATCAGGTTGTCTGCCTCGATATAACCTTTGTGAAACTCCGCAATCATGCGTGCAATATGCAAGCCCATCCCCAGGTGTGGTTGTGTCTTTTTCCCTTCCGGCCTGAGGGATACCATTGAGTCAAAAATTCTGTCCTTCATAGCATGTTTCAGATAAGGTCCCGAATTAGCAACACTCACAACGGCCTCTCCAACATCTGCGTAACAAGCTATCCGTATGGCCTTTCCAGGAGTAGAAAACTCCACCGCATTGGCTATCAGCTTGTCCATGAGCTGGGCAATATAATCCGCGTTCCCCATAATTCGTACCGGGCTCAATGAGATCTTGCCTTCAAACTCAACACCCGGATAGATCTGCTGATATTCCTGCACGCAGGCATCAATTACCTTGCCAATATCCGTTTTTTCCTTATCGGAGGATTGCAGTATTTGCTCCAGCCTTGATGCTTCACTCATATTGGTGAGGATCAGATTCAAACGGCTAATACCTTCCTCTGCCCGTTGAATATAGATCTGCGCATCTTCTTCCTTCGACACGAGACTGAGGTTTTCCAGGGAGGAGCGCACCACTGTCACTGGCGTTCTGAGTTCATGAGACAGGCGTGATGACATGTTTTCAAGATAATCGGTGTACTGGCTCAGGCGATCGACAATGCTGGCAAACGAGCGCGACAGATCGCCTATTTCATCAGCACTGCGTGATGCAGCGATGGTGTTGGTTATGCGCCCGGAATCGTCGATTATTTTTTCTGCCTGATTCCTTAAGCCCCGAATACGGCTGGACAGGCTGGTAGCAAAAAGAAACAGGGCTGTCATGGTCAGTAACAGGATTCCCAGCATGGTATCAAAAAGCGTTTCAAGCGCCTGATTTCTGAAGGTCCTGATACCATTCATATTCTGATCTACGATGACAGCGCCAAGCACCTGACCTTCCGCAACAATGGGATAGGTAGC
>JAHEHN010000093.1 GCA_024644515.1 Gammaproteobacteria bacterium
GACCTGTCTTACTGCTTCTATTTTGAATTCTTCGGGATAACGTTGGTTGCTCATAAACACCTCTCTTACTAGTCATTTTGTATGACTGAAAGGTGTCTAGCAAATTAGTGGCGATTCAGTAGCAACCTGATGTCACTCCCTCTTGCAGTAACTACGAGTGGCTTTCCTGTTATCCATTTGGCTGGTAGAGAGAGAAAAGCTGTAAGTGTCCATTGAGCATGGATTATGTCCGCTTTTCTGGCATGTTGAATAATCCTGATGCTAAAGATTAGACATAGTACTGGTAGCTGTAATAAGGCTAAAAGTGATGCGGGGTTATATAAAGGCTTGCCCGGCGAACGTGCTTTCTGTAAGGATTTAGGCAGAAAGTAGGGGAAGCGCCTGACAGTTAAACCTTTTTCGTTATTTTCCAGTTCTGGAGCGCCAGGAAAATGAGGAGTGAGGACGGTTACATCAGCCCCATTATTTGCGTAGCCTTTGGCTTCACTATATACAAAGCGAGAATCAAAAACGTTGCCATCAATATAGGGAAAGCTGAAAGTGCAAATTAGAATTTTCATGTTGCCTGTTGATACTTGCCATCTAGCTGTTTAACAAGCTTGCTGATATCTTCAATTGGGGCATCATTTACAATAATGTCATCTGCTCTTTTATTGCGTTCACTTCGACTCATCTGCGATTTAATAATGCTTTGCGCCAACTCTCTTGAAATATTGTCTCTTTTCCCAATTCTTTCAAGTTGTACTGATTCTGGAACATCTATCACTAACACCCTGTCAACAAAATCATAGTTTCCTGATTCCAATAATAGAGGGACAGATAAAATGATATAGGGTTTTTGACTTTTTTTGATGATCTCCAAAATTGTACTTTTGATGGCTGGATGCATGAGAGCTTCCAGCCATGCCTTCTCTTTGCTGTCATTAAAGATAATATTTCGCAGAGCAGGTCTGTTCAGTTCTTTCTTTTCATCAAGAATGTCAGAACCAAAATGTTTTACGATCTCTTTATAGAGAGGTTTGTTTTTACTAACAATGCTGTGAGAGATTTTGTCAGCATCAACGACTTCGGCGCCTAATTTTTCAAACATACAGCTGATAGTTGATTTGCCGCTTCCAATCCCGCCGGTCAATCCAATAATATAGGGAGTCTTTTTGCCTCTTTCCTGCATGGGATTATTACCGCTTTGGTCTTACTTAAAATACAAGATAGTTAAAGGACAAGACTGTAATAAAATTCGGAAATTTCGCTGCCCCATAATAAGGCCAGAAAGCCGGCACTGGCTAAATAGGGACCAAAGGGTATCGGTATGTTCTTGTCCCTGCCTTTAATAACAATAAGGCTCAGACCGACAACGGCACCGACAAATGAGGAAAGCAGAATAATCATCGGCAGTGCTTGCCATCCCATCCAAGCACCTAGCGCTGCAAGTAATTTAAAATCCCCGTAGCCCATGCCTTCCTTGCCCGTCACCAGCTTAAACAACCAGTAAACCCCCCACAGGATGGCGTAGCCTGCTATGGCACCCCAGACGGCTTCTTCCAGAGACGTAATCATGCCCATACTATTTACTATAAGGCCGAGCCATAGCAATGGCAGGGTAATGTCGTCCGGCAGCAGTTGATGATCGAAATCGATCATGGTCAGCACAATAAGGCTCCATGAGAGAAAAAGGACAGCCAGAGTAAGCCAGCTAAAACCAAACTGGAAAACAACAAGTGCGGTAATTATGCCTGTGCATGCTTCCATGACGGGATAGCGAGCTGAGATACTTTCCTGGCAGTGACGACATTTACCTCCCAGAAATAGCCATGAAAATACTGGGATGTTTTCCAGAGCAGAAATTTCATGCTTACATTTTGGGCAATGGGAATTTGGGACGGCCAGATTAAAAGAAGGGGTAGTTTCTGAAGGTTTGGAAGGATTTTCGATTTCAAGTAATTCAGAACACTGCTGTGTCCATTCGGCCTGCATCATCAGCGGCAAGCGATAGATCACCACGTTGAGGAAGCTGCCTACCAGTAAGCCAAAGACGAGAGAAATAGCCACCAGTAGCATTGGGTAGGCTGCAAAAAAATCAGTCAATGTCATCAGGTATTAATGCTTTTTGTATTCAGCTGGGCAGAATCTTAAACTACAGCGCCGATCTGGAAGATTGGCATATACATGGCAATCATCAGACCACCTACAAGTATACCTAGCACCGCCATGATTAATGGTTCCATCATGGAAATCAGGCCATCCACGGCATTGACGACTTCTGCCTCATAGAATGTGGCACATTTATCAAGCATGGCATCCAAAGCACCAGATTCCTCGCCAATTGAGACCATTTGTAACACCATGATGGGAAATAATTCGGTTGATTTTATGGATTGGGTTAACTGTTGACCCGCGGTAACATCATCACGAATTTGCAGTGAAGCGGTTTTGTATACGATGTTTCCGGTAGCGCCTGAGACGGAATACAGGGCATCTACCAGAGGAACGCCGGCCGCAAAAGTGGTTGAAAGTGTACGCGTGAACCTGGCAAGGCAAGACTGTTCAATAATGTGACCGAAGACCGGGAGTTTCAGTGAGAATCTTTCCAGGGCATGCTGGATTTTCTTTGACCGTATTTTTGCTTCCTTGAATATAAAGCCGGCAATGCCAAAGCCAGCTAATACATACAGCCACCAGGCAATCATGAAATCAGAAATACGCATGACATACTGGGTGAAAATAGGTAACTCAGCACCAAAACTGGAGAAGGTTTCGGCAAACTGCGGAACAACCTTGATCAGCAGAATCGCTGTAACAATACCCGCAACCGCTAATACGGTAATCGGGTAATTCATTGCTTTCTTGATTTTGGATTTTAGAGCTTCTGATTTTTCCTTGTAGGTAGCCAGTCGATCCAACATGGTTTCCAAAGCACCGGATTGTTCACCAGATTCAACCAGATTACAAAATAATTCATCAAATTGTCTGGGGAATTTTCGGATGGCGTCGGCAAAATGACTACCGGCTGAGACATCATCACGAATACTGAAAACGATTTCCTTCATGCTTGGATTGTCCAGACCTTCACCTACAATTTCAAAGGACTGTACCAGAGGAATACCAGCTTTCATCATGGTAGCTAATTGGCGCGTAAAAATAGCGATATCCATTGGCTTAATAGCTTGTTTGGACGAGCCAAAAAGAGGTTTTGCTTTTTTCTTGACCTTGGTTGCTTTTATGCCCTGTTTTCTTAATTGGGCTTTTACCATGGCGGCGCTGGTACCGAAGATCTCACCTTTGGAAGCTTTGCCTTTGGCGTTCTGTCCCTGCCAGGTAAACGTTACCTGTTTCAGAGAGCTTTGTGCTGGAGCTGCCATATCAATTTCCTCTTCTTACTTGCCGGTCGTTACATATTCTAGGAAATCTAACAATCAAGAGTTCTGCTGGCTAATACAATCCTGACATCTTGTTGTGCTCTGGTATATTCCGCCTGCTGCTCATACCGCTTGCGGTAATTCTGTAACTGTTTTTTAAAATCACTAATCTATGTAATACGGTTAACTTCTGCCAAACTGGTAAGTCCCAGTGCGACCTTTTCCAGTGCTTATTGTCGCAAATTATTAAAGCCTGCTTTGCTGGCTAATTCTGCGATCTGGATTGAATTTTCACCATTTATAATAGCACGGGAAATTGCTTCAGTAATCGGTACTGTCTCATAAATACCCAGCCTGCCTTTATAACCAGCCAGACAATGATCACAGCCAACCGGAGCGAAAAGCTGTAAATTATCCAGTTGGCCCTGGGAAAATCCCTCCTGGATCAAAGCCCTTGAGGATAATTTTACTGGTTTTTTGCATCGATTACACAGGGTTCTGAGAAGTCGTTGGGCAATGACCAGGCTTAGTGTTGATGCCAGGTGATAGGGAGCTACTCCCATTTTAACCAGGCGAGAAATGGTTTCAGAAGCATTATTGGTATGTTATGGTAGAGAGTATGAGATGGCCGGTCTGTGATGCCCTGAGGGCAATTTCAGCGGTTTCCACGTCCCTGATTTCCCCCACCATCAGTACATCCGGGCCATGGCGCATAAATGCGCGAAGTGAATCGGCAAAACCCAAGCCCACCCCCCGGATTAATGGCTACCTGGTTTACGCCCTCAAGATGAATTTCCACCGGGTCTTCGACGGTCGCAATATTACGCACCTGCGTATTGAGTAGAGATAGTCCCGCATAAAGAGAAAGGGATTTGCCGCTTCCGGTGGGGCCGGTGACAAGAATCAGTCGCTGTTGTCTGTGCAGAGCATCAAGGTAATGCTGTTTTTGTTCATCGCTAAAGCCAAGTTTTTCCAGATTCAGTTTGGTGTTGCCGGGATCCAGTACCCTTAAAACTACTTTTTCCCCCATTGCGTTGGCAAGGTACTGACCCTGAAATCAATAGACTGGCGCGGAGTTGGTTTGAGCTTGAAGCGCCCATCCTGGGGTACGCGCTTTTCAGAAATATCCAGTTTAGCCATGACTTTCAGGCGAGAGCAGATTCTGTGGCATATATGTATCGGAGGTCTAGTAATCTCCCTGAGCATGCCATCTTCCCTGAATCTGATTCGGGAACTGTTGTCATAGGGTTCGAAATGAATGTCAGACACATCATTTCGAATGGCATCAATCAGTAATTTATCGACGAAACGCATGATGGGTGTTTCATCAATCAGCCTTTCTTCCTCTGTAGTGTGTTCTACCAGAAGGGTTCCAAAAACCTGGGAATGCGGGTCAGAGTAATCCATGTTCTGGTGTCGAGGCAGTATAGTTAGTCTTTGCTCAAGCAGGTCCTGCAGGGCTGCATGTAATTTATCCTCTTCTACAATAATCAGATCGATTTTACAGCCGGTATGAAACTTGATTTCATCAAGCGCTGAAAGATTTGCTGGATCTGAAGTGCCCAGGAACAGGGTGGTATTTCTTTTCCCCAGCGGCAATACGCGATGCTTTTGAACCAGGCTGCCGTCTATAAGTGTCAGTGGCATGGATGGTGGATCCAACGCATCGAGATCAAATAATGGGTAGCCAAATTCCTGACTTAGAATTGAGGCAATTGTTTTGCTTTTAAGGATCTCCTGATCTACCAGATATTTCACAACTGACTGATTTTTTTTCTGAGGCACTGGCGCAGGCCTGTTCAGCCAGAGCTGCATCTAATAGATCTCCGGACACCAACCAGTGACCACTATCCTGAATTGTAGCGTTTGTATTCATTATCCTTGATGACGTCGCGTTTTGACTGATCTTTAGTCTAATGCGGGAATGGGCAATTGCCACAAATGGGGCGGAAGAGGGCGCATTGAGGAGTAAAGTTGACTAATTTTTCACATTGTGACAAATTTTGGCAGTATTGATCCGCCATTAATTCACACCAATTGCTACTGCATTGATATTAAATTGTATTATCGGTGATTAATTACTGATCAAATTTTGACAATCTGATCAAATAATGTGATTTACAGTACACTTTAAGCGGGATTGAAAATTTTCAGATTCTTGGCATATTAATTGCTTTGTTTATAGTGTTTTCTTGTGCTGACTCTGGTTGTGCGTAGCCTGGGTAGACCTAAAAATTAAAATACGTATTTATTCCGGAGAATAAAATGAAAAACATGAATCAAAAAGGTTTTACCCTTATCGAATTAATGATCGTAATTGCGATCATCGGTATTCTGGCTGCAGTTGCACTTCCTGCCTACCAGGATTACACCATCCGTGCCAAAGCCTCTGAACTGGTACTGGCTTCAAGTGCAGCCAAAAACTCTATCTCAGAATATGCGCTGGATAATGCCGGCTGGACCGATTTGTCTGGCAGTTTTGAGAGTTGGGACAGGGTAGGGGATGCTAGCTGGCGTATCGAAAATGGTGAATTCGTTGCCGACTCGGCTTCCGGCGTCAGTCACCTTGTCACCAAAGAAAGCTTTTCCGACTTTCAGATACAACTGGAATTCTGGAACCATGAAGGCGCCAATAGCGGGGTGTTCATGCGTATTTCCGATCCTGCCAATATCACTGACAGAAACGCCTATGAAGCCAATATTTATGATGACCGGCCCGATCAGAGTGGTCGTACCGGGGGTATTCCCAATTTTCTGCCGCCTACTCGGGTGATCGATACCTGGGATCAGTGGAACACCTATGA
>JAHEHN010000067.1 GCA_024644515.1 Gammaproteobacteria bacterium
ATTGAATTCCAAGGAGCCTGAAATTAATGCTTCTGTTGGCCTTTTTTCTCCTTCAAGCGGCATCATAGACAGTCATGCTTACATGCAATTACTGTTACATCATGCTGGAAATGCCGGCATATTATTTGCTCCGCTGACACAACTTTTGTGCATTGAAAAAACTGCCAACGGTTTTCTGCTGACCTGTCAGAGCCAGAATATTAATTACCGTTTTACTTGTAGCCAGCTAGTTAATGCAGCGGGCTTGTCCGCACAGGAAGTTGCACAAAGAATTGCTGATTTTCCTCAACAGCAAGTTCCACAACAGGAGCTATAAATCAAAACGATATTGATCAGGAAGTTGAAACAATAGCCGCTACTGAAGGAGATGTCTTTGACTCTATCGATACAGTGATTAATGGCTGGGTTGTAGCCTGGGAAGAAGGTCGTTTTGAAGATTACCTGGCCACTTACCACAGTGACTTTGTTCCCTATTACCAGGACTCTTATGAGTTGTGGCTGGAGCAGCGCCGCTCCCGAATCCAGGGCGTGACAGGAATAAGCCTGAGCTTTGACCGATTCGAATTTATTGATGTGTCAGAGACTGAGGCAACTGTTGAATTCTGGCTCGAATATACCCGGGGAAATTATGCCGATGACACGCACAAACATCTACAGCTCATACTGGATGGCGATCGCTGGCTAATATTGGTTGAGCACAATCTCGAGCTTATTCGGAAGGATAAATCAATCTCGGGATTCGGCAATATCTGCTAAATATTCAACCCAGTGACGTACCTTCTTTTCTGTTGCTGCAGCCAAATGGCACTGACAACCAATATTGGCGGTTGCTATCGCATCAGGGCTTATTTCCTCCAGAGTAGTTAGCTTATTGCGGCGCAATTTGGCCGCCATGGCCGGCTGGAATAGCGAGTAGGTTCCCGCTGACCCGCAGCACAAGTGCGAATTCTTGATAATCGGCACCTTGTACCCTAACCTTTCCAATAGCTTTTCTGGCACGCCTGCCAGTTTCTGGCCATGCTGTAATGTACATGGACTGTGGAAAGCAATGGTTTGCCCCGTGGGGGGGTGCAGCGCCTCAAGATCTTCTGCGGCCAGAAACTCACTGATGTCTCTGGTCGCGTCTGCTACTCTCAGTGCTTTGTTTCGGTATTCTTCGTTCTCAAGAAACAAGCCTGGATAGTCCTTAATAAAATTACCGCAGCCACTGGCGGTGGAAATTATTGCCTCAGCACCCTCTTCCAGTGCCACAATCAACTGATCTGTGAGACGCTTTGCGTGAGCCAGGCCTTTTACCTGACTATTGCTATGGTAGTGCATCGCACCGCAGCAATTTTCGCTGGCCATGGTGATGGTCCCGACATCAAGTTTTTCAAGAATTCTGGCGGCGGCAAGGTTGGTGTTCGGTGACAGACTGCTTTGAACGCAGCCCTCGAGCAGGATTACGCGGCGTTTTAATATCCTGGGGTTATCACGATTTAGCGGAAGTTTACTTTTGACCGGTAGTTGACGTGCCAGTGACTTTGGTAATACAAAGCGAAAAAAGCAGCCCAGGCCCAATAACACCCTGAACAGCTTTTTCGAACCAAGTACTGTCAGAATTATCGATCTTTTAATTTTGATGTACCAGGATTCACTGGTTACCGTTTGCAGCGCTGTGCGACCAATGTTGAGCAGTTGGTGGTATTCAACATTAGAGGGACAGGTGGTTTCGCATGCCTGACAGCTCAGGCAACGATCCAGATGCCTGCGGGTTATGGCACTTGCCTTGCCGGATTCAAGCAGTTCCTTTATCAGATAGATGCGCCCTCTTGGGCTGTCCAGTTCATTCCCTGTCTCCAGGTAAGTAGGACAGGTTGCTGTACAGAAGCCGCAATGCACACAGGAGCGTAATATCCGGTCAGCTTCCTTGCCTGCAGGTGTGGCCAATAGATTTTCTGGAAGATTGGTTTGCATAAGCCTTATTCCGTTTTCGCATACATTTTGCCCGGATTAAAAATGCTCAACGGGTCAAAGGCGGCTTTCAGGGTTTTGTGCCACTGTGCTAGGGGTGGCTCTAATGGCTGAAAAATAGAGACAGGCGGCTCTTTTAACGGGTATCGAAACAAAGTGGCCTGGCCGTTATTGGCGGCGGCATGTTTGAAAATTTCACCAGCGGGTTTTGTGGTTTTCAGCCAGTGCAGGCATCCACCCCACTCGGTCAGCACATCTTCAGGATTGTCGGCTAGCGCGGAGATATCGGCATCGGCGGGAAGTGATAAACGCCAGAGAGTTGAGGCCTGATCAAAAAAAGGCAGTTTGTGCTCACGCAGATTATCCCAGAAAGCCTGATCATCGGATTCAATCCAATCAATAAAGCTGTAATGTTCTGTCAGTCTGTTTTCCAGTCCGGCTATTTCCTTGATGCCTGCAGAAAATCTGACCATGAGCTGCCCAGACAAATGGCAGCTTGCGCTAAGCGGCAGACCGCGCTTGCGTAGATCATTGATAAAGGCGAGGCTTTGCTCAGGCTCAATGCTAAACACAAAAGTTTTTTCCGCTTTGCTTGACGGAATTACTTTCAGGGTGACATCAAGAATAATGCCCAGACAGCCCATGGAACCCGCCATCAAACGCGATACGTCATAACCGGCGACATTCTTCATCACCTTGCCGCCAAAACCAAGGATCTGCGCCTGGCCATTAAGAATGGTGCAGCCAAGTACTGTGTCCTGAATGCTGGCTCGATAGGGCCTGGAGGGACCAGATAGCCCTGCTGCCACCACCCCGCCCAGCGTTGCCGTGGGGGAAAAATAAGGGGGTTCGCAGCCAAGCATTTGCTGGTGTTGTTCCAATAGCGCTTCTATCTCGCTTAGTGGGGTTCCGGCTCTTGCACGCAAAACCAGTTCGGTAGGTTCGTATTCTATGATTCCGCTGTGGCCGGTGGTATCGAGAACGTTTTCCTGCACGGTAAAACCGTAGAAGGCCTTGCTGTTACCCCCACGAATGGAAAGCGGCTGCTGCTCGGTGATGGCTTGCTGTACCTGATCCTGCAATATATGAGCATTGTCCTGCATGTTTTCGCGACCAGATCCCTGTTTATGCTGTTGCTTCGTGCTGAATGAGTAATTGATTGGGCCGTAGATTTTTTGCCAGTGCCCGGTATTCCTGACAATGCTTGAGTAAGGGGATGTTTTTCCCCGGGTTCAGCAGGTTATCAGGATCCAGAGCTGCTTTAATGCCATGAAACTGATTGATTTCCTCATCGCTGAACTGCAGCGGCATTTGCCGGATTTTTTCCAGACCAACGCCATGTTCACCGGTGATGGTGCCGCCCACCTCAATGCATTTTTCCAATATCTTGGCACCCATGGCTTCAACACTTTCCAGTTGCCCCGGCTGGTTCGCATCAAACAGTATCAAGGGATGCAAATTACCATCACCGGCATGGAAGACATTCGCTACCGGGAAACCGTACTGCTCTGATAAGGTATGTATATAGCCAAGCACCTCAGCCAGGGACTTGCGGGGAATGGTGCCATCCATACAGTAATAATCTGGTGACAGACGGCCCACGGCGGGAAACGCACTTTTTCTGCCTTTCCAAAACAAGGCTTTTTCAGCGTCTGTTTTGGCGATCTTGACGGAGCTAACCCCGGAATCCTGAAGGACTTTGTGCGTACTTTGCAGCTGTTCGCTGACATTGACAGGGCTACCATCGATTTCAATCAATAAAATGGCGGCGGCATCTCTTGGGTAACCAGCTTGAGCATCATCCTCAGCTGCACGAATAGCATTGTTATCCATCATTTCAAGGCCGCCGGGAATCACCCCCTGGGCTATGATATTACTGACCGCCTGCCCCGCTTTTTCAATACTGTCGAATGCCGCCAGAATCACCTCGACCTGATTGGGCAGTGGCAACAGTTTTACCGTGATTTCTGTCACTACCATCAGCATCCCTTCAGAGCCAATAATCAGGGGCAGTAAATTTAATCCGGCATTATCGAGTCCCCCATTGCCGATAGTTATGGGGTCGCCAGCCATGGTGAAACCTGAGACCTGAAGTACATTGTGGACTGTAAGGCCATACTTGAGGCAGTGAACACCACCGGCATTTTCTGCGATATTGCCGCCTATGGAGCAGGCTATCTGGGATGAAGGATCCGGGGCATAGAACAAGCCGTGTTGTTTTACCGCTTCTGAAATCGCGAGATTTCTGACGCCGGGTTGAAGTCGGGCTGTTTGCGTTGCGCTGTTGATATCGAGAATATTACTCAGGCGTGTCATCACCAGAAGCAATCCATCAGGATCAGGTTTGGCACCTGCCGAGAGCCCGGTTCCTGCACCCCGCGTTACCAGTGGAACTTTCAATCTGTGACACAGGCGAACAATCTCCTGTACTTCACCCACTGAGCCTGGCAATACCGCCACCATGGGCAAGGCTTTATATACAGACAGACCATCACATTCGAATGGCTTTAATTGTTCCTGTGTGGAAAGAATAAATTGAGCATCCAGAATTTTCCTTAACGCAGAAACTAATGCCTCACGAATAATTGGGTCAGCCACGGCAGTTATCCAGGTAGCGCTTAACGGTTTTGCTCATACCATGCTCTATACACTCCACGGTAAGTGCATGTCCAATGGAGACTTCAAGAATATTGGGGATGGTGAGAAAATCTGGCAAATTATTCAGGTCAAGATCATGCCCTGCATTGACTCCCACCCCAAGTTCGCTGGCTAGTTGTGAGACTTGCCTGTATCCCGCAAGCACCTGTGCCTGACTGTCACTGCCCCAGGCCTTGGCATAGGATTCGGTATAGAGTTCTATGCGATTAGTGCCTGAGCGCGCAGCCAGTTCCAGTTGCCCGGTATCGGGGTCAAGAAAAGCCGCAGAACGCACCCCCCAGTCATTGATTTGCGCGATAAGCGGTGTGATGAACTTAGCTTGCTGATGAAAATCCCAGCCATGATCCGAAGTAAGCTGGTTAACGGCATCGGGTACCAGCGTGCATTGATGAGGTCGGACTTCTTCGATTAATGCCATAAACACTTCGTCAGGAAAACCTTCAATATTCAGTTCAACCTGAGGATGCTCAGCCAAAAATGCTTTCAGATCCCTCGCATCAGCATATTTTATATGGCGTTCATCAGGGCGAGGATGGATGGTTATTCCCTGTACGCCAAGCGCAATAAATTTTCCTGCAAAATCGATAACAGAAGGATAATTCCTGCCGCGTGAATTTCTCAACAGGGCAATCTTGTTCAGGTTGACACTTAAATCAGTCATAACACCATAAGATTAAACAATAGAAGGTTTCAGATTTTTGCGCTTGATCCATTATTACCAGGTCGGATTGCAGGATACGGC
Organism: Gammaproteobacteria bacterium; assembly: GCA_024644515.1. Taxonomy (GTDB): domain Bacteria; phylum Pseudomonadota; class Gammaproteobacteria; order Pseudomonadales; family Pseudohongiellaceae; genus Eutrophocola. The sequence goes on from JAHEHN010000067.1 coordinate 5,354, forward strand.
ATAATTGGGAATACGGATTATATCTGGATTGGCGGTCTGTTACCTTTCTTTCGTAGCCAATTGATAGAGTGCAGTATGGATTTGTGCTGAACAAACCAGCGCTGTAGCTTGTATTTGCCAGGAAAATCGATGAGAACCATCCCCAGCAGTATGGTTAGCAGCCCCTGACCGGGCAGTACCAGCAAGGCAACTCCAAGCAGCAGAAAGAAGGCGCCGGCAAGATTTTTTAGAATCAGCAGGATTATTTTTATAAGCGGGTGATGCATTTCATTTAGCAGAGGATGACGTTTGTGCTCTGTAAAATAGTCTTCAGGAATTTGCAGAATAAGCCATGGAATGACAGTAAGGGTGATGATAAAAAATAATACAGAGATGATGCCAAGGATCAATAACCGTGATTCATTGGCCAGCACGGATTTTATAAAATCTATCATGGTGAAATTGTAGTCTTTTGCGCATCGCAGTGGCAAAGGCTTTGTCAGTGCCGGAGCATCTATTTATCCACTATTAACAATATATGAGCATACTGATACCCTGCGCACAGTGACATGTGTCGTTGTCACAGCCCCTCCCCCGTGCTTGTCTAGACCCCACCTACTAAGACACAGTAATCTTTTACGGTGACAGGCTAGTGGTAATGACAGGC
>JAHEHN010000001.1 GCA_024644515.1 Gammaproteobacteria bacterium
CCTGCTTTAATTTCCGCCTGTTTGCGTGGTATTGAGCCGCAGGGATGCAGTATCCCCTTCGGCTTTATAGCCGATTTTTTCCATAAACGTCATGACCATATCGGTCGGGTCATAAGGCATGATCGTGACCTCATCAAACACCTGAGCCAGTAACTGGATCTTGCGGTCATAATCAAAGAGCCAGGAATCATCTTCCAGATAGCGGTAGGAATCCTTGTTGTCACTCAAGGCCAACCCCAATCCTTCCAGCTGTACTTTAAAGGATTCCCGATAACTGTCGCGATCTCGCAGACAGCACACACAAATGATTTCATCCGAAAAACCTTCAAATAGTTGCCTTAACCTTTTGTACTCCTCCAGTGAGTTGAGCAGGTAGAGACCTTCATTGGTCCATAAAATCTCTTCACAGCCTGATTCATTGGCCAACTGGTAATGCCGCCTGATGTCTGTGCGCAAAAGGTCCGGCAGGGTGCTGAAAAAGTCTTCTTCTACGGTTTCCTTGAGCATGATCTTGGCAGTGGAGTCACGTTCTTCATCCAGTGCATAAACATTGAGCAGGAAATGGGAGGGATTGCCATAGCCGAGTAAAACATCGGGCACGTATAGGCCTGAATCAGCCAGAGTCGAGCGGTGACTTTGCAGATAATGCTGGATAGAGGTGGTACCGGTCTTGTGCTGGCCGATATGGATGATTGTTTTCAAGCTCAGCTTTCCCAAGTTTGTGTGAATTTTCTTCTGTAATTTGCCGATTAACTAATGCCGGAGTGCAGAAAATTGCTGAGCAATCGGGTATCATTCTTCAGCATATTAGCGCGGTAATTTTTGCTCCCGCAAAGCACCTTCACCAAGGTTATTGGAACTTTACCAAACTCTCGCAGAACACTAAAAGAGAGTGCCGTAGTTCCTGATAATAGGTCAACAAACAGTATGACGATTAGAAGTATTAATGATTACCTCCTGAAAAACCAGCGGGTATTAATCCGCGAAGACCTGAATGTCCCCATTAAAAACGGAAAAGTAATCAACGATGCCAGGATCAATGCGGCCTTGCCGACAATCCGTTATGCCCTGCAAGAAGGTGCGGTGACTTTACTGATGTCTCACCTGGGGCGTCCGCAAGAAGGGGTCCCCATCAGTGCGCAGGCAGAATTCTCCATGGCGCCTGTTGCGCAGAGGCTGGGTGAATTGCTGGGTCAGACAGTAGCCATTATGCCTCCCGATTTTTCACAGGAAGATTCTCTGAAACTTGCGCCTGGTACCTGTGTTTTGCTGGAAAATGTTCGCACCAATGTCGGAGAAAAAGTAAATGAAGACAGTCTTGCCCGTTATTATGCCGGCTTATGTGATATTTTTGTGATGGATGCGTTTGGTACTGCCCATCGTGCCCAGGCCAGTACCCATGGTGTTGCCAGGTTTGCCGAAAAAGCCTGTGCCGGGCCCCTGTTGAAGGGTGAGCTTGATGCCTTGGGCAAGGCCTTGACCAATCCTCAGCGTCCAATGCTGGCTATTGTTGGTGGGGCAAAGGTTTCCAGCAAGCTGGGAGTATTACAGGCGCTGGCAACAAAGGTAGACCAGCTGATTGTCGGTGGTGGCATAGCGAATACCTTTTTGGCCGCAGCCGGCTTCCCGGTTGGAAAATCCCTGGTTGAAGAGGAGATGATAGCAACAGCCAGGATGTTGATGGCTGAGACCGACATCCCGTTACCCGTGGATGTGATGGTAGCGAAAGAATTTTCCGAACAGGCTGCTGCGACCTTGAAGGGGGTGAAGGATGTTGCTGATGATGACATGATCCTCGATATTGGTCCTGAAACCAGCAAACGCTTTAGTGAAATTATTGCCAGTATGAAAACCATACTCTGGAATGGCCCGATCGGGGTATTTGAGTTTGAGGCTTTTTCCCATGGTACTGAAGTGGTTTCCAGGGCCATAGCCGCTAACGCCGGGTTTTCTATTGCTGGAGGTGGAGAAACTATTACGGCAATTGACAAGTTTGGTATCAGCAGCGATATCTCCTATATCTCAACCGGAGGAGGTGCTTTCCTAGAATTTGTTCAGGGGGAAGTATTGCCGGCAGTTGCAGTTTTGGAAGAACGCGGTAAAAATAAGTAAAAAGAATAAAATTTAAAAACAAAATATTTACAGTAAAAAAACTACAAAGTTAAAAGGACAAGAGCATGGCTTTAATGAGTTTAAGACAACTGCTGGATCATGCAGCTGAAAACAGTTATGGCGTTCCTGCGTTTAACATTAATAACCTGGAACAGGTCAGAGCCATTATGGAGGGAGCCCACGAAGTAAACAGTCCGGTCATCCTCCAGGCCTCTGCAGGTGCCCGTAAATATGCCGGATCCAATTTTCTTAAACATATGATTCAGGGTGCTATCGAGGAATTTCCACATATCCCCATTGTCATGCACCAGGATCACGGGGTTTCCCCTGCGGTTTGCCAACGTTCTATTCAGCTGGGTTTTTCATCCGTGATGATGGATGGTTCTCTGGGTGAAGACGGAAAAACACCAATGTCTTTCGAATACAATGTTGAAGTCACGCAGAAAGCGGTTGAAATGGCGCATGCCTATGGCGTATCAGTTGAAGGTGAGCTTGGCTGTCTTGGTTCTCTGGAGTCAGGTATGGCCGGCGAAGAAGACGGTCATGGTGCAGAGGGCAAGCTTACCATGGAGCAATTGCTGACAGATCCGGAAGAAGCTGCACAGTTCGTTGAAGCTACCCAGGTAGATGCGCTTGCTATTGCTGTAGGTACCAGTCACGGAGCCTATAAATTCAGTCGCCCGCCCACCGGGGATATTCTGGCTATAGAAAGAATTAGGGAAATCCACAAGCGCATTCCCGGCACTCACCTGGTGATGCATGGTTCGTCATCTGTGCCCCAGGAATGGCTGGCTATTATCAATGAGTTTGGTGGAGAAATTCCTGAAACCTATGGCGTCCCTGTTGAAGAAATACAGGAAGGCATCAAGAATGGCGTCAGGAAAGTGAATATTGATACTGACCTGCGCCTTGCATCCACTGGTGCAGTCAGACGTTTTCTTGCCGAGAATAAATCAGAATTTGATCCGCGTAAATTTCTAACGCCGACTATCACTGCCATGAAAGAAATTGTGGTTTCACGATTGGAAGCCTTCGGAACTGCTGGTCAGATTTCCAATATGAAGAAAATATATAACCTTGAAGAGATGGCGGCCAAGTATGCTGCCGGCGACTACAAGGCCCATGTAATCTGAGGCATTAAAGAATGCGCGCAGGTCATTTCCTGTCCGTAAATTCAGATTCTAGCCACTGTTATTACCCGAATCATTAACTAATACTTATCTGTTCTGTGATCAGTTAGCTATACAAATTACAACAAGTCCCTGAACATAAGCCAAAGCCATCATCAGGTCAGGTCTTAGACAGGTGTCTGCTCCTATAATAAAAACCGAGGTAAGTATTGGAACCCAATCACGAAGACTCTGACCAGATAAATCAGTTCTATCAATGGATCAGGGGATACCTGGCGGATCTCTCGCGCTCTGCTGATGGTGAGTTGAGTCATGCCATTAATTTCGGCTACTGGGAGGCCGGCTGTAAAAACCTGTTCGATGCTGAAATGGCATTTTTTGAACTGATTCTGAGTATGTTGTCCCCCCTTGAACAGGGTGATCATGGCGTTGAAATTGGCTGTGGTATAGGTGGTTACGCTGCACGCTTGCTGGAACGATGCCCCGTCCAGCTAACATGCTATGATCTGCTTGAAGAGCATCTGCAGTTGACACGTCAATTTGCAGAAACAAAAGCGGTGGCAGAAAGATTGCGCACTATTCAGGGTAATTCAATGGAAATGGACACCTTTTCAGATGATAGTCTAGACTTTATCTACTGTGTTGAATCATCATTCCACTATGATGAAAAGCAGAAGTTCTTTAATGAAGTGCAGAGAGTGCTAAAGCCCGGCGCTACTTTTGTCTACGCAGATATCAGTTGCGAGGATGTGTCAAAAATCACTTTCAAATCAGGGAATCATTTTTCTGCAAAAACAGAACTTGATGACTACCTGAAAAATGCCAATCTTGTCATTGTAGAGCACAGGGATATTGGCGGACAGGTATACCGTCCACTGCAGGAATATACAGAATATTTTAACGATGAGTTACTTGATGCTCCGGCAGGCTCAAATAAGGCAAAGGTAGGTAAATACTGGGACCTGGTGCTCAATAACTATACCAAACTGTTTAATAAGGGCTTGATGGGTTACCAGGTTTATAAGGTTCAGAAGCTGGAAAAATAGAGATATGAACGTCCTTGCTACATTGCGTTTCAAACTGATGTTTGTCTGGGCCTATCTCTTGCGCATCACCTTATCCTATTCTACTGGTAATAATCTCGCGTCGAAAACCATTCCTCTGCTTCATCCGCGTCTTCCCCGACAAAAAAAAGCGTTTATTGCCGGGCTGAAACAAATATTTGCTGATAATAAAACTGTGGAGGAAGCCTGGCGCCGCCATAAATCACTTGTTGGTTTGTCGCGCTTCCAGAGTAGTTTTTATGCGCAAAAAAATACTCGGTGGATCAAGCAATGCGAAGTAGAAATTCATGGTGCAGAATATGTGCGAGATTATTATTCGCGGCAAAAAGGAGTTTTGGTAATGACCTATCACCACCACTTGAACATGCTGTTTTGTAATTTGCTGGGAAGACTCACTTTACCTGTTACAACCATTGCCATGGATGCTCAGGATAGTCGGCAGTATCAAAAATTTGGTGGCAGGGTAAATCGGGTATATGAACATGCTGAGAAGCATCTCAATGGTGGCGACATAATACTGGTAAAGCCCCAGCGCATGATGCGTTCCATTTTACGTGCTTTTGATAAAAACCATCTCGTCATTAGCGCCAATGATTTTCCGGAGGTCTTTGATGACAAAAACCGCAAGGATTTCCCCTTCCTGAGCACAAGTTTGTCGTGCCCCACCGGTACAGTAAAACTGGCCGTCAGAAAAAAAATTCCCATTGTCGCGGCTTATTTAAATTGGCTGGGTGGTTCCAGATTTGAATTGGTGATCAGGCCTGTTAGTGATGGTAGCGAAGAAATCAAGGTCAAGCAGGTCATGAGTCGCTACCTGTCAGTTTTGGAACTGACTGTACAAAATCAACCCGGCATATGGGAAGGCTGGAAGTGGATTAAGTAATTTACTTATGTTTTTGCGCCTATGGTTTCTACGCCAGATTCTTTACCAAGTAAAAGAATATCTGCTGGACGCTGAGCGAACAAGCCATTGGTTACCACACCCACTATCTGGTTGAGATCTGCTTCCAGTTTCCTCGGATCTACAATAGACATGTTATAGACGTCGAGAATTATGTTCCCGTTATCAGTCACGCAGTCTTCACGATAGACCGGGTCGCCATCCAGTTTCACGATCTGTCGCGCAACGTAACTGCGTGCCATTGGAATGACTTCAACTGGAAGGGGGAAAGTGCCCAGTACCCCGACAAATTTGCTGGCGTCTGCAATACAGACGAACTCTTTTGCCACTGCAGCAATTATTTTCTCGCGTGTCAGGGCAGCGCCACCACCTTTGATCAGTTGCAAATACTCATTAGCTTCATCCGCACCATCAATATATACCGTCACCTCGTCTACTGCGTTTAATTCGAATACCGGGATGCCATGCGACTTCAGGCGGCGGGCGGTTTCTTCCGAGCTTGCCACAGTCGCTGTGATCTCGTGTTTAATTTTGGCGAGCTCTTCGATAAACAGGTTGGCCGTGGAGCCTGTGCCGACCCCGATAACACTGCCTTCAAAGAGGTATTTCTGGATGTAATCAAATGCTGCTGCAGCAACGGCCTGTTTTAGTTCATCCTGGGTCATAGTATTGCTCAATTGTTATCGGGTTAGTTCTGCCTGGTATAGCAAGTCTAACCAAGGCGGTGTCTGGTTGCGAGACGATATTAGTGTCTGAAAGAAAATAAAGTAAAGGTTGCATGAAGCCAATAAAAACCATATAGTTCAGCCGTTTGCAGCATGCATCTAATAAAGATATTTAAATATAGACTCTAACCCATTGTCTCGGAAATGTTATGAAGAAGAGTCCTGATCTCATGATGGTCCTGTTTATTGTATTCAGTGCTGGCATTCTGATTAGTAGCGTTGCACTAAGCAGTTTGCTGTAGCCGGATTTAGCGGATAATTTCAGCGAAACTGCATTATCAAAGGCACTGGTACATTTTCCGGCCCGTGATAATTCCCTTCAGAGGCACATCCCAATTGGCTGCCTCAAGATTTTCTACCCTCTGACATTCGTGAGCCAGGCCAATAAGCACGGGGCTTTCAGGTGATTTAAGCGATTTATGAGCTTGCCTTATCTTGAAGGCAAAGGTGCGGTCATAATAACCCTTTCCCATCCCCAGTCGGTTTCCCCGTTCATCAAACGCAACCAATGGCATAAAAACGGCCGAGAGTAGTTCTGGCGCTATGGTGGGTGCCTCTGGCCCTGGTTCATGTAATCCAAAGCTATTTCTAATCAGGGGTTTTTCAGGAAGGTATTGTCGAAACTCCAGTGTCGTTGTTGCGTCAAGCATCACTGGCAAGTAGCAGTTTTTACCCAGTTCCAACAGTGTTTCCAGCAAAATACCGGTATCAACCTCACCATCGGCGGACATATAAATGGCGATATCGTTGCCTAATCGGAAGAATGGCTGCAGAAGGGCGGTTTCGGTAACAGTTTTAGCTGTGTTGTGCTGCTCATCGGCGCCTATTTGCCGGCGTAATTCGCGCTTGCTGGCGCGCAGAGCCTTCTTATCGATCGAGCTGGTAGATTCAGATTTCAATAGTAATTATGGCTTTTGAAATGGTAGTGAGTACCAACTATTTTATTCGGGGTGTGACCTGAATCAGGTCATATCACAAATAAAATAATCAAGAAAATATTGAAAACAGAGTAAAAGAATATTCCCCAAAATACCGCTGCCGAACGAGTCCTGAACCCTATGGTTCAGGTGGTGGCCAGTCCGACGTATAAGGCTTTCCGTCTAGCGGACATGCACACAACGTCATTGGGCAAAGCCTCCGGGTAACACTTATCGGCTCAAGAACATATTCAGCTGGCCAATACCCCAGGGAGTATAAAGGATTATATGACAAATTTATTCGAGAAGGGATGAATTTAGTCATCTATGGCAAAACAAATCGCAATCTTCTCTGGAGCGCGGGCGCAGGAAAGGGTAACGGGGAAATTGAGGGGGGAAGACTTTAAATCAAAGAAAACAGCAGGGCTGGTGTTGTCAGGATAAATCGATTAACTGAATTTATATCTCAATTTGTCTGCTGGCCTGGAGTGCTACTTCTATTTTTTCCTGCAATGTCCTCACCCTGTCGAGCGAAGTGCTCTCGGAATCAGAAGCCTGTTGGGATTTTTGCAGTAATTCATGGCAAATGTTAAGAGCTGCCATGATGGCGACCTTTTCAAAGGCTAGGGTTGAACCCCTGGATTTTACCCCTTCCATTTGTTTGTCGAGGTATTTTGCGGACTTGCGCAGGCCTTCTTCTTCAGCAGGGGGGCAACTGATCTGGTAATCACGCCCCAGAATAGTAATAGTTACGGTATCGACTTCTTCTGCCATTGTTACTAATCTCTTTTACCTGTCATCTCTTCAGAGCTTCAGCTTTCCAGCCTGCGCGAGAGTCTTATTAAACTTGTTCGAGTGTCTTGAGTCGTTGTAAGACTTTTTCCAGACGCGTTCTGGCCAACTGGTTTTTTTCAACCAGAGAATTACGTTCATTTTCCCAGTTATGCTTGTCATCCCTGAGTATTTGATTCTCTTTTTTCATGTCATTACAAAGTTGAATCAGTTCATCAACTTTGTCTTCTAAGGTATTGAAACTAGTATCAGTCATTGGTCTTAAATCATCCACAAAAAAGACGGCATGTAACTATAAAGCCACCATAGGACAGGGTCAACTCATGATTTAAGCGCAAAATCCTGAGACTGCTGCAGATTTCTCAATTTGAGGGAATGTAATGCTATCATTGATGCCATTATTTCCTTGTTCCAGTCTTATTTCGGAGAAAAAATGGCAGCTGACTATGCAATGGCAGCAGAATTACTCGCCGCGCATCATATTTCTACACCAGTTGCTGAAATACATGGCGTTTTAAGCGGTCAGATGTGTGCTGATAGTTGTGCTTTTGATCTTGCGCTGAGTTTGAAAGTGCTGGAAATCGAGAACGAAGCGGACGAAGTGGTCGCTAGCCTGCTGAAAATGCTGGCAGACGATATTCTGGCACAGCTACAGGCTGAAAATTATGCCTTCAGCCCACTGATTCCTGATGAAGATGAAGAGTTCGGGCAGCGTTTGAAGGCACTCTCCCAGTGGTGTGATGGTTTTAATGCCGGATTTGCCGGGGCATGGGTGCGCGATGATGCGGCGATGAGTGAAGAAACCCGGGAAGTCCTGAATGATTTCTCGCGTATTGCCCTGGTAGACCAGGAAGATGAAGACGTCAGTGAAACTGAAAATGAAGTCAATTTCATGGAAATCGAGGAATACGTGAGGATGGCTGCAATTACTGTGTTTGTGCAAAACACCGAGCAATATGCGGGTTCAGGTCCGCTTTCTGTGGAGATTCCAGGCGACAATATTCACTAGGCAAACCCTTTTATAAGACTCCCCATAAATTTTTTAGTAGAGCGGACATAAGCTGACAAATGGCACAACTTCAAATCAAAAACTCCGAGTATAAAAAAAGACGCAATGAACTGATGTCGCAAATGGAGCCAAACTCCATAGCCATTCTTTCATCCGCAGAAGAATTCCTGCGTAATGGTGACTCAACCTTTGCCTTTCGTCAGAACAGCGATTTGTACTATCTGACCGGCTTTCGTGAAGCACAATGCTGCCTTGTCCTGATACCCGGGCGTTCACAGGGCGAGTGCCTGTTGTTCTGCCAGGAGAAAGATGCACATAAGGAAATGTGGAACGGGCGCCTGATGGGGCCGGAAAATGCAGCTGACATCCTTGGGGTCGATGATGCTTTTCCCATCTCGGACATTGACGATATTCTGCCGGGCCTGATTGAGGGCAGAGAGCGCGTCTATTACGCCATGGGACGCGACGAACAGTTTGATCATCAGGTTATGGAGTGGGTCAAGGTTATTCGAAGCAAGGTCCGCAGTGGCGTACATTCGCCTGGCGAATTTCTGGTACTGGATCATCTGTTGCATGAAATGCGTCTGATCAAGTCGCGAGCAGAACTTAAAGTTATGCGCGAGTCAGGACAGATTGCGGTCAGGGCGCATCAACGTGCCATGAAAAACTGCAAGCCAGGCATGTACGAATATGAACTGGAAGCGGAATACCTTTATGAATTTGCTCGCTCCGGGTGCAGGAATCCAGCCTATAACTCCATTGTTGCCAGTGGTGAAAATGCCTGCATTCTGCATTACACGGAAAATAACATGCAAATGAAACAAGGCGACCTGGTGCTGATTGATGCGGGTTGCGAATATGAATATTACGCCTCCGATATTACCCGTACGTTCCCGGTTAATGGCCGCTTCAGCAAGGAGCAAAAGGCGATTTATGAATTGGTGCTGAAGGCCCAGCTGGAAGCCATCAAGGTAGTAAAACCGGGTAATCACTGGGATGATCCCCACAAGGTGACAGTGAAAGTAATTACCCAGGGACTGGTAAAGCTGGGTATTTTGAAAGGCAAGGTTGAGACCCTGATTAAAAAAGGGGCCTACAAGGATTTCTATATGCATCGGGCCGGCCACTGGTTGGGCATGGATGTTCATGATGTCGGTGATTACAAAATTGATGGCAAATGGCGGCTGCTGGAACCAGGAATGGTTATGACGATCGAGCCTGGGATTTATATTGCCTCAGGCAACAAGAAAATCGACAAGAAATGGTGGGGGATCGGTGTTCGCATTGAGGATGATGTCGCAGTGACGGCAGACGGTTATGACGTACTCACGGATGGTCTGCCAAAAACTGTAGAAGAAATTGAAGCGTTCATGGCGGCAGCCTGATGGGACTATGTCGCTCCGAATCCTATGACCTGGTGATCGTCGGTGCCGGGATGGTAGGGGCAAGTCTTGCCTGTATACTGGAGCGGTCGCGTCAGCACGGCGCGTTATCTATTTTGCTGGTAGAGTCCGCCGTCATCGATTTGGATGCTCCTGCAGCGCAACCTTCTTTTGATGCCCGTAGCACTGTTCTTTCCTATGGCACCGTAGATTATTTGCGGGAACTGGGTCTGTGGGAAGAACTCAAATCCGATGCCGAAGCGATTCAAAAGATTCACGTATCTGACCAGGGAAAATTTGGTGCAGTGCGAATGGTCAATGCTGAGTTGGGCGTCGATGCTCTCGGGTATGTTATAGAAAACAGATTGCTGGGCAAAATGTTCAATAAGCGTCTGGCGGCTATTGGCAATCTTGAAATTTGCAGCGGTGTCAGTGTTTCAAACATAAAGCCTGAACCCTCAGGTATGAAAGTAACCCTTGAAGACGGGACGCAGCAGAGCAGCCTGACTACCGCCTTGGTGGTGATGGCAGAAGGCGGGCGCTCGGGACTCTGCGAAAAACTGGGTATTCATAGAACCCGTGAGTCATATCAGCAGGAAGCTATTATCGCCAATGTGGCTTTCACCCGTTGTCATGAGAATGTCGCCTATGAAAGATTCACCCCCAATGGGCCATTGGCATTGTTACCTTTACCTGATCATGACAATCAGCATCGTGCTGCCCTGGTATGGACCAGAAATACCGATGACGTCAGTAGTACACTGGCTTTATCCGACAGTGATTTTCTTAGGCAGCTGAATGAAGAATTCGGTAACAGACTGGGCCGCTTCACCCGGGTCGGCCAGCGCAACAGCTATCCATTAAGTCTGATTCAGGCCCAGGAACAGGTTCGCCCTGGCCTGGTGCTACTGGGAAATGTCGCTCATTCCCTGCATCCAGTCGCCGGACAGGGATTTAATCTGGCTTTCAGGGATACCGCGCATCTGGCGTCTATATTACTGGAAGCTATGGCCACGGATACAAGCCTGGGAGACGTTGCACTGCTGCATCGCTATCAGGAGGAAACCCGATCAGACCAGCACATGACAGCAATGTTCAGCCATTATATGACCAGGTTATTTTCCTCGAAGAATATTGCGGCGGTATGGATCCGGAAATTTGGTTTATTCAGTATCGATCTGGTGATGCCTGTACGCAAGGCCTTTGCGCGGCGGGCTATGGGAATGGGAGAAGCAAAAGTGACCCTGGAAGCTGATGCCTGAGGGCGTGGTAATTTTTATGGATATCCTGAATATTTCCGAGCATATAAGAATTCTTGAAGAGCTATTGCTACATCAGGATTTTTCCTTGAGCCCAGAATCTCTGGAAGCCATGTTGGCTGAAGATTTTCGTGAAGTGACCCCGGATGGTACTGAGATAAAAAGAGAAGCGGTGCTGCAGTGGTTACTAAACAAAAGCGCCGCTGCACGCTGGCAATTTTCAGATTTTAAAGTACAAATACTGGCCCCGGGGCTGGCTCAGGCTACGTATCATGCCAGGCAGATCAACCCGGCAAAGAATTCCTCCAGAGGAGCGATTCACAGTTCTCTATGGCGACAGAACGAATCAGAGAAACGCTGGCAGTTACTGTTCCATCAGTCCACTCTAGTGAGTTGACGTCATAATTTATTTGCAAGCAGGCTGAAATAAAAAATCATTCGTACCGCGATGAAGCAAGTTACAATGACTTGTTTCATTCATACCCATTGGCAGTTTTTTAGTTTTATTCAGGATTACATATGTTTAAGCAGTTAGGATTAAATGAGCCGTTACTGAAGAGCCTGGATAAACTCCACCTGAATACTCCTACGCCGGTTCAGGAAGTCATGATTCCGGCCCTGCTTGCCGGTAAGGATGTGCAGGCCAGCGCCATGACTGGCAGCGGTAAAAGTGCGGCATTCCTGCTGCCGCTACTGCATAAAATGATCGAAAATCCGGCGCCTGTGACGGCCACTCGATGTTTGATACTTAGTCCAACCAGGGAGCTTGCCCTGCAACTGGATCGTCATTGCCGTGACCTGGCCAGTTTTACGTCCATCAGCTCTCTGACCATCCTGGGTGGAGAAAGCTTCAAGGAACAAAAAGCCAAGATAAGAAAGAATCCTGAAGTTATTATCGGTACTCCAGGGAGAATTCTGGAGCATGTGCAGAAAAACTCTCTTGAACTTGGCGACCTGGAATTTCTGGTACTGGACGAGGCCGACCGTACTCTGGATATGGGCCTGAGAGATGCCGTCATGGAAATTGTCGGGCATTGCAAGACGGACAGACAGACCATCCTTTTATCGGCCACCCTGAAGCATCTGGGTCTGGGAAAAATTTCCAGTGAAATACAAAAAAATCCTGAACGCATAGCTATTGGCAGCCATCGCACCGCCCATGCCTATATCAACCAGGAAATCATCCTTGCTGATGATCCATCCCATAAACGCCAGTTATGTAGCTGGCTGCTGGCCAATGAGAGTTTCAAGAAAAGTGTCATCTTTACCAATACCCGTCTAAGTGCTGAAGAGCTGGCGTCATTCCTGATGAAGCAGGGGCACAGGGCTTCTTGCTTGCATGGTGAAATGCAGCAGGATGAGAGAAAGCGGGTAATGAGCCTGTTCCGTGATGGTAAGGTTGGAATATTGGTAGCCACTGATCTTGCCGCTCGTGGTCTGGATATTCCGACCATTGATCTGGTCATCAATTATGCCATGCCACGCTCCGGCGATGAGTACGTTCACCGCATTGGCAGAACCGGCAGGGCAGGGGCAACCGGACTGGCCGTTTCCCTGATTGCGCCCCAGGAATGGAATCTGATGGAGAGCATCGAGCGTTATCTGAATCTTGATTTCAAGCGCCGTAAAGTTGAAGCATTTCCGGCAAAGTTTTCTGGACCCTCAAAGAAAAAGAAAACAGCTAAAAATACAAAGTCCAAAGCCGGAGATAAAGACAAGCCGAAAATAAAACAGCGCCATCGTGATCGCAAAAATATCGGCAAAAGACGTCAGCCCTCTATAGCAAAACTTAAAGAGCCTTCAGCGGCAGGAACTAAGGAGCCTTCAGCAGCAGGAAATAAAACGCCTTCAGCTGTAACGAATAAATCGCCATCTGCGGGTACAGATAAAAAACCCGCAGTAGCAGAAAAAGCCAGGCATGATGGCTTTGCGCCGCTAAAAAGAAAAAAATAGCAACGCCAGAATTGGGGAAGATTCAGGAAATTTGGAGTTTGCCAGGTTGCCCGGGGTCGTGGCTTTTACCAAGTAATATTGGCTGCAAGCATGGTGGAATACTGCTGAATTGATTCCTCTTTTTCCCCGATAACAACCAGATTGCCCCCAGGGGTTGGCGTGATTACGCCTTCGAATCGATCATCAGAAATGGCAATTTGTCCGCCTATAGGCTCATTAGGGATTACCATCACGGTAATCTGTCCTACATTGCCCTTCATAACGATGTGAACACCCTTTACTCCATTCTGGAAATCTACCCAACAATCTTCGCTGACATCAATTTCGATATTGCTCATGTCAGGGGATTGCAGGAAGCTCATACCTTCCCGGTTACTGCTCATTACATTATTGACGTAACTCATGGAAACCGGGGTGTGATCTTCCAGAAAACTTAACTCACTGTAGAGATGGCGCATGACAACCTCTTCCAGGGAATTGGCTCTTCCCGGCAGCATCATCGCAATGACGCCTGCGGCAACCACCAGTCCAGCGGCGTATTGAAAATTACGACGCCAGAAAGAATCATTGGCTGACACGGCCTGAATATCCGGATGCAGAGTGCCTTCAGGAATATTCAGTAATGTCTTTTTCAGGTGTTCAGGGGCAGAAATCGCAGTAAGTCCGGACTCCAGTCTTTTATCGAGAACCTTAAGGCTTTCCAGTAACTCCTGTCGTGCAGGATTTTCAGCAACTGCCAAAAGAAATTCCGCTGAGTCATCATGAGGATTGGCATGAGCTCTCTCAAGAAAAAGTTGATCATTCATCTTTTCCGTACCCTTACAAGAATAATTTGTCTATTGATTTGTTATTTTTCAAATTGATTCAGCGATGCTTTATAGTAAAAAACCGCTTTATATTTTTTCGTGCAAATCCTTACTATCACTATCCCTACTAATTTCTATTACTTTCAATCACTTTACCAACTCTCACACCAATAAGGCTATACAGACCTGAGAGTGGCTTAATTCATTTCGGCTCTAATCAATATTTTCCTGATTTTATGTTTTTCATCTGTGTCTGTGCAGATGATAAAAAAATGCTGGTTTAACCCTGTTGTCAAAGAGTGCATAGAGTATTAATCCGTCTCATTGCTCTCCAGCTTCTCTTTAAGTTTGTTTCTCGCCCGAAACAAGCGTGTCATCACGGTGTTGTTGTTCAAATCCAGCATTTTGGCGATTTCATCGCCACTGAAACCGCCGATCACCTGCAATAACAAAGGATCCCGGTATTCCGGCTCCCTGATCTTCCATGGCCTTGTGGACCATTTCCCGCTCCAGAATCTGGTCAGGCTCCAGCTTGCCGCTATCAGGGAGAGAATAATCATCTATGTCATCCGCTTCGGGACGATATTTTTCAAAGCGCCGGGCATTCTCTCTCCTGAGAATGGTGAAAAGCCATGCTTTTGCCGCCCCGGGTTATTCCAGGCTGTCGAGGGCGCGCCAGGCTCTCAAAAAGGTTTCCTGAGCCAGGTCTTCAGCAATCTGCCGACTTTTACTGAGCCAGTAAGCGTAGCGAAAGATGTCGTTGTAATATTCACCCACCAGGGTTTCGTATCGCAACTTCTTGCTTTCGCTGCCGTCAATGACCGGTTCGTTGCTTTTTCCTTTCGATGACATCTTTATAAGAATTCGGTAAAACTGAGGATTAACCATAGGTTAGTAACGGGATATTATGGCTGAAGGCTGAATGAAGAAGCAAGGACAGGGGAGAATAGGCGCTATTTCACTCATTAATGTCTTGTTAATTTAAATGGTATTCTTGAACTGTCTTAACGAGATCTTTATCCATTAATGCTACCCTTCTGTTACTTCAACAAGACAAATTCAGTTAAGATTTTATGCGTTTATGAGCAAAAAGAAGATAGTTATTATTGAAGATGAGCCCGATATTCTCGAAGTGCTCAGCTATAACCTGAAGCGGGAAGGCTTTGATGTATTTACCGCAGTCAATGGCACTCTCGGTCTGTCTCTCGTCAATAAGGAGAATCCGGATCTTTTATTGCTGGATCTGATGCTGCCGGGGATGGATGGTATTGAAATTTGCAGCAATGTTAAAAGTAACCCCGCCAATCAAAATACCTTGATAATTATGGTCACTGCGAAAGGCGAAGAAAGTGATATCGTCCTTGGTCTTGGGGTGGGCGCTGACGATTACATTACCAAACCTTTCAGTCCCAAAGAGTTGGTCGCAAGGGTAAAAGCGGTTCTGCGCAGAGGAACTCTGGTAGAAAGCGTTCCCAGACAAGATCAGGTTCAGGTCGGCAAGCTGGCCATTGATCCCACCAAATATGAAGTCACCGTTGCAGGAAATGAGATCAGGCTGACGGCAACAGAATTTCGCCTTCTGCATTATCTGGCCAGTAATCCAGGAAGAGTTTTCTCCCGGGAGCAGTTATTAAGTCGGGCTATGGGTGATGATGTGGTCGTTGTCGACCGCAATATAGATGTTCATATACGTGGTATTCGCAAGAAAATGAATACTGAGCCACCAATGATTGAGACCATCAGGGGGGTTGGCTATCGTCTCCGTGATCCTGCTTGACAGGAAATCGACCTGATTCGTGTTTTCAAATTACCCCCGTCAATTATTGCTTTATACTGTTTTCAATCAGCCAATATGTCTGCTTTGCAGATATCCATCATCATGATTTTTATAAAGGCCAATTAAGACAATGCTGCTGAAGTCATTTTATTTCTGGCGTACCTATATCGGGTATGTGCTTGTGGCATTGATAGGCACATTCCTGTTTGCAATGTCACTGGTAGGGCGATTTGAACAGCAGATCGAGGAAAAAGCAGATAGCACTCTGCTTTATAATGCGCAATTGCTCAGCCAGGTATTAGTGGCGCCATTGCAAAACCTGAATTACCCGCAGGTGAGAGAAATGGCCGAATCTGTAGCCCAAAACGCTGATCTGCGCGTTACGGTGATAGACAACAATGGTGTCGTGTTGTCGGATAACTTTGAAAACCCTTTTACCATGGATAATCATCTGAGAAGGCCGGAAATTCTCCTGGCGTCCTCTGCCGGCATAGGCCGTGCAACCCGTTATAGTTTTACCCTGGAAGAGCAGTTCAATTACCTTGCTGTGCCCATGCTTTTGCAAGATCAGATTGTAGGGTTTGTTCGTACCGCCAGGGCTTCAACTGCGATGCAGGCAGAAATTAGTGAGGCAAATTCAGTCTTGCTGAGAAATGCAGCGATTGCCACTTTTTTTGTGTTGTTGCTGGCATTTTATCTGTCAGCACGGCAGGCAATGAAGGTGCTGGAGTTAACGGCAATGGCCGAAGAAATATCGCGCGGTAATTTTTCCCGAAGAATACCGGTAGAGAATGCCCTGGGATTAAAAAAACTCGCGCAAGCGATCAATAAGATGGCGCGTAGTTCGGCGCAAAGTGTGACTGAAATTACTACCGACCGTAATCGGTTGGCAACAGTTTTTACCTGTATGGTGGAAGGTGTGGTGGACGTCGATATGGACCAGAACATCCTGCACATTAATGAAGCCGCTGTGCGGATGCTGTCTATTAATGAGAAAGACAGTCTCGGCAAGCCATTGTGGCTGGAAATTCGTAATCAGGAAATCATCAGCGCCCTTGATAAAGCTATCAAGACCTCTTCTGTGATAAAGACACAGACGCGTCTGGATCATGAGTTGGTGCAACGTGTGGTAGATATCTATGCCGCCTCTCTCAGTGATGATCAGGGTGAGCCTATTGGCGCAGTTCTGGTGCTGCATGATATTACTGATCTGAAAAACCTGGAAAGGGTTCGAACTGATTTTGTTGCCAATGCATCCCATGAGTTAAAAACGCCGATTACTGCTATTCGTGGTCTGACCGAGACAATTATCGATGATGATCAGGTCGATAAAGAAACCATGGTGCATTTCCTCAAGAGGGTGCATGCCCAGAGTCTGCGCTTGTCGCAACTGGTGGGAGATCTGATGACAATCTCCAGACTGGAGAGCAGTGATTCCAGAGAGGATTTCACTAAGATCAATTTCGCTGACCTGATACGTCGGGCGCTAAGAGCAGCACTATCCACAGCCGAACAAGAAGGCCATACCCTGGTTGCGGATTTACCGGAAAAAGACATTGAACTCTATGGCGATCGCCAGAATCTGAGTCAATTGCTGGACAATCTGATCGATAATGCCATGAAGTACACTACTGAGTCAGGAACTATAAATATTACTTTGAAGGTAGAGGGTCAAACGGCGCTGCTTGAGGTCACGGATTCCGGAATTGGTATCAGTCCGCAGCATCAGAAACGGGTTTTTGAGCGTTTCTACCGGGTAGATAAAGCTCGCTCACAGAGTCTGGGTGGGACGGGCCTGGGCTTATCGATAGTAAAAAATATTGTGGAAAAGCATGGAGGCACAGTGAGTGTAAGAAGCCAGCTTGGTAGTGGTTCAACATTCATCATTCGACTACCCATGGATAATGCAGGTACTGAACAGGCTCAGGCTGGGAAATAAAAGCCTTTACAAGTATTTTGCTCTTCGACTTATAAGGGAATTAATTGTTGGTTGTAAAGGTGATGTGAGACATCCCTGTCTCAATTTATCCTGTTCTACTGATGGGTAATGCTGTCAGCTATTTTTCCGTTTTAAACAATTTGATTCAAAAACCAAAGCTCTTTCTAAAGCCGTTTTTCATCATTATAATCTTTCTTTTAGCAGGAAGCGTTCTTTTAAAATGAAACGTCCCACTGCAAACGTAAGCGATTATCAGACTCATCCTGGGCAAAAAACGCGTCATCAAGTGTCAGGCGCGAAAAGTCCATAGTCACCTTGTTGTTGTGGCCATTAAAGAACCAGTTGGCCCCGACAGTGAATTCCCTGCGCTCGTTTTCCAGGATCCGGCTGCTGGCATTGGGTTCATCAACAAAGGCATAACGCACAGCCAGTTCAAGCGGTGCCGGGAAGTTTGGAATCAGGTTGCTAAAGAAATAGCCAGCCTGAACATAGCCGCCGGTCAGCTCGTGTGAACTACCATCAGAGTTGTCTTTTATGGTTTTACGGTGAAATTCCTGCTGCGCTGAGAAACCTCGATACTTATAGGCAAATTCCTGGACTACCTGGTCTATATCGAATTGACCAAGAGTGGCGTTGGCTGGTCTGTCGAAGCCGTCAAGATTGCCACAGCCCGAGGAAGACCAGCGAGTACATCTGCCAGTGGTAGTGAAACCTGCAAGAGCGAGGCTGCCTGTTGGTCGTTCAGTATATTCGACATCCGTTTGGCGCCATGAAAGATCTCGGCCGAGGAAGTTCCATTGCAGGCGGCCCATATACATCATGTCGTTGTCATCATTGTTGACCGAGCGGCCTTCACCGTTGAATACACCGGCGTAATAACGCATATCTGCTGGCGTATCCTGGAACAGATGTCCTCGAAGCTGCACGCCAATCTGTCTATCCATGGTGAATACACGGTTGGCAATTGAACGCTCTACAAATTGTTGTCTACCTGAGGAATCTACACGTTCGCGGTTAAGATCGACCTTCCACTGACCCAGGCGAATGCCTCCCCAGTCCCATTTCGCGATATCTATACGCCAGTCAATCACGCGCGCACTTGAGGAAGCGCTACTATCATCGACATCCCGTGACGGCTGAAGATCTACCTCGAAATAATAGCTCAGCCAGGGCTGGAAGCCGTGACCACCAATTTTCATACGCAGGCGGCGAGCTTCGAAATTGGACTGTTCCTCGGCATTAAAATTACGAATCTGTCTCGGGTCAGAACGGTAAGGCGTGGTAAAGCGTGTTTGCGCACGCCACTGCAGATCTGTGCGCCAGTTGCCATCACGTGTGGCCAGTCGAAAGCCGCTGCTTGTTTCGCTTGCTGTGACCGGAAACTCTTCGTCAATCTGCCTGGCGATTTCGGTAGCAACGCGCTGTTCTATTACCTCTCCGACTGCTTCTTCTGCCGCTTTTTCCAAAACGACAACCGGCAAAACGTCCCCGCTTGAAAGGGAATCCTTTTCAATTAATGCATCATATTGCTCAGTTGTTATTGCGCCATTTTGAAGCAATATGTCCAGCAGCTCCTGATCCGCAGCATAGGCCGTGGTTGAGGCTCCCAACAACGCAGCAAGCAGTAGTGCCGGCTTTAAGTTGAAAGGTGTGTTTTTTAGGTTCATTGAGAAGACTCCATACCGTAGTGATGACCTGTTATTTAGTGGGGGCATTCTTCCAAAGGATTATTAAGAAATTATAAAGAGCAGGTTAAGTTTTAAAGTTGCAGTTAAATTAATATTAAGAACTCATAAAACAGGCCTTCAGGTAGATTTTTTAAAACCGTCCATTGTTAAAGGCTTTGGGACATGGAGGCTTGATGGTTCTGCTAAATATTGGAAAGAACTCCAAATCTTTATGAAACCTTAACAGTGTGGTGTGACAATGCCAGCCATTATGATTGCAACTACTTTTTTTGGAGAACCGTAAAGATGAAATATCAGACTGCCTTACTAAGTAAATCTGTAAACCTGTCGCTTTTATTGACTATCACCTTGCTGCTTGGCGCTTGTTCTCAGCAGGATGAGTCGCAGGAGGCCGGGGCAACCGGTGCCGCAGCACTCAGCGGTGTCGTCAGTCTGGATGGTTCAAGCACTGTTTACCCGATTAGCGAGGCGGTCGCCGAGGAATTTCTGGCCGTAGCACCAAGGGTAAGAGTTACTGTAGGCGTTTCAGGGACTGGTGGCGGTTTCAAGAAGTTCCTGGCTCAGGAGATCGACATTAACGATGCTTCACGTTCAATCAAGGACTCGGAAATCGAACAGGCAGTAGCCAGTGGCATTGACTACCTGGAAATTCCGGTTGCTTATGATGGTCTTTCAGTAGTGATTAACAGCAACAATGACTGGGTTGACTATTTAAGAGTAGAAGAACTGCAACTGATCTGGCAGCCAGGTAGCACAGTTGACAGCTGGGATGATATTCGTCCTGAATGGCCCAGTGAGCCTTTAAGACTTTATGGTCCCGGCACTGATTCCGGTACTTTTGATTATTTTACTGAAACCATCAACGGTGAATCAGGCGCCTCCAGACCTGACTATACTGCCAGTGAGGATGATAACGTGCTGGTTCAGGGGATCAGTGGTGATGAATTTTCTCTCGGCTTTTTTGGTTTTGCCTACTATGTGGAAAACATGGATAAGCTGAAAGTGGTTCCGATTGATGGCGGTAATGGAGCCATCATCCCTTCAGCAACAACTATTAACAATGGCACCTACAGCCCCTTGTCCCGGCCTATCTTTATTTACCTCAATACGGCCAGCATGGCGCGTCCAGAAGTGAACGAATTTGTTAATTTCTATCTTGAAAATGCAGGTGTTCTTGCCAGCGAAGTAGGGTATATCGCGTTGCCAGATGATTTATATCAAGAGGCCAAAGACAAAATCTCGGCTTTATAGTTTCTGGTGGATCGTTTACTAAAGTTTGATGGTATATTGGTCTACAATGCGAGTCCTTGTTAAGTGAGCCGGTGATAGATTAATAATGGCACAAGAAGAATATCCCGATGCTGCTGGAGCCAGTCAACCAGCAGAGTCCCCAGCCGCCAGATCGATTAAAAAATCCGGCGTGCTGTGGGGTGAATTGGCCATCAAGAGTTGGCTGGCTTCGTGCTCCTTCATTTCCATTGTCACCACGGCTGCGATTGTTATTTTGCTGCTCAGTGAAACCCTGAACTTCTTTGAAAACGTATCGCCAGGAGAGTTTTTCTTCGGCACAACCTGGACCCCCCTGTTTGAGCCTTCATCATTCGGGGTATTGCCCCTGGTGTGGGGTACACTGATTGTGACTATCGGCGCAGCACTTATCGCTATTCCAACAGGATTGGCCAGTGCTATTTACCTCAGTGAATATGCCTCAGATCGCATGCGAAGCACCATCAAGCCCGTGCTTGAATTACTGGCGGGTATTCCGACGGTGGTCTATGGTTATTTCGCCCTGACCTTTGTCACGCCGGTTTTGCGTAACGTATTTCCTGATATCCAGGTGTTTAATGCCCTGAGTGCAGCAATTGTTGTTGGCATTATGGTCTTGCCCATGGTGGCCACCATGAGTGACAACGCGTTAAGGGCCGTTCCTATCAGCCTGCGCCAGGGAGCCTATGCCCTGGGAGCTACCTCCTACGAAGTTACCACAAGGGTAGTAGTTCCGGCAGGACTATCAGGCGTTATGGCGTCTTTCCTGCTTGCCATTTCCCGGGCCATTGGAGAAACCATGGCGGTTACGCTGGCGGCCGGACAAACACCAAATATGTCCCTGAGCATGTTTGAAAGTATTCAGACCATGACATCCTATATTGTGCAGGTCAGCCTGGGCGATACACCCAGTGGTGGCGTTGCCTACCAGACCTTGTTTGCAGTAGCTACGCTGTTGTTTGCCATTACTCTGGTGATCAACATTATTTCCCAGATGATTCTGAATCGCTTCAGGGAAGTTTATGAGTGAGGTTAAGTATTAATGCCTTTAACAACTGAACAAGAAAGCCGGCATCTGGAAAAGCGACATCGCAAGGCCAGGTTTTTTGCGATTTTCTGTGCCGCTATTACCTGGTCAAGTGTATTGCTGCTGGCTGTTCTGCTGTATCAGGTTTCTATTGAGGGTTTCCGCTGGCTGGACTGGCAGTTTATTAGCAGTTTTCCTTCCCGTTTTCCGGAACGAGCTGGAATCAAATCGGCGCTGGTAGGAACTATCTGGCTGATCTCGCTGGTGGCATTGATTTCCATTCCCGTGGGCGTTTCCACGGCGCTGTATCTGGAAGAGTTTGCTGGCAAAGGCAAGATTTCCAAAATAATTGAAGTGAATGTCGCCAATCTGGCCGGTGTACCCTCTATTGTTTACGGGATCCTGGGCCTGGCAATATTTGTCCGTTTTTTCGCGCTGGAGCGAAGCCTTATTTCCGGCGCCTTGACCATGAGTCTGCTGATTTTACCGGTGATTATTATTGCCAGCCGCGAAGCGATTAAAACTGTTCCCCAGGGTATCCGCAATGCAGCCTATTCCCTGGGGGCGACTAAGTGGCAGACAACCTGGGCCCATGTATTGCCCGCGTCTTTTCCGGGTATCATGACGGGAGTCATTCTTGCTCTTTCGCGATCCATCGGGGAAACTGCGCCCCTGATCATGATTGGCGCCATGACCTTTGTCGCTTTCCTGCCAGAAGGTCCCATGGACTCATTTACCGCGATGCCTATTCAGATTTATAACTGGGTTTCACGTCCACAGGAGGAATTCCATGAGCTGGCAGCGGCAGGCATTATTGTATTACTGGCGGTCTTATTGGCAATGAATGCAACAGCTATATTTATCAGAAATAGAACAGAACGGAGAATGAAGTAATGAGCCAGTTTCCAGACTCGACACTGGCAGAACAGAATTTGCAAATGAGCAAGAAATCCGTTCTGGAGCTACGTAACGTAAATATATTTTATTCGGATAATCAGGCCGTCAATGATGTGTCTTTTAATATCAGGCGCAATAAAATCACGGCAATAATTGGTCCTTCTGGTTGCGGCAAGAGTACTTTGTTGCGGTCATTAAACCGAATGAATGATTTTGTAGACGGTGCCCGGGTTGAAGGTGAGCTGATTTTTAGTAATGAAAATCTCTACGGTAAAGAAGTGGATCCAGTAGAAGTCAGGCGCCGTATCGGAATGGTTTTTCAGAAACCAAACCCTTTTCCCAAGTCCATCTACAATAATATTTCCTGGGGGCCCCTGATAAATGGGTACAATGGTTCCACAGATGAGCTTGTGGAGCGCTCCCTGAAACAGGCTGCGCTGTGGGAGGAAGTAAAAGACCGTCTACATGAGTCCGCGCTTAACCTCTCTGGTGGACAACAGCAGCGCTTATGTATCGCCAGGGCACTTGCCATGGAGCCGGAAGTATTGCTGATGGATGAGCCCTGCTCAGCACTGGACCCAATATCGACAGCGCGTATTGAAGATTTGTTGTTTGAATTGAAATCCAGCTATACCATCGTGATTGTGACCCATAATATGCAACAGGCTGCCAGGATTTCAGACTACACTGCCTTTATGGAAATGGGCGATTTGATAGAGTTCAATGTCACCAAGAAAATATTTACACGACCGGCGATGAAACGTACGGAAGAATATGTCACAGGTCGTTTTGGTTAAATACTGGCTCGAGTATTAGTTAAAACACTGGTCAAAAAAATATAGCTCAAGACTTTTTCGATTTACTCCAAGAGAATTCCATGTCATTACATTTACAGCGCGATCTTGAAAAGCTGAAGAAAGAAATCCTTAAACTGGGGACTATGGTTGAGTCGGCCATTAATAACGCCATCCTTGCGCTTAATAATCGTGAGATGCTGTATGTTGATGAGGTGCTCAGGCTAGAAGATCATATTAATGAAATGGAAGTAAAGATTGAGGAAGACTGTCTCAAGATTCTTGCATTGCATCAGCCTGTTGCCGGCGACCTTCGATTTATCGTCGTTTCCCTGAAAGTAAATAATGACCTGGAACGGATGGGCGATTTTGCCAAAAATATTGCCAAACGCGCCAGGGAATTAATGCAGGAGGAGCCCATTTCGACCTTGCCTGAATTCGTTAATGAATTACCCAATCTGGTCCGTACAATGGTCAGAAACTCTCTCGATGCACTGGTAAAACTTGATGTTAGTCTTGCCAGAGAGGTTATTGCGATGGATGACAAGGTAGATGAAATTAATCGTGCCATGTACCAGGAGGTCACAAGGGTCGCTAAAGAAAACGCGTCGAAGACGGGGGTGGCTATCAGTCTTCTTTCAACTTCACGTTACATGGAGCGTATCGGCGATTTGAGCACCAATATTGCAGAAGACGTTATATTTATGGTTGAAGGCAGGGTAATCAGGCACGACGATTAAAGCCATGCGATATTTGATACCATTTTTTCTTGCTTTAGGCCTGAGCGCCTGCAGCTCCGTTATTTCCACTGACAGTGGTAGCCAGGGAGTTTCACCCGGGGCTATTCTCGACACCTATATTGCTATTGCCAATGCCGCCTATGAAGATTCGCTTATTACTGCGCGTCAACTGGAACAGTCGGTAGATGTTTTTCTGGCTTCGCCTTCAGCCCTGACTATGCAACAGGCACGCAATGCCTGGTTAGCTGCTCGAGTCCCGTATCAGCAAACTGAAGCCTTTCGTTTTGGTAACCGTGTTGTTGACGAATGGGAAGGACGAGTTAATTCGTGGCCCCTGGATGAAGGGCTGATTGATTATACGGCGGCTTCCTACGGTGAAGAGTCCGACTTCAATTATTTCTATAGCGCCAATGTGATTGCTAACGAGATTATTGATCTGGGCGGCATAACCGTTGATGCAGCCATGATTACACCGCAATTACTGGCAGAAAACCTTCACCTGATTGACGGTGTAGAGGCCAATGTGGCGACCGGTTACCATGCCATCGAGTTTTTACTTTGGGGCCAGGATCTCAATGGCACCAGTCCCGGTGCGGGTAACCGTCAATGGACTGATTACTCACTGCAAAACTGCAGTAATGGAAATTGTGATCGTCGTCGTGATTATCTGAAAGCAGCAACAGAATTGCTGGTAAATGATCTGGAAGAGATGGTTGGCAACTGGCAACCGGGCGGCGCTGCTTATATGGATTTAATGGGCAAGGGGGAGCAGGCTGGTCTGGCCACGATCCTCACCGGCATGGGTAGTCTGGCCTATGGTGAATTGGCAGGAGAGCGTATTCGGCTGGGATTGCTGCTAAATGATCCGGAAGAAGAGCATGACTGTTTTTCGGACAATACCCATCATTCACACTACTATGATGCTCTTGGCATCAAAAATGTTTACCTTGGTGAATATCGGCGCGTCTCGGATGAACTTGTTTCCGGGGCATCACTGGCAGATCTTATCTCGCAACAGGCGCCTGCAATCTCTGCCGAGATGATGGCGCGGCTGGAAGAAACCGAATCAGCTATGCAGAGACTGGTGGATGAAGGCGAGTCCGGCAATACTTTCGACGTACTGATCGGGCGTGATAATGCGCAGGGGGAAGAAATAATTACCCGCATAGTAGATGCTCTTATGGAAGAGACCCGAACCATTGAAAAAATTATCAATGCGCTCTCTCTGGTAAATGTGAGTATCGAAGGGTCGGAAAGTCTTGATAATCCCTCGGCTGTTTTATAAGTACTTTTCCCGGGCTTTTTCCATAGCATTGGCAGCGACCTGTCTTCCCCTGTTCGCAGCAGACTCACTTATCCCGTCACTGGATTTTATTACCGGCAAGGCCCTGTTTGAAAAAAACTGGGTGTCGTCATTTTCCTCTACTACAGCCAGTGATGGCCTGGGACCATTTTATAATGCGCGTTCCTGTAACCAGTGCCATCCTGACGGGGGGCGTGGAAGCCGCGAGCAATCTCTTGTTTTACATGTTAATGATCCTGTTTACGGCCAGCAGCTGCAAAAATTTGCCATTACCGGCTTGCAGCGCGAGGCAGAAGTCAGCCTTGTGTTTGCCGATGTAAATTTCGATGGCAAGCCATCCGCCCCTACGATAGAACTCAAAAACCTTTCCCGGGGAGCCATGGCCAATGAAGCGCTCTCTGCGCGTATAGCGCCTTCGTTGCAGGGACTGGGCCTACTGGCGCGCATTCCCGATGACCTTATTCTTGCCATGGCTGACGAGGCGGACAGTAATGGCGATGGTGTTTCCGGTCGGGTGAATATGATTAGCGACAATACCGGTGCTACCAGCATTGGCCGGTTTGGCTGGAAAGCCGGGCAGGTGTCCTTGCGTGATCAGTTGGCAAGAGCCCTAAGTCTTGATCTTGGTCTCGGCAATCCTGTTTTCCCCTCGGCTGCCGGTGACTGCACTGCGGCGCAGACAGAGTGTTTAAACGCTCCCCATGGCAATTCAAGCCATCATGACAACCTTGAAACCAATAATCAGGTACTGGATCTTTTGCTGAGCTATATTTCGGGTTTGCCCGCACCATCAAAGGCCAGCCTGGGCGGGTCGCAAGAGGCGGCCGGCGCAACACTTTTTCGGCAGAGCGGTTGTGCTGCCTGTCACGTGCCCTTTCTGGAAAGCGGAGACCTCAGGCTTACAGCTTATACAGATCTGCTGTTACACGATATGGGGCCAGGACTGGCAGATGATCTTTCAGAAGGAAGTGCTCTGGGCAGTGAATGGCGAACGCCGCCATTATGGGGGCTGGGAAGCCTGCAAGGGCAACTTTTACATGATGGGCGCGCAGCAACCATCGAGGAAGCTGTCTGGTGGCATGATGGCGAGGGCGCCGCTGCCAGGGATCATTATGGAAATCTCTCACAACAGCAACGTAATGATTTAAACGCGTTTCTGAATGGTTTATAATGAGAACCGTTCTCAATTAAAATCTCCTGTTATGAAAAACCTGTACTCCTGTATATGTATGCTGGCAGCCTTGATTCTCCCCACTCTGGTGTTTGCCCAGGCCAGTGAGGACTGGACCCGGGTAAATCTCTCCGTGACTGATAACCATGTCATTCCAGGCTATATCAGTCTTGAAAATGCTGCTGCCGGAATGGCGACTGCGGCCCAATCCTTTTGCCGTTCGCCAAATGCGGCAGGGCTTGAAGCCTTCAGAAATGGCTTTCATAACAGCATGGATGCCTGGCAACAGATTCAGCATATCCAGTTTGGTCCTATTACCTATTTCAACTGGAATTTCAGGATTCACTATTGGCCGGACGAGAAGGGCACCGGAGCCAGACAGCTGGATGACCTGATTGACTCCATGAACAGTGATTCCCTGGCTAAAGATAACTTCGCCAGCGAAAGTGTCGGGGTCCAGGGTTTTCCGGCGCTGGAAAGACTTTTGTTTGATGATGAAAGCCTGCTTGCTTTCCAGGAAGATAACTATCGCTGCCAGGTAGCTCAGGCCATCGCACTAAATATCAGTGACATTGCCAGCGGTGTCAGTCAGCGCTGGCGTGATGAATTCAGGACTACTATCGAGAATGCCGATGAGCGGGGATTTTTTGAAAGTGCCGAAGATGCCACAATTGATTTCCTGAAAGCACAGATAGAGCCTGTGCGCCGAATTCAGCAGCAGAAAGTGGAAGAGGTCATCGGAGATTCCGCCGCTCGCGCCCGAATTCGACGCGCTGAGTCATGGCGCTCAAATCGCTCCCTGCGCAATCTCAGATTGAATGTTCTGGCACTGGAAAATCTGTTCAGTGGCAATGAAGGACAGGCAGTTGCCCTTGGAGCTGTTCTGATGTCTGAAGACCGGACGCTCATCAGTGAGGCTTTCCTCACCCTGAAGATGAGACTTGAAGCGGCGCCAGATTCAATTGAAGAAGCACTCGATGCTGATGACGGCTATGCCCGCTTACAACAGATAGCTGCCGGACTCGATGACCTGTTTGAAGCATTTGAAGCAGGGCTAAAAAACACTGATCTCTACCTTGGTTTCAATTCCCTGGACGGTGATTAATCCAGCTGGCCTACTGATGAAGTTAGATCGCAGATATTTTCTTACCCTTGCCAGCGCCGTTATTGGCTCGCCGGTGCTGGCGGTTGGCCAAAATTCTTCAGACACTACTGCGCTTTTTCTGAGTGCGGCATCAGATAGCGATGATCAGCACTGGGTGATTGGCTTTGAGCTTGTCGATGGCAAAAGTGCCGAGAAATTCAGGCATCTGTTGCCGGCCAGGGCTCATCATATCGCTGTACATGAAGCGCTCGGGGTGTTCGTTGTTATTGCCCGGCGTCCCGGAAATTATTTATGGGTTGGTGATCTGCATAGTGGTGAGCCATTAGCAGAAATTACGGTGCCTGTTGATCGTCATCTTTATGGCCATGGTGTGTTTTCAGAAGACGGTCGTCATTTTTATGCGCCTGAGAATGCCTGGCAGCTGATCAATGGTGACAGCGGCAGAGTTGTTGCCTGGCAGGTCAGTCGTGACAGTCAGGGGTTTTCTATGGTGCGCGCCGGGGATTTTCCCAGTTACGGTACCGGTCCCCATGAGTTATTACTTAAACCAGATCAGAACACCCTGGTGGTTGCCAATGGCGGCATTCGCACTCATCCAGAACGTCCACGGGAAAAACTCAATATCCCCTCCATGGAGCCGTCGCTGGTTTATATGGATGCAGTTACTGGTGAGTTGCAGGAGCAACATATGCTGGATGCTGAATACCATCAGGCAAGTATTCGGCATATTGATCAGAATGCTTCCGGACAGATAGTGATCGGTATGCAATACGAGGGTGAGCCTTTTGCTCGTGCCCCTTTACTTGCCCTGCATGAACAGGACAAGCCCCTGCAATTATTATGGGCACCAGAGCCACAGCAGGGGCAGATGAAACAATATATAGGCTCGGTACGATATGATCGCAGTGGCCGGTTTTTTGCCGCCAGTAGTCCGCGTGGCAACATGATCAGTTTCTGGGATGTTGCAACTGGAGAAATGATAAAGTCACTGCGCTCTCGTGACGGTTGCGGTCTGTGTGCCATAGAGCAGGGCTTTCTGTTTACTGCAGGCAGTGGGCGAATTACTCAATACGATATGGTCAGGGATGAAATAGAAGCGTTGAATTCCGGGTCTTTTGGCAAAGTGTTCTGGGATAATCACCTGAGTATGATTGCGCGATGAAATATCCAATAACGTTGACTCTGCTTTTTTCGTTTTGCCTTTCTCTGCTGGCGTTGCCGGCTGTTGCCGATGAAAAAGCAGATGATTACCAGACCAGGCTGGAAGACCTCGGACGCGCCCTGTTTTTTGATGTCAGCCTGTCCCGTGATCGCACCCAGGGTTGTGGCACCTGCCACGATCCTTCCCAGGCATTCATAGACTGGCGGGAAAACGGGGTTCGCCGGGCACTATCCATGGGCAATGACATGCATTCCCTGGGCGACCGTAACGCGCCGACACTATCCTATGCGGCCATGATTCCGGATTTTTATCGCAATATTGAAGGCGATTATGTCGGTGGCCTGTTCTGGGATGGCAGGGAAGCAGATCTTGAAGGTCAGGCCGGTGGACCCTTTCTGAATCCTTTGGAAATGCAAATGACTGATAAGGCCGCTGTTGTGGCCCGTTTGCAGGAACACACGCTTTTTCCGCGGGCGTTCAAAAGCCTGTTTGGGGAGGATGTGTTTGAAGATACTGATATGGCCTTCCGACGCATGACCGAAGCCATTGCGGCGTTTGAGCGTACCGACTTCTTTTCTCCTTTTGATTCAAAATATGACCGTTACCTAAAGGGAGAGTATGAACCCACGGTTCAGGAAGAACTGGGGATGACGCTGTTTTTCTCCCAGCAGTTCAGCAACTGTAACCAGTGTCACCAGTTAAAAACTTTTGCCGAGAGTGAAGGTGAAACCTTTTCCAGTTACAAGTATTTCAACATTGGTACCCCGGTAAACCGCGAAGCCAGACAGGTGAACGGACTGGGCATGGAGCATATTGATCGTGGCTTGCTGGAAAACCCCCATGTCAATGATCCAGCCGAGGCCGGTAAATTCAAAACGCCTACCCTGCGTAATGTGGCACTTACGGCCCCCTATATGCACAACGGCGTGTTTCAGGATCTGAAAACAGTGGTGCAGTTTTACAACAAGTACAATGTTCGTGGTAAAGCGGCAGATATCAATCCTGCAACAGGCGAGTCCTGGGCTGAACCGGAAGTTTCAGACAATATCGATCTGGAAAAATTGCAATCTACGCCAGCTCTGGATGAGCGTCGTATTGATGCCCTGGTAGCCTTCATGAAAATGCTCACTGATAAACGCTACGAACATCTGGTGCAATAGACTCGCGGCCCCCGCGTGTTCTGTTTGAATGGTTGAGCGGAGCCTTAGCTGGCGAGTTTATACAACGCAATTTTCAGACGTTTATCCGCATCAGTTTCCTCAAATTCCACAGCGGGTGGAATCCATTCAACAAACTCACTGCCCGGTAAATTTTCTGCCATGCAATCATGTAAAAAATCCTCCCCCAGAAAGGGGCTGTTCAGGGCAGCAATAATGGTAGCTCCCGGATTACAGAGTTCAGGCATTCGTTTCACAACGCTTTTATAATTACGCTCTGCGTTAAAGCTGCCACGCTGATTGGTGGGCGGGTCGATAATCACCAGGTCATAGGGGCCAAACTGCTTGATCCTTGCCCAGGACTTGAACAGGTTGTGAGGGATACTTCTGATTGGCATGGGTCCCTGGCCATTTAGCATGTGGTTTTGCAGTCCCCACTCAATGCTTGGCTTGCTCATATCGACATTGGTGACACCCTTGCCGCCTCCTGCCAACGCCGCCACTGACAGGGCGCAGGTATAGGCAAAAAGGTTCAGCACATTGCAGCCATCACTGTTTGTCTTGAGCCATTCGCGCAACGGGCCGGTATCAAGAAAAAGGCCGGCATTTTGGCGTCGCCCCGGGTGTACTTCAAAGCGAAGTCCTTGCGCTTTAACAATAATCTTGTCGAGCTCTTCACCGTAGAGCGTGTCTGCTGGGGACTGTTTCAGGTAGCGATGCTGCAGAACAATGGATTTAATCTGTTTTTTGCTATCGGCGGCCAGAATCAGCTGTTTCAACGCTTCTGCATTATCTACTGCTTGCCAGGCAGAAATAAGCACCACAGGTTTGAACCAGTCGATGCAAAGGTGTTCCAGTCCAGGATAGCAATGACCGCGGCCATGGAAAATTCGGCGCGCTTCATGCTGCTCTTCAGAAAAAAATGTCTGAAGTTTTTCATTGAGAGAAGTAAGCATTATTTTTATTTAGGAAAGAGGCTGTAAAACAGCAGGTAAAGTTCTGGTTGAATTAGTCGGTTTTGTCTGCCTGGTAGTATTGCACACCAATTTTGATGCGATCACGCCCCTGGGATAAGCGATGCTGATTGGTATCACGCAGCGAGTAAACACAACCGCAATATTCCTGCTGATAAAACTCTTCACGCTTGCTGATTTCTATCATGCGCTGGGAGCCGCCACCTTTACGCCAGTTATATTCCCAGTAAGTCATACCCGGATAGCGCGATGCCGCACGTACGCCGCAATCGTTAATCTGGGTCATATTTTTCCAGCGTGAAATACCCAGCGAACTTGAGATAACGGGAAAGCCATTTTCCCTGGCATAGAGCGCAGTACGCTCAAAGCGCATGTCAAAACATTTGGTGCAACGCTCACCACGTTCCGGCTCCATTTCTAGGCCCTTGATACGCTCAAACCAGTTGTCGGTATCGTAGTCAGCATCAATGAATTCAATATTATGTTTCTCCGCAAAGCTGATATTTTCTTCCTTGCGCAGTTCGTATTCCCGTTTTGGATGGATATTCGGGTTATAGAAAAAAATGCTGTAGTTGATGCCAGAGGCATGCAGGGCTTCCATGACTTCCCCGGAACAGGGGGCACAGCAGGAGTGCAGCAGCAGTTTATCTGCACCTTCGGGGAGTTCCAGCTTGGGTCTGTCGTTTGCATCCATGGGTCGGCCAGCTATGCAGTGTTGAATAATTATATCCGGTTAATGAACAGCTTACGCTTGATTCCGGTGCGACACACTACCCAGATCAGCGCGTTCTGTAAAGTTTTCTTGTGACTGGAATCCCTTTAAAACATAATCCATGTCAATGCTAAAGACCCTGTAAGCAATAGGTTCTTTTCACTGCGGCATGATGGGGGTTATCATGCCGGGTAAGATAAACAGTCAGGATAAAAACCTGATGGGGGAGGAAATAAAGAGATGTTACTTAACAGAGCAAGATCGCTGGCTTTAATGGCCACAGCACTGGTTTTATTCATGGGCAATTCGCTGGCGTGGGCACATCATTCTTTTGCCGCTGCCTACAATATGGACAACCCGATCGAAATAACCGGCAAAATTGTCAATGTCCGCCTGACCAATCCTCATTCCTACTTTTTCCTTGATGTTGAAGGGGAAAACGGCGAAATGCAGCGCTGGTCATTCGAAGCCGGCACACCCAGTGGAATGATTCGTGGTGGTTATTCCCCCGAGGTCATCAAGGAAGGGGATATGGTGACTATAGGCGGCTTTCGCGCACGCGATGAATCCACCAATGGCATGCTGACAAAACTGGTAACTTCTGATGGTACCGAATATGGCATGTTTGGACCCAGGGAAAGGTAAGCCGGGGTAAGGGAAGAAAAGAGGCAATAAAAATGAAAATACTCAATGGTAATTTACTAGTCGCACTGGCCGCTCTGGCGTTTGTTTTTTCGGCAGCTGCACAGGATGGCGGGGAAATTCCGCGCATGGCTGATGGCAAGCCCGATCTTAGTGGTGTCTGGTGGACCGGGGGCGATCTTGGCAGTGCTGGCTATGGCAGTACCACTGACAGAAGTGCCGGCTTGCAATACAACCTTTACACCGATCTTTACACCCCGGAAGCAGCGCAGCGTATGGCGACCCTGAGCGACAAGGATGACCCGACACTGCAGTGCAAACCCACCGCCTTTGGCACTCTCAGTGTGCGCCTGTTTGATGTCGGTGCCGTAGGGCAGATCGTTGCGACGCCAGATATGATGATTTTTCTGCAGGAGACTTTCCATGGTTATCAACTGATTCCCACCGATGGTCGCAAACATCGCTTTTTGCCGCCTTCCTATCGTGGTGATGCCGTTGGGCATTGGGAAGGTGACACTTTCGTAGTGGAAACCGTCAACTTTACCGATGATACCTGGATGTTTGCCGAAGGCGGTGTGTCGTTTCATTCCGACCAGCTGCGTATTGTTGAACGCTATAACATGGCTGATGCCAATACCCTGCGTATTGACGCCACCATTTATGATCCAGGTGTACTAACCGAGCCCTGGGTAGTACCTACCAAGACTCTGGTGCTGGCCCCCTTTGACCAGTTGTTACCGCTGATATGTTCCGGGGTAGAAACCCAGGAAAGAATGGATGGGGCTTCTGCAGCCGGGCAATAGAGCTTTTTGATTCAAACTTAACGATGCGTCCGGCGCCTGCCGCCGGGCCTGTCGTGCATTCAGTTACTGATACTTTCTTCTTTCCCAGACCTCTTTCTGGTAAATCCCGCCATCGGGTTTACGATATTTCTCGCTATTGGCCTGATTTTTGGTTTCCATTTCTTCAAGTGACAATGACACGTCAATCTCTGCTTCCCAGTGCTCTCTTTTGAAAGGAATAATCTGGGCATAAGGGGTGCCGGCGGGAAGAATGCCGGTGATGCCCTTGAGAAAGAAAAACGGCATGGTGCCGGGCAGATGAACCTTGTCATTATCGACAATGCCGCTGGTGGTCAGGAAGGGCAGTTCAAAGCGGTTCATGGGCTGGGTATACAGTGCACTGTAGCCTTCCGGCAATTCCACCGCCCAGTCGGCCCACCAGGCGAAATGTTTCTGATGATAGCCCTGGGGATGTGGAAACTGATTCAGCGGCATCCGCTCTACGAGGAAATTTGCATAACGATCGTCAAGTACCCGACCATGAATATTGCCTTCGGCATCTTCAAAAAATTCCAGATCGCAGGGAGTCTTGTAGGTATAGCCACTGCCCATGACATCAAATACCGCCGGACAGGCTTTCCAGGTTGGGATCTTGCCGCCGGTTTCGGGCATTTTCCAGTGTTTACCGCTTGCCGGATCACGTGCGAAACGATCTGCATTGCGGTACCACTCAGGAATGGTTTTGAGTATGGGTTCCGGTTTGGAAATGCTTTCTTTGGTTAACCATGGGCGGTTGGAAACAAACTTGATTTTCTTGGTATCCACGATGGGCTTCCTTGAGGTCCTGATTCTTTGCGGTGAGTGTCAAAGTTATTAATTTAAACGATTGGCGCAGGAAAAGGGACAGGAAAAGCGTAAATAAATTTTTCCCTGTACTATTTTTGATCTGGAGTCTGAGTAGCAGGCAATAAAAAAGGCTAGGGTTAGCCGGCCTTTTTTTATGCTGATCAAGGATCAGAGTAGTCTATTTAATTCTGCTGGAACTCAGGGGTCATTTCCTTGCATTCCTGTGCCTGGAAAGGCACATCTGAAAGATACATGACATCATAGCTTTCATAGGGCGCGGCCAGATAGACTGGATCAGTGACTGAATATTCGCGCTTGAGTGCCATTTTTTCAGTGTCCAGAGAGAAGCGCTCCACGATATGCATCTGCTCACTGCTGCGTGAAGGTGGCGTCAGAACCCCTTCCGCGAAACCGATAGTATCAACCACCAGTGTGTCGCCTTCCCAGTTGCCAATGGAGTGACCGGCATAGCTGGGCTCAATGTTGGCTGGATGCTCGGTCATGCCTATATGGATGCGGCGATTCAGGTTGTACAGGCCATAGGTGATATCAATAACCTTTTCACCCTGCGCAGTAGTAGTTTGCCGGAACTGGTTTATTGGCCAGTCTGCAGTCCAGTCACGAATAAAACTGGTGGGTTTGCAGTCGAACCAGGGGTTGTCGATAGGTGAGCGGCTGTCAAAGGCATCGGCAGCAGCCTGACCTCTTTCGGTATAGACCACCTGTGGTCTTGGCGGTTGCGTGGCACGAACATCTTCAATGCTGATGCTGCCTGCAGCAAAGGCGGGAGACATGCTCTTGGGAATCATGGAGCCGCGGCCACCACTGGGAGGTACCGTCAGCACCAGCTGTTCCACCGCCCAGTCACCGCTTATATTAAGCTGGCCATCAGCAAGGCGCAGAGGGCGATCAGAGGTATCCACAGGGGCAGTGGAGAGCAACTGATCATTGCGGTTCATGGTGATTTCATCATCGATGGTGAAGGTCTCGATATAGCAGGCTTCAGGATCATCACGGTGAGGATTACCCTCGATTTTTACATGGGAGCCGACCTTGAACATATCGGTGGACCAGCCAGAGCGTCTGATCAGCGTACCGGCGCGCATTTCACAGCGCATATGCAGAACATTGCCGTCTGCCTCCACAACATCCAGTTCCATATAGGAATGCGGGTTGACCAGGTTCATCTTGGTGAGCGTGCCTTCCCATTCTTTTTTAATTTCCAGCTGGAACAGACCGAAACCATGGTGAGCCAGCACCGGGCTGGCCAGTCCTGCGATTAGTGCGCTGGCAGCAGCCGTACGAAGAATTCTTTGAGTGTTAAGCATAGTAAATATCCTGGTTTTTCAAAAACGGTGGCTAGTATAGTGTTTATGGGCTTTGTTGCCAGTAGCAAAGTGAAATTTTCGCAATATTTACATATTGCCCGGTTTTTGCTTCATGGCCCGGATACAGGGAAAAAATAATGATCTATGACGCAGCTTCTCACAATTTAGTGCCAATAATCAGCTATCATTAGCCATGTCATAAAAGCAGTTCCTCTCAAGGCAAAAGTGTCTTCAAGGCACAAAATGCCTACAACGGAAGAAAGTGTCAGCAGAATTAGTGTCCAAGCCTAACGCCCATCAAGTCCTGCAAACGGTCTTTGGTTACGAATCTTTTCGTAATCAGCAGGAAGCCGTGATTGAGCAGATCCTCGGTGGCGGCGATGCCCTGGTATTAATGCCCACCGGCGGTGGCAAATCCCTGTGCTTTCAGGTGCCTGCATTGCTTATGCAGGGCACGGCCATTGTTATCTCCCCTCTGATTGCACTGATGCAGGATCAGGTGATGGCACTGCGCCAGTTCGGTATTAAATCGGCTTTTATAAATTCCAGCTTGAGCGCAGAAGAAGTGGCCCAGGTTGAAAGTGATTTAATTAGTGGTGAACTGGATTTACTTTACGTGGCGCCGGAACGTCTGATGATGCCGCGCATGTTGTCGCTACTTGCACAGACAAAAATCTCCCTGTTTGCCATTGATGAGGCCCATTGTGTCTCCCAGTGGGGCCATGACTTCAGGCCTGAATATATCCAGTTGTCTGTTTTGCACGAACGTTTTCCTGCTGTCCCGCGTATTGCCTTGACGGCAACAGCAGATGAAAGCACCCGCGCCGAGATTATTCAGCGCCTGGCACTGGATCAGGCGCAGGTTTTCAATGACGGCTTTGATCGTCCCAATATTCAATATCGCATCAATGAAAACCAGGGTAATGCGCGCGATCATTTGTTACGTTTCATTCTGAATGAGCATGAGGGCGATACCGGCATTGTGTACTGCCTGTCACGCAAGCGGGTGGATCAGATTGCCCAGTGGCTGGAAGCCAAGGGCTTGAAGGCGCTGCCTTACCATGCCGGGATGAGCAATGAATTGCGCCAGCATCATCAGGAACGTTTCCTGCGCGAAGAAGGCGTGATCATTGTCGCGACCATTGCTTTTGGAATGGGCATTGATAAACCGGATGTGCGTTTTGTGGCACATCTGAATTTGCCAAAAAGTATTGAAGGCTATTATCAGGAAACCGGTCGTGCTGGCCGTGATGGTTTGCCAGCAAATACCTGGATGTCCTATGGCCTGCAGGATGTAATCATGCTGAGGCAAATCCAGCAGGGCTCAGCCGGCTCCGAAAATTACAAACGTATTGAGGGCCATAAGCTGGATGCCATGCTTGGCCTGTGTGAAATCATTTCCTGCCGACGGCAGGCATTGCTGCGCTATTTTGGAGACGAAATGGACGCGCCCTGCGGGAATTGTGACAACTGCCTTAATCCACCTGAAACCTGGGACGCTACCGAAGCTGCACAAAAGGCAATCTCCTGCGTGCATCGCACGGGACAGCGTTTCGGCGTGAAGTATTTAGTGGATGTATTGTTGGGGAAGGACGACGAGCGCATTATGCAGTTTGATCATCACAAGGTGTCCACCTTTGGTATTGGTACCGAGCTGGATGCTAAAGAATGGAGCACCCTTTATCGGCAGCTTATCGCCAGCGGATACCTGAAAGTAGATTTTGAGCGGCATGGCAGTATTCGGCTTACCGAAGCGGCGCGACCGATTCTAAAAGGAGAACAAAAACTCACCCTGCGCAAAATGCTTAAAAGCAGTAAGACAAAACAGCGTAAATTCCACAGCTTTTCCGTTACGGCCAATAATGAGTTATGGGAGGCCTTGCGCGGCCATCGTATGGCACTGGCCGAAGAGCAGGGTGTACCGGCGTATGTGATCTTTCATGATGCGACTCTGGCTGAAATGACTGAGCGCCAGCCGCAGACGCTGGAGCAGTTAAGTAAGATTACCGGAGTGGGGGAGAGAAAACTGGAAGCCTATGGTGAAAGTTTCCTTGCAGTGATTTTCTCTAATTCGGCTTCAGAAAAGCTTGTTGATAAGAGTGAGACGGTTGCAGAAACTATTGATTTTCTCGCTCAGAAATTAAGCCCGGAAGAAATAGCGGGCAGACGTAATCTGACACTTTCAACCATCTATAAACACCTTTCCCTGGGGATTGAAGCAGGCAAGGTGAAGCTTGCTGATGCCGTAAGACTTGAAGAAGATGAAATCAAAGTGATCCGATTTGCCTTTGAGCAGAATGACGACGGTAAACTCAAGTCTGTATATGAGGCGCTTGAGGGCGAATACGATTACGGCGTGTTGGGATGTGTGCGTGCATCATTGGGAAATTAGTTTTTTGACGAAAATGCTTTTTCAAGAGATAAAAAAATCCGGAACAGATGATTATCTGCCCCGGATTATCAGATGATTGAAGCATTCGGATCTTTAGAAATTATAAGCGGCCCCTAAAGAAAAGAAAGCGCCATTAAATCCAAAAGGGGCAGAACGACGGGAATATTGGAAGACTCCCGAACTATCCATAATAAGATTTCCACCCGGACCATTTTCAATAGCCCCTGTGCGTGAGTTGCCAATGAGGATGTCATCGGGTGTCACATCGAAAATATTGTTGCCGGCAAACATCAGCGTCAAGCCATTCTCCAGCTGGTAGGAGATACTTAGATCAGTGACTATATATTGTCATAATTGCTTGTTTGGAACTGCGCCTGATTTTCCGGGTTCAGTTCCTGTTTTTTAAAGCATAGAATAGCTAATCTAGGTTAATCGGGAGCTTGTAAGCGATAATGCTGCTTTGTAATTGTGTTATCGCTTTTTTGAGTCTTCCCTAGCAAAGAGTCACTACATGTCAGCTTCCTTTATTCTCAACCTGATTATTTTTGCGGCGCTATTTTTTATGCTGGTTTGGCTGGGCAAGGGCGAATCCAGCCTTTCACGTCGGGTACTTATCGGTCTGATGGCAGGTAGTCTGTTTGGATTTTATCTACAGCTGGTTTTCGGCTTTGATACAGCGGTGGTTCAGTCAACGCTGGAATGGACCAATGTCATCGGTAATGTTTATGTCAATCTCTTACTTCTGATCATCATGCCGCTGATACTTATCACCATGATTGCCGCGGTGCTCAAGGTTGAGGAAATTAAATCCCTCGGTAGTATCGGTGGTACCGTGGTTGGTATGTTGATTCTTACGACCATGATCGCTGCCTTGCTGGGCATACTCATGGCGACTGTCTTTGGCCTTAATGCGGGTGACCTTAATATCGGTGTGCAGGAAATGGCTAAAGCCGAGGAACTGGCATTGCGCCAGGTAAGTGTTGCTGATCTTACCATTGCTGAGTTAATTGTAAGTTTTGTCCCCAGTAATATTTTCCAGGATCTCAGTGGTGGTCGCGATGTTTCGATTATTGCCGTGGTAATTTTTGGCTTACTCTTTGGCATAGCAGCCTTATTGGTGTCTGAAGAAAATCAGACTCATGGCGAACGTATCCGTAGTTTTGTTGATACTACACAGGCTGTAGTGATGAGATTCGTTAAGCTGGTAATCAATCTGACGCCTTACGGTGTGCTGGCCCTGATGACCCGGGTTATCGCAGGTTCCGATGGTAATGCCATTCTGACCTTGATCAGTTTTGTGATTGCTTCATATATTGCTATTGTCATTATGTTTGGTGTTCATACCATCATTCTTGGCTTGATTGGCACCAATGTTCCGAGTTATTTCAGGAAAGTATGGCCGGTACTGACCTTTGCTTTTGCCACCCGCAGCTCTGCCGCGTCTATTCCCCTAAGTATTCGAGCACAAATAGAAGAGTTAAAGATTCCTGCGCCGATAGCCAATATTGCCGCTTCTTTTGGTGCCACCATTGGGCAGAATGGTTGCGCCGGTATTTATCCTGCGATGCTTGCTGTGATGGTGGCGCCCAACATGGGGGTGGAAATCGATGTCGGATTTATTGCGAGTTTGCTGCTGATCATTGCGATTGGTTCATTCGGTATTGCTGGCGTAGGAGGAGGGGCAACCAATGCAGCACTGGTGGTACTGCCGGCAATGGGTTTTCCGGTTACCGTCGTTGCGCTGCTGATCTCAATCGAACCCCTAATTGATATGGCTCGTACCGCTCTGAACGTGAATGGAGCAATCACTGCGGGCATGGTTACTAAACGTTTGCTGGGCCGTAAGGCTGCCGTTGCAACGTAATAATTTGTCAATCAGGCAAGCAAAGCGGTCATTAGCATCGGTTTGTACAACTTAAAAGCTGTGAATCAGATTTAACTGGTATTGCCCCTTGCCGAAGTTTTTGCTTTCCTGCCACATATAACCAAACTGCAAACGCAGATTATCCTGCACGCTATAACCTAGTGCGGCATAGGCACGATTTCTGTCGAAGTAATCCACTTCACGATTATTGCCGATATCCCGGTTCAGATTAACAAAAAGCTCGTTGTATAAAGACAGATACAAGGCGCCCTGTTCCAGATTATCTTTATTGAATGGATAGTTCAGGCCAAGAAAATATCGAAAGCGGCTACGAAAATCCTGCCCCTCTACCCAGCGCTGTTCAAGTCTGAAGCGGTGAGTGAATAGCCATTTATTGCCAAGTCGCTGGTTGCCAAGGGCCTCCTGGTAAAACCTGCTTTCCTCGCTCTTGTCATTACTGGGGCCAAAAGCGCCTGAAGTGATGTGAGCATAGCCAAGAGTATATTTGAACGCGCTGCTTTGTGGTCGCCAGGTAAGTCCGCCACGGATTAGCAGCTGTTCAAGGTCCTGGGTAGTTTTCCAGTTACGGTGTTGAATATCGCCCTGCACGCCGAAACCACTTTCAGTATTTTCATGGCTCCACATATACATATACCAGGCACCTTCCTGGTTTTGATCGATTTGTGCGCTTACATTTGCGCTGAAAAAAAGGAGAAGGCCGATGGTGTTAAGTCGAAATAAATGCATGTTGGTATTTCCATAATCAGGCACATAACAAAGGCGATACCGACGCATCGCCTTTGTTATGAAAGTAACAATTATGTTGTTATTGCAATACTGCTCTGCTTATTCAGAGAACTCGTAAACTACAAACTGTGTGCCATCTCTGCCTTTGAAGTCCAGCTCACAATCACCCAGAGAGTCTGGCAAGGTCCAGTCAACATTTTCCTGGTATTTCAATTCGAGATTACGTCGCTCGCATCTGGCTTCAATTTCACTGACTTTTCCATCCACATTAGTGATAGTAAAAATGCGACGCACCGGATGATAGGTCCATTGA
Organism: Gammaproteobacteria bacterium; assembly: GCA_024644515.1. Classification (GTDB taxonomy): domain Bacteria; phylum Pseudomonadota; class Gammaproteobacteria; order Pseudomonadales; family Pseudohongiellaceae; genus Eutrophocola. The sequence continues at coordinate 40,677 of JAHEHN010000001.1, forward strand.
TTATCAACAATTTTAGTAATTAGCTGCAATGGTTCAGGCGAATCCAGCAAGGCTTTAACCTGAGATGCCTGTTCGTGAATAGGATCGTCTTCAGCGACTTCGAATTTGTTATTGAGTTCCTCATAGGTATTCCAGGCCAGTTGATTTTGCCGCACCGACATCGCTAACAAAAACTTTCTTTTCAGTGCCAGCTCAAGTGCATCATTGGTAAGAAAATATCTTCTATCACCCTGTGGGCCTTCATAGGCCATGGTTGCCAGATTAACTGCATCCAATGCTTCAAACGGTTCATTTCTGGTCATAAAAATATTGGCATGCAATTCATTGGCGATGGCATAGTCAAAAACCGTACCATAACCTTTACGCATCAGTTTATTTAACTGCTTTAACGCCTTGTCCTGATCCTGCTCGGCCAGCAGGGTATAAATTTCGACAATACCTTCCTTGATTTCCTCCGACATGGCCAAGGGAATCTCTTCCTGGGCAGCCGTTACCGCAATTGTGGCATCAGTTGACTCATCTGAATTTGCCGGACCACGTCCGCCTGGTCCAAATGGCGGTGGTGTAGCCGGGGCATTGGGATCAATACGCAGGGCAAATAACCATTCCTGATTATGAAAGTCTGCAGGCTCACCATCGACGGTGCCAGGCGTAAATGACCAGCCGCGGACCGTGTCACGCAGCATATTGTTTAAAAACTGGTTAGAGACGTAATCAATGAGCTCTACGTCATCAACGCTGCCATCTGCTTTAACGGTATACCTGACCTTGACGATAGCTTCTGTGCCAAAGCCCGGCATAAATCGTCCCTGCACGTTTACCGGAATCGGAGCTTCAAAAACCTGTGAAAAACTGATGTTGGAAAAAGCTGGTGATAGTAAAAGACCCGCAATAATCAATTTACCTAGAATACGCATGTGCCCTCCGTCCATAATTTCTTTCGTGTTATGTTTTTATTTTTATTGTGACTTTATTGTTATTGTTTTCCTGTCGAGTTTAAAACAAGAAAAGGCGGGTCGTCTAGTTTCTCTTGATTGCAGTTGGAAAGGTTGCATATTGATACTCTTTTCTCGCGGAATTGACTTTATTTCGGGCATAAAAAAACGGCGGGCTATAAAGCCCGCCGTTCTTATTGCTAGTGAACTACTAGCTAGGTACAGGTCTGCTTAGAAGGACGCTTTCAGTCCAATAAACATACGACGACCGAGGGTGTCATAGTAACCACCATTGAAGCCGCCTATACCTGGAAGACTGAAGCCGTTAGGATTCTGACATCCAGGTGCATTTGCACCACACTGACCTTGCAGGTCGGTACCAACAGGGAAACCTGCTGAGCTGCCCACATTGGGTGGCTCTTCGTCGAACAGGTTGGTAATACCTGCACGCAGAGTAAAGGTTTCATTGATGGTGTAGTTCGCTGCCAGATCGAAAATGTTGTAGCTGTCAGTTTCGATTTCAGTAGTCGGCGTATAGCTCAGGATAAGACCTTGTCCGCCGCCAGAAACACGGGCATTATTCTCGATGATAGCTGACTGCTGTGCATAGCCAGCAGAGTAAACACCGGGAAGATGACGCCAGCGCAATGTTACGCTCCAGTTATCTCTCATGTAACTGATGTTACCGAAGAGTCTGTAGTCGTAGGAACCGCCGTTGGTACCCTGCAGGTTTGGACCCAGAGAGCCTTTCCAGTCAGTCTCTACGTCAAATGCCGCAGCGGACTGTTTGGTGACGTACTCATTCAGGAATGTCGCATTCAGGCTTAATCCCAGATTACCAGTCAAACCAAACAGCTCGTTCAGGTCACCGAACCAGTTCACACCCACATCCAAACCGGAAGTTTCGATAGTAGCATTGTTGCTGTATGACAGTAATGTGTTGAGTGCATTACCATTTCGCTGATCACGTGGAACCAGCTGACAAGCCGCACTGGCAGCCTGTGTCGCAGCTTCTGCTGGAGAACTAACCTGGACAGCGCCGAAGCAGCCAAAGGCTGATTGGTCAATGGAGTTCAACAGAATCGCATCAGTGATTTCTACATTGTAGTAATCAAGAGAGAGATTCAGACCACGGGCCCAGGCATTGTCAAACGGTGAACGAATTACCGCACCTGCAGTCCAGGTATCAGCTGTTTCCGATTGCAATGTACGGTTACCCTGCTGAAGAACCCAGGCGAAACCGCCGCCACCACCCTGGTTGGATACGTCATCACCATTGTAGTAGTACTGCTGGGTAGCAAATGAACCTGGTCCACCCATCAGGGCTTCACAGATCAGGTAGGCGCTGTCTGCACCAGCCTGAGTCTGACCAGCGGCAAGTTCGGGAGGCTGCTCATTATCGCCAAGGATAGGATCGCCTGCGAAAGAGTTAGCACCAGCACCGTAAGGCGCGTTTGCTCTTGGAGAACATGGATCGCCGAAGTTACCACCACCGGTGAAGACTTCCTGAGGATTCAGGAACAGCTCGCCCAGGTTAGGTGCACGAGTCGCACGGTTAAAGCCACCGCGGACTCGGGCCCAGTCATTGATCTGCCAGTTAGCCAGAGCTTTCCAGGTAGTTTCTTCATCAACTTCATTGTAATCAGAGTAACGTGCACCAAGTTCAAGTTCCAGCATTTGAATGCCAGGAACATCGGCAATGACAGGAACCAGAGCTTCAACATAGTAGTCTTTTACGGAAGTGCTGGCATCCAGATAACCTGTTGGATAAACACCTACCACCTGATCCTGGAAGGAGAAGGAAGACTGTACATTATCAGGGATAAACTGTGCTTCGTTATCACGATCCTGATAACCAGCCGCGAAGCGAGCTTCACCGGCAGGCAGTTCAATCAGAGAACCCTGAACATTGATTTCAATAATGTCCTGCTGGTTCTGGGTACGGGTCTGCAGAGTCGCATTTACCGCATCGAAACAGTCTTGTGAAAGAGGCTGGTCGCCACCGAAGAAGGTGTCATAGAAGCCGGATTCACAAGTGAAGTCACCAGCACCAAACGCTGGGCGAATGGTAGGAATTATTTCTGCATCATTGATGTTTGTGCCAACCGCATAAAACTGGTTACCAGTACCAGACGCACCACGACCGTAGTCAGGGTAGTTGGTTACTGTACGATAACGTGCCAGAGACAGGTTACCTTCAGCATTGTTGTAGGTGGCAGACTGACCGTGTGAGTAATAAAGCTCAGCAGTCCAGTCTTTGACCGGAAGTTCTATGTCCAGTCCAGCCTCAAACTGCCATACCTCGTTGGTGTTGTATGTACTACGTGGTGGCAGACTGAAATTGGGATTCCAGTTTGGCTGCCAGCGACCGGCAGGATCTGGCCTTGCATTCAGCATCAAGGCAAACTCAGCTGGTACCGGGAACTGTGCGCCAGCTGCACCTGTTGGAATGAAGCTTGGATTCGGGAAGGCGCCTGGATTGGCAGCAACCGCGTTCAGTACAGCCGGATCGGAATAATCCAGAGTCGGATCAATCGGGCTGTCAGTTGTAGGGTTGTAGCCAATATGCGTTTCCCAACCACCAATGGCGTTGGTACCAAACAAAATGGTTTCAGTCTGGCTTTCAGCGAAGGTGGTACGGGCGAAAGCAGTCACTCGATCAGTCAGATCAAACTTGCCAGAAGCAAAGAAAGACCAGCGTTCCTGAGGAGCGGCGGCAAAAGCCTGGGTGTTATTCCACTTCAGCACTTCGTTAGTGGTTTGACCACTGGCGTCCTGGTTGTTGTTTACAACACGTTTCTGATAATCCAGAGCGCTGGTGGGGATTTTGGCGCGTGATTCACCAACTGCATTACCTGAGACAAAGACCGTGCCGTCAGGATTGAAGTTCATGTTGGGAATATTGGGTGAAAATGCCTGGAACCATGCTAGCGGGTTTTGCCCACCATAAAGCGCATTTAGCGCATTTTTGCTGGGCATGTTAGGGGCAATAAAACCACCTGAGTTGACACCCTGCAGGAAGAAGAATGAACCAGCAGTTTGTGGATCCTGCCAGAAGTCCGTGTAGGGATCACGGTTTCTCTGGTAAGCGCCGGCCCTGTTGTAGTTCTCCAGGCCCATTACCACGTTACCGCGGCCATCGGCAAAGTTACCGCCCATGATGGCAGCAATACGGTATTCTTCACCATCGCTGGCATCCTGAACGCCGTACTGTGTATCAATTTCGAAACCTTCGAAATCATCACGCAGAATGAAGTTGGTTACACCACCAATGGCATCAGCACCGTATACCGCAGAAGCACCACCGGTAATGGTTTCAACGCGCTCTACCAGAGCGGAAGGTACACCATTCACGTCAGTTACCATCAAGGCATTGATAGGTGTTGGACGTTTGCCATTTACCAGCACCAGGCTTCGGTTAGGACCAAAACCACGCAGTGAGATAGAGGCGATACCGACAGAGTTTACTGGAGTGATCTGAACGTCACCCTGTGTCGTAGTAGGTGAGTTAGCAGGGTTGTATTCTGGTAACTGGTTTAGATAGGACTCAATATTCAAGCCCGTCTGTGTTTCAAAGTCAGCCCTGTCGACGGTAGTAATCGGGCTGTTGGAATCTAGGTCCCGACGAACAATTCGTGAACCTGTTACGACAATCTCTTCCAGTTCTTCATCCTGTGCGTAAACGCTGGTGGCTAGACCAGTCAGTGCCATGGCACTGATAGCGGTTGCAATAGATGCAGATAGAAGGGAACGCCCTAGATTAGGATTCTTAGACATGTTTCTCCCCTTTGTTTTTAGGATTACAAAAATTAATTTTAGTAATGCTAGACAGATCAGGAAATAACCACGGTGTTTTCCTCCTGAAATGAGGTTAACAACTATTTCCCGCTTGCATAGCACCCCCTAAGATAAGCCATTCAGCCTTTCAAAGTCAATGAATCAGGGACAATCTTCGGCTAATATTGGGGAAAACCCCCATAGAAAATAATCAGAAATATCAGTCAGTTGATGATGGAATTTAAGAAAGGATTACAGCTTTGGCTGTCATTTGGTTTAACTAGCCAATCGGGTCCGGAGAATGTGGTATTCAGTAACGACTCAATTCCACCTGTAACATTGTTTATAAAAATCATAACCCCATGATTTAAAACAATAAAACCTGATTATAGAAATTGCTATATACAAGCCTGGGGCCGAGATCAACTAATTGACGCGTTTGACCTGAATAAAGCCACCCAGTCGTTTTGACGTCAAGCGGTAGGAGTTACCCCAGATAGTTGGGTAAATCCTGACTTCCTCGCCTTCTTTAAGGAAATAGCGCTTGGTAATCATCTGCTGCCATTTCTGACCGCTGGATAAGGTGATTACTGACATGCCCTGACCAATCTGCCTGATTGAGGCAATGGTAGCTATCAGTTCCTTCTGTCCTTCATCGCCTTCCACTATCCTTGTTGACTGGCTTGAGTTGGCAGTCTCGGTGTTGCGGCCAAAATCTTCTATTTCTTCCTGGCCTGCGCCCGGATCAGTCACCTGCTGATTTTCCATGGCTGGCTCATCACTGGTGACCTCACGGTTTCTTGTGGGCAAACTAACTACAGGTAAATTGTCTGGATTGGCGCGAGGAGCAGGCCTTTCCAGCTCAACCACACTGCTGACTTCACTGGCTTCGATCCGGTCGTAACAGGCATAACGGGCTTGACGATCGGTGATTGAACGGCAATCGGTAAAGTCAGTTTCCTGGGCAAAAGTGCTCAGGCAGTAAGTAGAGAGAATTGCCAGGAGCAATCCTTTAACCAGTAAGCTGGGTGATGTCATGTGCAGGTTCTTTATATGTTTATTGAATGAATGGATTGTATTTTTAATGTACGTGGGCATTTAATGTTTGAGGATCTTTTTATGTCAACTGTGTCTTTGCAAGCCCGTGACCCTGGAAAATCAGTATATAGTAGCGCTTTTTGCAGTTCAATCATGTAAATAGTAAGGGTTCAATAAGTGATCAGGATATATTCACTTGAATAATCAGTTTGCCTGCAAGCCCTTGTTTCCGAATGGTCGTTGCCGTTTTATGAATATTTTTTCCGGGATGGGCGAAATTATTTGATGCATCTGTCAATATCCTATTCGTACATAATGACTGCAATAATCCATTTTAAATTAATCATACTGGTTTGTTTTTTTGATAGACGTTTGTCAGAAACTTTCAGTTTAATTTTCATATAACCTTTAAATAGCTTTTAAGAAACTTTTAATGCTGAGCAGGCACTTTACATTTACTCTACTCTTTTTGTCAGGCTTCCTTCTGAGTAGCAGTTTAACTGCGCAGGAAAGAGAGGTCGCCGTCGCCAATTTTAACCTTGGCAGTGGACAATTGTGTTTTCCCATGCAGTTGAGTAAGGATGACAGCATCTATGATGTCTGTCTGGCCTTTGATCCTGACGCTGCTCGACCACAATTCATTCTTAACAGTTATAGTGCTGTAGTTCATGATATGGCAAAGATGCCCTATTTTAGTAATGAACAGGGACTGGTTTTACCGCTGGTAAAATTTAGCAATGGTGTTGCCTTTGCCGATGTGGTGATGGATGTATCTCTTGATTCGTCAACCGATGAGTATACTTTTACTGTGATTGCTGCCAGACGCCTGCGTTATGATCTTGATCACTCGGCGGCACGGGTATGGAACGAAGCTCTACTGCAAAGTATTCGCGGTGATCTGGCGCGACCAACCGTGCATGCGCGCAATCTTTTCCATACTGCAGTGGCCATGTATGACGCCTGGGCGGTGATAGAGCAGGGGGCTGCAAGTAATTATCTGCTGGGGCAAAACCTTCATGGTTTCAGCTGTAATTTTAATGGTTTCAGCGCGCCGCAGAACAAACAGGATGCGCAGCGTAAAGCCATTAGCTATGCCGCTTATCAACTGCTCAAGCACCGTTTTGCTGATGCGCCGGATGCTGAAAGTGTTATGGGCATCTATGAAGATCTGATGTTGTTATCGGGTTTTGATGCAGAATTTGAGTCAACAAATTACAGCAGCGGATCCGCGGCAGCGTTGGGTAACTATATAGCACAATGCGTCATTGACTATGGCTTGAGTGATGGGGCAAATGAAAGCAATGACTATGCCTCTTTGATTTACCAGCCGCTTAATGAGCCCATGTTTCCCGAGCGCCCGGGCAATACCACACTAAGTGATCCGGATCGTTGGCAGCCGCTTTCCTTTGAGGTTTTCAGGGATCAAAGTGGTAACGTGTTCAATCAATCCACACCGGAGTTTGTCAGTCCGGAATGGGGCTCAGTGTTACCGTTTGCCCTGCAAGATTCCGATCGTACCACTTATCAGCGTGATGGCGCCCAATGGCAGGTTTATCATGACCCCGGCAGCCATGCCCTGTTAAAAGAAGAAGATCAACAGGCCATTTTCCAATGGAATTTTGAGACCGTCGTGCACTGGTCTTCCCATCTGGATCCCGATGATGGCGTGCTGTGGGATATTTCTCCGGCGGCTTCCGGCAACCTTGATCGGGTTAATGACTATCCGGTAAATCAGGACCAGATGACTCAATTTTTTGATCAGATAAATGGCGGTGATCCTTCTTCCGGTCATGCGTTAAATCCTGTGACCGGTCAACCCTATCAATCTCAACTGGTTCCCCGGGGTGACTATACGCGGGTACTGGCTGAGTTCTGGGCAGATGGGCCGGATTCGGAAACCCCCCCCGGACACTGGTTCACTATTTTCAATCATGTGACAGATGACCCCTTATTGGAAAAACGTATCGCCGGTAGTGGCGCATTGGTCAGTGATCTGGAATGGGATGTGAAAGGTTACCTGGTACTTGGTGGTGCCATGCATGACTCGGCAGTAACCGCCTGGGGTATCAAGGGCTATTACGATTCGTCCCGGCCGGTGTCAGCCATTCGCCATATGGCCGAGCTGGGTCAGCGCACGTCCTCCTCCCTACCCAATTATGATCCCCAGGGTATGGGGCTGGTGGATGGCCTGATCGAGCTGGTGGAAAGTGGTGATGTGCTTGCCGGAGACAACGATGAGCATGTCGGCAAGCTCAAGCTATATACCTGGCGCGGCCCTGACTTTGTTGACGATCCGCAATCCGATTATGCCGGGGTCGGCTGGATTCTGGCGGAAAACTGGTGGCCCTATCAGCGACCCACCTTTGTCTCACCGCCATTCGCTGGCTATCTCTCCGGGCACAGCACGTTTTCAAGGGCGGCGGCTGAAGTGATGACCCTGTTTACTGGCAGTCCCTATTTTCCAGGGGGATTGGGTGAATTTGTTGCACCAAAAAATGAATTTCTAGTGTTTGAAGAGGGGCCCTCGGTGGACGTGGTATTGCAGTGGGCGACCTATCAGGATGCCTCGGATCAGACCAGTCTTTCCCGGATATGGGGTGGTATTCATCCCCCGATGGATGATATTCCGGGACGTTTGATAGGAATCACTATTGGTCAGGATGCCTATCAGATGGCTCAGAAATATTTTTCTGGTAATCCCTGAGCGCCAGACAAGTGAGCTGCCCGGGACTTCAGGGCGAGATATAAAACGTTTGATCTGCGTCTACATTCGTGAGGATACGTTCGTTGCCAGATGGCCAGACCACCCGTATTTCCTCTATCACGGTTTGGCTGCCCAGGCCAAAATGCGCTACTACGGGATCCTGTGAAAGAAAATTACTGCCGGCTCTAAGCTCGCGCATCTGGCTTACACCATTGCTGGTGAGATAAATCCGCGCGCCAATGGCCTCGGTATTTTTGTCCTCGCCTTCCAGCCTGACATCAAGCCAATGTTGACCATAGAGACCGCGATTTTCATACAAGCGGGGTCGGCTGCGGTTATTGGCCACCAGGATATCGATGTCACCATCGCGGTCATAGTCGAAACAGACAACACCGCGACCCTGATGGGTATCATCCACACCCCTTATCTCTGCCTGGTTGGCAAATGAGCCGTCCTGTAAATTCACAAACAGACGTGATCGATCTTCCAGGTAGATACCAAAATCGGGGTTATGATCTCCGGTATAGCCATTGGTTTGAAACAGATCCAGAAAGCCGTCGTTATTGAAGTCAGCAAAGCAGGTGCCCCAGCCCCAGCCACCATCTCTGGTTCTGGTTTTTCCGGTAATGTCTGTGAACGTACCATCTCCATTATTGCTGTAAAGACGGTTACCATCGACTTCCGGATTTTCCAGAGTATGGTCATAGACACTGGTAACAAACCAGTCCAGATCACCATCATTATCAAAATCCCCTACCGTTGCGCCCATACCAAAATCATCGGTGATTTCAGGACCGGTAACAGTGGTAAAGGTGCCGTCGCTATCACTCATAAAGACCTGGCTGGTGCCAAAATCAGCGGCAATTAGAATGTCCAGCCAGCCATCGTTATTAATGTCAGCAAAGTTGCCGGTAAAGCCATTGGTAATGACTTCTTCAAGTCCTGCCGTCTCACTGACATCGGTGAAGGTATTGTCAGCGTTTTGCCTGAACAGGCGTTTTTCCTGCGCGTTACTCATCCAGTGGGTGATGAGAAAATCCAGGTCACCATCCTTGTCATAATCGGCAAAACTGGAACTCATACTTTCAAAAACGATGGGGATTTTCGCTACCTGTGTAACATCAGAAAAAGTACCGTCCTGGTTGTTGCGGAAAAGAATCGGTTGGGTGGTTTTGTTGATCCCGTTCACCATCAGGTCAAGCCAGCCATCGCCATCATAATCGGCAAAGGTGGCGCCGGAATTTTGAGCCTGGGTATCGTCGTCTATGACATTTGCCGGGAGCGCAATATCCACACCGGCTTCTTCTGCCACCTCGATGAAAGAGCCATTACCAAGATTTCGATAGAGCAGATTTTTGCCGATATCGCCCTGGGTAAAATATAAATCTACCCATCCATCCTTGTCATAATCGCCAGCAGCGACACCAGAGACCAGCAAGGTTAATTCTTCAGCCAGGTCATCGTCTTCCGGCAGAAATCCATGCTGATGGTCTATGCCGGCACGTAATCCGACTTCTTCAAAAACCCACTCATTGCCTATTACCGACAGTATGGCAAAAGCATTGCTAATGACTTCTCCACCGATAGCGACAGAAAAATTCAGTTGGTAATCACCACTGCCAAAAGTAGGTAAGGTGGTTAGCGGAAAATTACGGAATTTTTTTGCTTTGCCCCTGACAGCGATTTCCGGCAGTGGCGTTTCTTCAAAGCCGCTGCCAAGGACGTAGGAAAAGATCTGATCACCATTACTGATCCACACGCTATAGTCGGCAGTTTGATTGCTGTAGTTGCCGGGATCGAAATCCAGGGCCAGAGTGACGTTTTCCGATTCCACTACCTCGAGACGGGTACTACCGTTAACTGTTATCAGTGAAGTTACGTCCGCTTCATCGAATACCTCGGGATCCGTGCCGGAAATATGTTCAAGCATATTGCTCAGGCCATCACTGTCCGAGTCATTCAGATTGGCGCCACTGGCATTGAGAAAATCCATCAGGGCAGAGGCATCCGGTGCCTCGCCACTGATTTTTTTGGTCCTGCTGGTAATAATGCCAGCCAGACTGCAGCTGGGTGGCTCCTGACCATTCATGCTCATGGAACTGATGGCGTTTGCAGGAGACCTCACCGATATCAGTCGGGCCTCGACATCGAGTCTTACTCGTGGCACATCGAATAGCCAGTAATCACATAGGTCAATTTCAGTTTCATGGTAATCAAGGCACAGGATAAGTCCGGTCTCGGCATAGGAGTCGGCCTGAATGCTGGCGGGTAAGTCCTCGTGCACGGGGTCGGGTTGTCCATCACCCAGAATGAGGACTCCTTGCTGAAACTTGGTCGCGGCGAATCCACTTTCCGAGCCATCACAGAGTCCGCTCAAGGCAGCAGTTTGCTGGGCAGTCAGTTGCACATTAGCCAACACTGGCGCATTAAATGCCAGGCATAGTATGAATAGAAATCCTTTTCCCCTATCTGGAAAGCAGCTGGGTTTCATTACGTGTATTTTTAATTCTTCTACAGGGAAGGTCAGGGTAAACAGGTAAGCGGATTATGTCCATAATTCCTGCAATATTGCTTCAAGGATTAACCAGGTCATAGACAGGCTTCAGTAAAAATTGCTAACAAGCAATAAAAGAAGTGGGCTTATGTATTGGCTAAATTTGTGCTGAAGAAGGGTATATGATGAAAAAGCTTTGGGCCCTGAAGAAAGCCAATAACTTCAGGGCCATTGCAAATCAAGGCATTGAGAAAACAGTTTTACTGACATTGCATCAAGCCGACCATCAGGTCATAGCTTCTATCATAGTCTTCACAATTGGGTAACAGGTCACCCGGTGCGGCTACTCCTATTGGGCGACAATTGATATGCCTTACAGTACCAGGCTCATAAACGCGTGCCTGTTCCTGGCCACCAGCGGGACAGATTTTTGCGATCCTGTCGTCACAGTCCACGTCATCCAGCATGGCGCAGGCGAACAGGTTAACACCGGTGTTATCTTGCAGGCGATAGCCCCAAAATACCATTTCGTTGCCAACGCGTCCGTTGGTGCCGGTCCCTGTGGCATTGGCGAGCTGAGGAACAATTTCGCTAACCGGTTGGCTAAATACATTGTCAGGCCCTGCAGAAACTCCCATGGTTCGTTCTATGCGGGGCTGTCTTTCGATGGGAGTACAGGCCGCTATTAATACCAGAAGCGATAAAACAAAAGGGGTTTGCCAGTTGATTGTGAGCTTCCTTAAAGTGAGTTTGTTCATGATTCTCCTTCTATAATCTAAAAAAAAGACCTACGAACATCTTAATCGCACCCTGATCTATTCATGCTATTAGTACGTCGCCAGTTAAGACTTGATTTCGGGCAAATTCCTTTCACAAATACGGAATTTATTTTTTAAAAGGAAAGAAGGGGGCAAGACAGAATTCTCCCTTTCCCTAGCCCATGGGATACAGGCAATCCTTGTGCACTGCATCACACTGTTTCAGTACCTCATCACCCAGGGTTATATCAAAGGCTGCCAGGCTGTCGTCCAGCTGTTCGGCCGAGCGGGCGCCAATGATGGTAGAAGCAACAAAATCAAATTGCATGCTCCAGGCGGTGGCCAGCGTGACCGGAGACATCCCGGCCTCTTTAGCTATGTCTGCATATCGGGCAGTGGAGGTCAGTGTGCCGGTATTCACAAAACGCTCAGCCATGGCACGCTGACGGGGATCTTCTGCAGTGAGATAGAATGAAAAGCGGGCGTTTTCCGGGACCTGGCCATCATTGTATTTTCCGCTCAACACACCGCCGCCAATAGGCGAATAGGGCAGTAGTGAGACATTCTCGCGGCGGCAGACGTTAGCAAGCTCGTCCAGAAAGCGCCGGTTGAGCAGGGAAAAATTGTTCTGAATAGACTGAAAGCGCGCCATGCCTTCGTAATCGGCAATGGTGTTGCTTTTGGTCAGGCCATAGGCGTTTTCATTAGAAGTGCCCAGATAGCGCACTTTGCCAGCCTGCACCAGGCGATCCAGCGCATCCATGGTTTCCAGCATCGGGGTAATGGGGTCAGGCCAGTGAATCTGGTAAAGGTCAATATAGTCCACGTTCAGACGCCGCAAACTGCCTTCCACCGCTGTCTCGATATGATGACGATCCAGTGCTGTCAGGCCATGACGGACAACGGGCACCATCCAACCCGAAGCCGCACCGGTGACCTTGGTGGCAATAATCAGGGAATCCCTGGGCTTGGTCTTGATCCATTCCCCGAAAATTTCTTCTGTCAGGCCAATAGTCTTTTCATCGGGGGGCACCGGATAGATTTCAGCAGTATCAAAAAAGTTGATGCCGCGCTCATAACTCTTATCCAGAATACGAAAGGCCTCTGCCTTGTCGCTCCAGCTACCAAAACTCATGGTGCCCATACATATGGGGCTGACCCGCAGGCCACTTTTACCTATATAACGATAGTCCATTGCTGCTCTCTGTTGATATTATCGATGCCAATCAATGCGCGATCATAGCGAATTTGATCAAACTCTGCAGACTCTTGTTGCGGTAATGAAATGCGCACCTAGTGTAGGCTGAAAAGTACAGTGTGAAAGGAGACCATTTGGCTATTCCGAGTATTAATTTAGCAGTCTCTGCCTCTCAATCCCAATCTCAACGTATTCTGGAAATTGCACCCTTGTGTTCAACAATGACCGGTGCCAGTACTGGATCATTACCTGCGTCTATTCATCTTAGTGTTGATGCAGACAAGCAGGTTATCCTGATTACGTTTGATTTTTTTCATAATCCCCATGTTGAGCATAATACCTATACCCATGACAACTCAGCCATGTGGAATCAGGAAGTGTTTGAAGTATTCATTTCTGCAGGGGCAGAAACACCAATGCGCTATCTGGAAATTGAGTTAAATCCCAATGGTGCATTGTTTTCCGCTTGGGTGACAAACCCTGATGGCACCGGCAGTAATAACCTTTTGGAATTTTTTGCTGGTCGTGATGCGGGTATTCAAACTTCGGTAGTTAAAGGAGAAAATTCCTGGCACGGAAAGATAATAATTCCCTTGTCTCTATTGGGAAGCTTGCAGGAGCACTATCGACTTAATTTTTTTCGCATTGTCTCTCAGCAATCCCATGATCCAAAATCATCATGGTCGTGTACTGCAGAATCCTGCGCTTTTCTGGCCTGGAGTCCCACCTTAAGTGGTGACACGCCAAACTTTCATGTGCCGGCATGTTTCGGTCATTTAACACTGAAATGATTTTTTGGCAGCGAAATAGTCTATAAGGTTTGAATGCCGGAATCACTGGCAAAAATCAGCGAGCGCGTACCGGTGTCTTCGTCAGGAGCAAAATAGAAGTTAAGATAATTGGTCATGTCGGGCCAGTAGTTGCGCAGCATTTCATGGTGCACACTGGTAATTTCGGAAAGCGCAGAGCAGGGTGCTTCCTGGTAGATAAAAAAATACTCGGCCTCCAGTTCCGCGCCTATCAATGTCAGCGGAATTTTTTTACCTTTGCTGTCCCAGAGCATAAAGCTGTTGCTTAGCTCAACACTGATTCGCGCCTGGGCCTCTAGATTGTCGAGGCCACCCTGTGCCTGCAGATGATTGCCCAGTGTATGCTCCACGTCGTGGGCAAAAGTCCTGTGTACGATTTCCAGCAGTTCAGTACGCGGGTTGCAGGTGATGGTGGTGAGTACGGTTTTTTCGCGATGGGCTTGCGCGTAAAAAGGTATTAACAGCAAACTGCAAAGACCCGCTAAAAAAGTTCTTTTCAAAAGGCATGCGCTGGGCGATGCAGTAAATATCAGCAAGCTGGATTTCCAGTTGCTGATATTCAGTAGGTTAAGAAGTGGCACGGTTTGCTTACTCGCCGGTTTCTTCCAGCGGAAGATCGGCAGACGGTTCTTCTTCGTCACCGGTCTCAGCTGATTTCAGCTCCACCAGCATATCCGCCATCAGGTCACGCTGCTTGGTATCACTTTTGTAGAGCTCGATACGTGAGCGTTGAATTTCCCGCGGTAATTTGTTGTTGCCGATGTCGGCATCGGCAATCTGCAGCATGGGATCCACTTCCACCGATTCGATTTCCTTCTGTGTAATCAAGGTATGTGTGACAGCGTGAGAGTCATAGCGCCAGATTTCCGCAGGAATCATTTTGCTTTCACTACTGCCATCCGCATACTTGATTTCCAGCGGAATGGGCATGACCAGGCCGCCAATATTTTCAAAGTCCAGGAAATAAATCAGTGAGCCATCGGCAATAGCTTTATCGAGAACCTCCAGTTCCCAGTCTTCCAGGCCATCGCGGAAACTGGTGTAGTCATTGCGATCTTTATTGGACACCGTGAATTCATTGTTTTCATTATAAAAGTCATTCAGTTCAGGAAAGCGATCTACGCGTTTTTCAATATCTGCATTACGCAGTTTGGTGAGTGACTCCGGATCATCATCAGCTTCTTCCCGGTCAAGTGGGAATTCTATTTCAGGGTCCTGGGTGGAGACTTGGTATTCGCGAATATCATTAAGTGCAATATCCACATGATCGGTGGAGTAAAACCAGCCACGGAAAAACCAGTCCAGATCTACTGCGGAGGCATCTTCCATGGTGCGGAAGAAGTCACTGGGAGTTGGTCTTTTGAACATCCAGCGTTCACTGTATTGTTTGAAAGCGAAATCAAACAGGCTGCGTCCCATAACGGTTTCCCGTAATACTACTAACGCCGTAGCGGGTTTCGCGTAGGCGTTGTTACCGAATTGCAGAATGGATTCTGAGTTGGTCATTATAGGAACCTGATTTTGCGAGAGCATGTAATCCACGATATTTTTTGGATCGCCGCGCCGGGAAGGGTAGTCATCTTCCCACTCCCGTTCCGCCAGAAACTGCAGGAAGGTATTCAGACCTTCGTCCATCCATGTCCATTGTCTCTCGTCCGAATTCACCGTCATGGGGAAGTAGATATGACCAATTTCATGGATAACCACCGAGATCAGGCCGTACTTGGCGCGACGTGAATAGGTGCGCTCGCCAGTGTCTTCATCTTCCACCGGGCGGTAACCATTGAAGGTGATCATCGGATATTCCATGCCACCGGATTCCCAGGCATTGACCGAAATCGCTACGGGATAGGGATACTCAAAGGAAAACTTCGAATACACATCCATAGTGTGAGCCACTGCATGAGTGGAATATTTTGACCACAGAGGTTCTGCTTCCGGTGGATAAAGAGACATGGCCAGCACTTCCTCATACTCGGCGCCTTCCTGTACATGGGTCATGGCATCCCAGATATATTTGCGTGAACTGGCCCAGGCGAAGTCGCGCACATTTTCTGCTTCAAAGCGCCAGGTGACCATGTCATCGGTGCCCTCTGCCTGATTGGCTTCGGCTTCCTCGGGAGTAACAATGAAAACAGGCGTATCGGATTCGCGCGCCTGGTCAAGTCGATCACGCTGCTGCGCAGTAAGTACCTGGTTGGGATTTTGCAGCACGCCGGTAGAGGCAACAATGTGATCTGCAGGGACGGTAAGAGATACGTCGAAGTCACCAAATTCCAGGGTAAATTCTCCACGTCCGATAAACTGCTTGTTCACCCAGCCGTTGTAATCGGTATAGGCGGCCACTCGGGGATACCACTGGGCCAGCGCAAACTGGTAGGTGTCGCTGTCACGGAAATGTTCAAGACCACCTCGACCTCCCATGATGTCGGAGTCAGTAATATTATGTTCCCAGTCGATTTCAAAAGTGACTGACTGGCCACTGCGCAGGGGCATGGAAAGATCAATGCGCATCATGGTGCCGTTGATGGTGTAATCCAGTGCATTACCATTGCGCAGGGCAACACGCTGAATTTCAAAACCAAATTCCCGTTCTGCCGCATGTTGTTCCAGGCGCATACCGGCAAAGGAAATGCGGTCGCTACCGGTGGTGCCGGTAGTACGGCCGATGGAGTCATCACGGAAACGGTTTTGATCCAGTTGTACCCAGATATAGGGCAGGGTGTCCGGTGAATTATTGCTGTAGGTTATGCGCTCGCTGGCGATAATGCGTTGGTTGTCCTCATCCAGGGTGGCCTCAATTTCATAATCAGCCTGCTGCTGCCAGTAAGCGTTACCCGGTGCGCCTGAAGCAGTACGGTAAGCATTCGGCGTCGGCAGGATTTCATCCAGCTGACGAAATACATCCTTGAAGGAGCCTTTTGTTTGTTTGGTCTGGCTGAATGCTGCAGGCGAAATAAATCCAATACATAGCAGGGCCGCTACAATTACCACCGTTGGCTTTTTATTGATTGGCTTGTCTGACATATGCTGTTCCCTGTCTGGATATTTTAGTGACGCAGGCCTGATGCCTGTAATTCGGTAGAAAGTATAACGGCAAAAAAGCAGCCGGGGTAATAATGGGACTTAAAAGACTGAATAATCCTGTTTCAGTAATAATCTTGCAGTAACGATTATTATATTTTTTGATTATTCCGAGTACCCATGATCAATGTCCTCGTTTAACAGATGTTTTTCACCTGCCATTCTAAAAAACGATGTGCCGATATGACGCAAAATTTGCCCGTTTCAGGCATAAGCGCACAATCCCGGTGCAGCAGTTTTCCAGGAAGTGTATATTTTCAGGAGTCTTTCAATCTCCTGTTAACATGCCACTCAATGACATACATAATTGATGCCAGTTTTATATTTCTGTCATAAAAATGTTTAAGCAAGAAGGAGTCTTCGACTCCTTCTTGACCAACGGAGCAAGCAATGCCAATTATAAGAATCTCAGGTCGACTGTTGATTTCGATTATTTTCAGTTTTTTATTTGTTTCCGCCAATGCCGCTGAAGCGGATTGGGATCTGATCAATCAGGAAACCCTGCAACGCTTTCAGGACATGCTTCGCATCGATACTTCGAACCCGCCAGGTAACGAAACCGTGCTGGTGGAACAGCTGGCAGACATACTTACTGCTGAAGGTATTGATGTAGAAATCTACAGCCGTGATCCTGCCCGCGCCAACCTGGTAGCCCGACTGCGTGGTAATGGCAGCAAGCAGCCATTACTGCTGATGGCGCATCTTGATGTGGTGACTGTCGATCCGGAAAAATGGAGCTTTCCGCCCTTTGGCGGCACGCTGGATGACAAGTGGATTTATAGTCGCGGGGTGGTGGATGACAAGGACAATCTGGTGGCCTCACTGATGACCATGCTGTTGTTGGAACGCAGTGGCGTAACCCTGGATCGCGACGTAATTTTTCTTGCCGAGGCTGGTGAGGAAGGCGGCGTGCAGTGGGGTATCGAGTTTATGACCAGTGAGCATCCCGATGCTATTGATGCCCAGTACTGTCTTGCTGAAGGTGGCAGCGTGACCCGCGAAAATGGCGCGGCACTGTTTGCCGGCATCCAGTCCGGTGAAAAGAAGCGCCGTACTGCTGTACTGAATGTCACCGGCGTTGCCGGGCATGGCTCCGTTCCCACGCGAAATAATGCGGTGGTGCGTCTTGGTCAGGCAATCACAGCCCTGGCGGATTGGCAGGAACCTGTTCGTTTGAGCGACACCACGACCACCATGCTGGCCCGCCTTGCCGAGATTTCTCCGCCCGAAGCTGCGGCTCGCTATCGGGCTCTGCTTAACCCTGGCTCCCGGGCAGCTGAAGAAGCCATGCTCTGGATGCTCGATAATAAGCCCGCTACCGCTGCACTGCTTCATAATACGGTTACCCCGACCATCATGAATATTGGTTACCGCTACAATGTTATTCCTTCAGCCGGCAGCGCCTCCCTGGACGTACGCCTGTTGCCGGAATAGGATTTTGACAGTTTCCTTGAGGCGATAGCCGCCGTGGTGGATGATGAGGCGATTTCAGTGACCTGGGACGATGCACTGGTTCGCCCCAGTGCAGCAGTGAGTCTGGATACCGAAGCTTTTCGGGTCATTGAACAGGTTTATGGGGAACACTATGGCGTACCTGTCATTCCAAGGATGAGTACTGGCGCCACTGATATGAGTTATGTGCGTGCCATGGGCGTTAGCTGTTACGGCGTCGGTCCGGGCATCGATCGCGAGGATGGTCCGCTGGGTTACGGGGCACACAGTGATCAGGAACGCATTCTGGAACAGGAATTATACAAATTTGTGCAGGCCTATCATGAGATAGTCGTGCGCCTGGCAGTACACCAGTAGATAGTGACTATTAGATAAGGTCAGGGGCGAGACGGACTCCTTGTAATCCTGCCATGGTTTTTTGCCGTATATAGCAGAAAACTACAGTAAGTCGTCTTATTGAATATCGGAGAATTTTGATCATGGTTAAACTGGCTGAACTCAAATTGGTGTTTCCACTGTTTTCTTTACTGGCTTTCTTTGGGTTCAGTAATTCTGTCTTTGCCCAAGAAGAAATTAATGGAGTGGAGACTGCGCAGAAAAACTGTGCGCCATGGCTGGATCACAAGCTTAATAAACTGCATTCAAGCCAGATAATAGATCTGTGTGCACAAACGGCGGGTAAGCCGGTACTGCTGATCAATACCGCCAGCTACTGTGGCTATACCTACCAGTTCACCGGCCTTGAAGCGCTCTATCAACGCTATAAAGACAGAGGGCTTGTGGTTGTCGGCTTTCCTTCTGATGATTTCAACCAGGAAGACGATGATGCAGCCAAAACAGCCGATATTTGCTACATCAATCATGGTGTGACTTTTGCCATGACCGATGTGATCAATGTTAAAGGTTCCGATGCCCATCCGGTATTTCAGCATCTGGCCAATGAAACCAAACGACCTAACTGGAACTTCAATAAATACCTGGTGGATAAAGACGGTAATGTCATCGAGCTGTTCCGCAGTGGTGTCGAGCCTGACAGCAGAAAACTGCAGGCGGCTATTGAAGCTGTCCTTTAGATGGCGCGGTAGTCAAGGCGATCTAAACCGGTAATGGCTCACCACAAGGCTAATCTGCCTGAAAAAATTTGTCAGCATTGCCAGCGTCCATTTGCCTGGCGCAAAAAGTGGTGGCGCTGCTGGGACGAGGTGAAATATTGCAGCGAACGTTGCAAGCGCGATGGCCGATCAGCAGTTCCCAAAAACCAGTGCGCAGCTGCGACTGTGGAAGATGAGTTTTGATTCGGCTGCTGTTGTTGTAAACCTCAAGTGTTGTAAACCTCAAGCCAAACCCTTTTGCTCTCAGACCCGATCTTCAGAAAGCGTTATCCTGCTTTATGTCCCTGTGACGCCCTGAAAGAGTTGCTGCATATCAATAGTGCAACAAACAATAAGGCATTTAGTCGCTTATCAAAGCCTTTGCATAGCCACAATTCCCTGATCCTTTTATACTGCTATATACTGATCGGTAAATGGTCATTTATAAGTAATTTTCGGATAGATTAAAAATAATCAGCAAATTGAAAGTTAACCCGGGGATGGCAATTCAAAATGTAAGCATGATGAAAAAAACAGATGATGAAAAAGTACAACGCCGCGCTGTGATGGCTGGCATGGGAGCAGTCGTGGCAGGACTGGCCGTGACAGCGGCCTCACCGGATGCCCGCGCACAGACAAGTGCAACAAACTTTCAACCTGCCCGGCATGCAGATGATGCCTGGTTCGATGAGCTTTCCGGTAGCCATCGTGTATTTATCGATACTTCCACTGTCGTGGGAGGTCAGGATGCCCTGCGTTATGCCTTCAATATTATGAATGCCCATGTCGAAGCCTATGATGGGGCCGACGAAGATTACGCCATGATTATTTGCTACCGCCATGGTTCAACAGCCTTTGGTTATGGTGATGCCATCTGGGAAAAATACGGTGAATTACTCAATGGCCGTATGCAACTCACCGACCCTGAAACCAAGGAAGTGCCAACACGAAATATTTTGAATCTGGCCAGTGGACCATTCGCCAGGGCCAGCATTCCATCCATTATAGAAAGAGGCGTACATTTTGCTATTTGTGCCACAGCCACTCGCGGCATTGCCGGTATGATTGCTGGCAGTACCGGTCAGGAGACTGATGATGTGGTTGCCGAGCTGATGGCAGGTGCCATTCCCAACGCCCGCTTTGTACCCGCCGGTGTTATGGGTATGACGCGAGCCCAGGAATACGGGTATAGCCTATTGTATGCAGGATGAGCATGCGGGATGAGCATGCGGGATAAACATGCCATATGAGTGAAGCAACGTCGGCTTCCCGTCCTGAAACGGAAATCCCTGCGCATAACCTGATAGACACCTGGCTGGTCTATGCCCACAGCATAGCCGCGCTGGTGTGTGTGCTGTTCGCTATTCTGTGCGGCATCGCCATTTCCCTGCAATTCTTTTTACCTGATGTACTGGGGCCCTGGCACTCCATGGCCTGGGGTCGAATGCGCTATGCCCATACCCAGGGCATCATGCTGGGCTGGCTGGGGAATGCCTTCCTGGCCTTTCTCTATCATGCCGTACCTGTGCTGACCGGGCGCAGGGTTTGCAGCCCAACACTGGGACGCTGGATATTCGGGCTATGGAATTTTGTAGTCATGCTACCGGGCTGGTTGCTTGTGCTCAGTGGTGTGAGTCAGCCGATTGAATGGGCAGAGTTTCCGGTTGTTATTGATGTCTTCGTTATTCTCGCGCTGGTGCTGGCTGCAGTGCAGTTCCTCCCCCCATTTTTTAAAAATGGCCTGGAAGATCTCTATGTTTCCAGCTGGTATATCATCGGTGCGCTGGTGTTTACCCTGTTGGCCTATCCCATGGGCAATATCATTCCTGATCTGGTGCCCGGGGCCAAAAGCGCTGCTTTTACCGGTCTCTGGATTCATGATGCGGTGGGGCTGTTTGTAACGCCACTGGCTTTATCGATACTGTATTTTGTTATTCCAGCCGTAACCGTCAGGCCCATCTATAGTCACTTCCTTTCCATGCTGGGATTTTGGGGGCTGTTTTTTCTCTACCCCCTCAATGGCACCCATCATTATGTATTCTCGGTGATTCCCATGGCGGCCCAGTTAGGCGCTATTGCAGCCTCCGCATTGTTGGGGGTGATCGTCATTGTGGTGGTGACCAACCTGCTGATGTCTTTGCGTGGCTCGAACATGCTAAAAAAAGATATCGGCCTGCGGTTTGTTCTGGTGGCCACGATCTTTTACCTGATTGTCAGTGTGCAGGGTGCCCTGCAGGCACAAATGTCACTGAACCAGGTGGTGCATTTTACCGACTGGGTGATAGGGCATTCCCATCTCGCCATGCTTGGCTTTGCTACCTTTGCCGGTATTGGCGGCATTATTCACAGCTGGCAACGTATTCCCTGGGCGCGCTATAACGCCGGCGCCCTGTTGTGGTCATTCTGGCTGTTGGTGATTGGCATCAGCATTATGGTTATTGATCTGACCATTGCCGGTCTGGTTCAGGCCCAGCTGTGGCAAAACGGGTCGCCCTGGTATGAATCTGTGCAGCAATCCAGACCCTACTGGATGATTCGTTCCCTTTCGGCGATTCCCATCGTGGCTGGATTTATTCTGCTGTTTTATGGCTTGTGCAGTGGTGAAAAAGGCGCAGGCGTAAGACTGCTATCCAGCCAGCGTTCTAATGAAGAGGCCATTGCCAAAGCCAGCGCAATGGAGAATGCTAACCAACCCCCGGTGTCCCCTGCGCACTTTTTACGCATGTCATACCGGGTAGCGGCAAGCGCGGCTATTGGGTTTTTTATCCTCTCAGTGGGCTTGCTGGGTGTCTGGCCCGGGGTAGAACTGGATCGGCAGATTGCTGCCATGTCTCCGCCCGACCTTTATGCCCTGTCTGACTCAGAAGCTCGTGGCAGAAAGATTTATGCACGGGAAGGTTGTTCCTATTGTCATACCCAGCAAATACGTTATACAGAAGCGGATATCAGTCGCTTTGGCGCACCTACTCTGGCCTGGGAAGGCCAGTTTGATACGCCACATATGTGGGGGACCCGTCGGGTAGGACCAGATCTGTCGCGCAGCAGCGGCACCCGCAATCGCGAATGGCATCTGGCACATCTGTATTCACCGCGCAGTGTGGTGCCCTGGTCAATCATGCCGTCCTACAATGCCTTTTTTAACGGCAGTGTGGACCAGCCCAGGCAGGAAGCGCTTGATCTGGTGGCATATCTTGAATCATTGGGTCGAGCCAGGGACCTGGCATGGCCGGATGCAGATGAAAGGGTGAGGGCGCTTTATCCCGAGCATAAATGGGCGCAAATGGCCGTGAGCTCGCCGCTTTTAAATGCGCATCCTGGTATGGCCCGAGCATCAGGCGAAACTCCTGTACTTGACTCTGCCGCTTTGTCAGAAAGTGGAGAAACCGGAGAAAAGCTTTGGCTGACTTTATGTGCCGGTTGTCATGGTGAGAATGGCACGGGTAATGGCCCGGCTGCTGACTGGCTAAGACCACGTCCGGTAAATCTCACGCAGTATGATTTTACCTGGCAGCGTCTGGCACAGGTGCTTTGGCATGGTGTGCCTGGTACCGCGATGCCGGCCTGGCGGGATATTCCGGTTGCTGGTTTAACTGCGCTGGCAACTTATGTGAAAGCATTCGCTGTGGAAGAGTCTATAGCGCCACCCGATCAGAATCAGCTGGCAACAGGGGAGCAGGTATACCAGAATAACTGCGCTCAATGTCACGGTGATGCTGGTGATGGCCAGGGCTTTGCTGTCAGCCAGTTAGCAATAGCTCCCACAGATTTTACCAGCCAAAGGCCCTCACTGGGTGAAAGTGTCCGCGTATTGAACAATGGTATCGAGGGTTCCTCCATGGCGCCCTGGACCGATCGTCTATCAGAGTCAGAGATACTGGCAGTGAGTTATTATCTGCGTCAGTTTTATGAGGCCGGGCCATGATTATCGATATCATTGTGCTAACCTCTGTGGGTCTGGCGCTGGTTTTCTTACTGGCCTGGGGAATGCGCAGTGAACTGCGCGCCCGCATTGAGAAACCGAAATACCTGTTTCAGCAACAGCTGAATAATTTTGAAAAGTATTGCCAGCACGCGGATGAAATAAACACGCGGCAAAAAGACAGTGAAGTTAATCAGCAACGAGAAAAACTATGAGCGAACGTAATATCAGTCATGGCGTGATACTGGTACTCGGCGCAACCAGCCTGTTAGGCATTGGAGTCATACTGTACGGTCTCAACAGGGGGCCGGTGCAGGAAGAATCAGCAGTTGTGCCCGCGGCCGCCACTGCCGCCTATGGCCAGCAATTATTACGTGAAACCACTCGCCTGCTGGGTCCTGAGCAGCCGGATCCTGCCATGCGCTATTCCGGTAATGGTCTTGACTGTGCCTCTTGCCATCTTGAATCCGGTACTACGCCAGGTACGCTGTCATTGTTGCAGTCGGCATCGCGTTATCCGCGTTTCTCTGGTCGTGACGGTGGTGAAGGTGATCTCAGGGATCGCATCAATGGCTGTATGCAGCGCAGCATGAACGGTAAACCTTTGCCGCGGGACAGTGTGGAAATGATTGCCATGGAAAGTTATATCCTGGGTCTGGGCCAGCAGTACAACATTATGAGTGATGAGAAAACCCGGGCGTTTGAGCCGCCAGCCTTTGTGGAGCCTCAGCGTAAAGCCAGTATCGATGCCGGAAAAGTAGTCTATGAAGCAAAGTGCCAGGTTTGTCATGGGGCAGACGGATTGGGTTTAAAACAAACAGCAGATCTGCTGGATGGTTATGTGTTTCCGCCACTATGGGGACCTGAAAGTTATAACAATGGTGCAGGTATGACACGGGTGCTCACAGCGGCGCGCTTTATCAAGGCGCGCATGCCATTGGGCATGCCAGATCTTACGGATGATCAAGCCTACGATGTGTCTGCCTATATTAATTCCCAACCGCGCCCCATCAAGGCAGAGTTGGAAGTGGATTTTCCCGAGCTGTGGCGCAAACCGGTGGACAGTCCCTATCTGCCTTATGCCGATCCTTTCCCACAGGAGCAGCATCAGTTCGGACCCTTTCAACCAATACGTGACTACTACGAACAATTAAACGCAGAGTAGGGCTCAAGAGCTTAAGTCTCCCGGATCCGCAGAAGTGAAAGCCAGTGTGTGAATTTCAATAGTGAGATTTCATTTTTAACAACGATTGATACCTGAAAAAGGAAGCCAACAATGAACGCTATAGTTAAAGTTATTGCCGCAATTTCCCTTTGTACACTGGCCGCGTGTGCCAGTATGTCTGATCCGGTCTGGATTGATGTCAGAACGGTGGAGGAATACAGCGAGAACCATATTGATGGTGATCTGAATATTTCACTGGCTACCATTGATGTGGATGCCTTTGCTGCGGCTTATGGCAAGGACGATGAAATCAATCTTTATTGCCGCAGTGGCAACCGTGCCGGTCAGGCCAAGGAAATTCTTGAAGCGGCGGGCTTTACCAATGTAAATAACATGGGCGGCATTGATGATGTGAAGCAATTACGCAGTCTTGCCGAGATGAGCAGTTCGCCCTGATATTTATTCAATTGTATCGAAAACCGGTGCAGCATAGTCTTGGTGTGCTGTGCCGGTTTCTTTTTTAAAATTTCCTAGCTGTCAGGTTCGATTTCATCGGCCTCATGAAAAACATTTTCCCCGGTCCATAGTGCTTCAAGTTCTTCCAGTGTTTTGCCTTTGGTTTCAGGCACCAGGCGCCAGACGAAGACAAATGTGATCAAACAAAATGAGGCAAAAATCAGATAAGGCAGTACTCCATTAAAGGCCTCATTGTTTAACTGGCTGCCATTAACGACGGGAAAACTGTTGGCAACGATAGCGTTAAATAACCACTGGGCTGCAACCGCAATAGACATGGCAATACTGCGTATGGTGTTGGGGAAAATTTCTGACAGCAGTACCCATACTACTGGTCCCATGGACATGGCAAAGGAACCAATAAACAGGAGAATGGCGAGTAAGGAAATTACGCCCATTTGCCTGCTGTAAATAGTTAAGGCAAGAATGCTCAAGCCCAGAAACATACCTGCGATCCCTGTGAGCAATAAGGGTTTTCTTCCCCATCTGTCGATACTGAAAATTGCGATAAAGGTGAATGCCAGATTGACGCCAGCGGTCCATAACTGCTGTTTCAGTGCGTCTTCCGGGCCATAGCCAAGCGCATTGCTGAATATCTCGGCGCCATAATAAAGAATGGCGTTAATGCCAGTGGTTTGTTGAAAAATCGACAGCATGATGCCCAGAAACAGGATGAAAGCGATGCCTTTGCTAGCCAGGGTAACTTTGTGATGTTTCGGGGTTTCGGAAAATGACAGTTTGATATCTTCCAGCTCGAGTCTGGCTTCTTCTGCATTGGATGTAATAAGGCTTAAAACATTTCTCGCCTGTTCAGTTCTTTTTTTCAACACTAACCAGCGTGGTGTATGGGGAACAAAAAATAATAAAACAAAAAATAATCCCGCCGGAATCAGTTCAGACCAGAACATGATTCGCCAGCCCTGTTCAACATTCCAGATATGCAGATCGTTCTCATTAAATGAGGCAACGAAATTAACGCTGCCATTGCCAATAAAATAGGTGGCCAGAAACACCACAAAAAAACCGATAACAACCGCCAGTTGGTAGAAGGAAACCATTTGTCCGCGTTCTTTTGGCGGCGAGATTTCTGCTATATACATAGGCGCTGCCATAGATGCCATGCCAACGCCGAGGCCGCCAATAATTCGATAAACAGAAAGCTCCAGTAGTGAGTTCGCCATGCCGGAGCCCCAGGCAGACACAATAAAAAGCAGTGCCGATAGCAGCAGGGTATATTTTCGGCTGATTTGCTTTGTAAGGTAACCACTGGCTAAAGCGCCAAACAGACAGCCATAAATAGCGCTGCTGACAGCCCAGCCCTGTTCACCGGTGGTCAATCCGAAAAATTCAGTAAAGTAGAGCTGACTGCCTGAAATAACCCCGGTGTCGTAACCAAACAAAAGCCCTCCCATAGCCACTACCGCCGTGATAAACAGGATGGTACGTCTGGAGTGATGGGGCTTAACTGAGCTCATAGCATTTGTCTGTTTATTATTTATTCTTATTACCCGGCTAAAGGACAATGTGCAGGGTAAGGGAATGAACTCAGTTGAATCAAGTTTTATATGGGTAAAGTCTGAACCGTAAAAGAAGTGTTAGACTTATTCGAATTCATTTTTAGCAATTCTAATTATATGGGGCGAAAGTCGTAACAATATAATGCAAGTAGTCATGGATATCGGGGGAACGAACTGTCGCATAGCGACTCTCGATGAGAATCATAATTTGACAGCTGTTGAGTGCTGGTCCTGTCTTGATTTTTCCGGGCCCGCAGAAGTGTTTTCATCCTATATTGAAAAACATCAGCTTGAAGTCATGAGCTTATGTATGGCGATCGCCAGTCCGTTCACAGAAGATCAGGTAGCCATGACCAATCTCAACTGGTCTTTTTCAACTCTGGAATTGAAACGGCAGTTGTCATTAAAAACGCTAAACATCATTAATGATTTTCATGCCGTTGGTCTGGCTATTCCCTTGCTTGCCGATACCGAAAAGATTCAGGTTGGGGCAGGTAATATTGATCCTGAAAAACCGGCATTGATTTGTGGTCCCGGTACCGGATTAGGAGTGGCGATATTGACGAGAGTCGGGAATGTCTGGCAGGTACTACCTGGTGAAGGTGGTCATATGGATTTTGCACCCAACTCACCTTATGAGATGGAAATATGGAAAATTTTTCATCGCAAATATGGTCACGTCTCGGCCGAAAGGATTTTATCTGGTCCTGGGCTCTCGGAGCTGCATTCCGCTATCTGTGAAATAGAGGGTATTGATGCGCCACCATTAAGTGCGCAGCAGATTAGCGAGCTGGCGCTTACTAATGCCTCTGCCAGTTGTTTGAAAACGCTGAATCTTTTTTGTGCCATGCTGGGTTCCTACTGCGGCAGTTTGGCCCTGGCAACAGCAGCTTTTGGCGGGGTTTATATTGCTGGAGGGATAGTGCCCAGATTTATCGATTTTGTTAAAGCCAGCGAGTTTCGCCAGCGTTTCGAGGCAAAAGGGCGTTACCGCTCCTATAATGAAAAAATACCCACCTGTATTATTAGCGCGGAGTACCCGGGTCTATTGGGGGCAGCTGCTTATCTTAGGCAAGGTGGATAGTAGCGAAACTTATTTCCAAATTTGTAGCGTTGTGAATAAAAGAAGCTTTCCTGGTCAAATGATTGAGAGGCAAGGGGCAAGGGGCAAGATAAAGGTGCTTTGTGCTTGCAGGCACCTTTATTGCTGATGAGTCAGATTACTCTGATGTGGCCAGAGCAACATTCAGCAGTGCTACTGTAGCCTCACGATCACCGCTTTCCGGTCGGCTGCGTCCGGCAGGGCCATTCATTATCGGGGCCAGGGCTTCATCAAGAGCAGTCTGGCCATCGGCATCGACAATGGAGGGATCTGCGCCGCGTTCCAGCAGATGGGCGACCACTTTATCCCAACCCAGTTCGGCAGCATTATGCAACGCTGTACGACCTTCGTTATCACGACCCTGGATATAGGTATCCAACTG
Source organism: Gammaproteobacteria bacterium (assembly GCA_024644515.1). GTDB lineage: Bacteria > Pseudomonadota > Gammaproteobacteria > Pseudomonadales > Pseudohongiellaceae > Eutrophocola. Next base: position 68,618 of record JAHEHN010000001.1, read on the forward strand.
GCCAGTGAAGGTGTGACTGTCAGTGACCTGGGCATTGATATTCGCACCGGCGTCCAGCAGTAAATCGATAGTCTTGATGGCACGTTCCTGAATGCCCTCAAGATCACCGCCTGGTCCACGGCCGTTTCCGGACATGCCAGCGGCATACATCAATGGTGTGATCTTAAATACATTGGCCAGATCCACTTCGGCGCCATTAGCCAGCAACACTTCAATAGCTTCATGGTCATGACTAAACGTGGCGACCAACAATGGTCCGGTGCCACCGCGCATATCGTAATCAGCAAAGCGGCCACGACCAGGCCCATTGGGACGAATACGGGTCAACTGGTGATTTACGTCAACCCCCATCTCAATCAGGCGATGGACAATATCCATTGCGGTTACGCCTTTGTCGCCGCCATCCATAGGATTGAAAGAGTCGCCAAAACCGCCGAAACTTCTTGGTGTAAAGGAATTCATATCAACAGCCAGATAGATTGGCGTGCGCCCATTCATGTCCCAGACATCGACTTTGGCGCCCTGATCAATCAGGTACATGGCAATGTCAAAGCTCTTGTTATCCAGCGCGTTCAGTAGCGGTGTGACGCCATCAGGATTAGGCTGGTTGATGTCAGCCCCGGCTTCAACAATAGCAACAGCACAGCGATAGCAGCCTGAGCGGGTCGCATAGAGTAATGGAGTGAGGCCACCGGTAGGGCGGAACTGAGCACGCGGCTCAGAGGTCATCTGGCGTGGCCAGTCATCATGAACCGCTTTCACGGAGACATCGGCGCCATGGGCAAGCAGCAGATCTGCCACATCCGGATGATTTTCTGCGGCTGCCCACATAAGTGCTGTCTGGCCACGGAAATTTTCCACGGCATTCACATCAGCGCCTTTGTCGATCAGCAAAGCTGCAATCTCAAGCGAGCCGATATAGGAGGCCAGCATCAGTGCGGTCTGGTTATCCTGATTCGGTGAATCGGGATCAGCGCCTGCTTCAAGCAATAATTCCACTAACTCAACATCAGCCAGCTTCACGGCTTCAGTTAAGGGCGTTGAGCCAAAACGATTGGTAGTATCGACTTCGGCGCCGGCATCCAGCAGGGCCTGAACCAGTTTATGGTCCACAGAATAAGCTGCCCAGTGCAGGGCCGTGGCACCGTCTGCGGCTGTAGCATTAACGTCAGCATTGGGCGAGGTGATTGCTGCCAGTGCCGCATCGCGCTGCCCGTCACGAATCAGATCAATAAGCTTACTCTGTGCGAAAGCGGCACAGGATAAGAAGGTCAGCAGACTCAGCGAGCTAACCCTGATTACGTTCATTATTGAAATATTTTTCATTTCCACAAACCCTAAGAAGAAAGACTAATTATTTTTAACAGTTAAATCGCTAAACAGTTTTACCACCAAAATTGGTGTAGTGCGCCCACAAACCTTTGGCTGTGTCATACAGGAAGCGATAAGGATCATCAAAGTTTCGGCCGATTTCATCCATTACGCCAGCTTCAAGCATGTCCTGTGCACTGCGTCCGTTACTTACCAGAGTTGAACAGCGTTCCCACAAATGCCACATCATGTCACGCTCGGCCTGAAAATCAGCCAGGGTCATTACTTCGCCATAGGCAGGAACGATAAGGGTGTCAGCATTGGCCAGTTCGAGAATGTCATCCATGGCGTTAACACGTCCACCCAGCCAGCCCCCGGCATACCAGTCCAGCTCAGGATCTTTCAGCGGGGAGGCGACATCACCGACAGCCAGAATATTGCTGTCGCGTAAAAAAACATAGGCATCACCACGAGTATGTGCTTCCAGTAAATAGCCGTATTCGATGGTTTCAGCCCCTGCTGTCATTTCGCCCTTTTCGCGAAACGTATGCGTGGGTCGTGCAACCTCAGGGGGAGCGCTTACCCAGCGCTCTTGGGAGGGAATATAGTAATCGGCGGACAACCACTGACGCGTAATTTCATGGGAATGAATTGCCGCACCGGCTTCACCGAAAAGAGCATTGCCGCCAGCCTGATCCGGATGATAATGGGTATTAAATAAAGTATGTACACGGCTTTCGCCTAGCGTCAGCTGGACAGATTGAGCCAGCGCTGCTGAGCCGCTGTCCACTAGCATGTGGCCGTCTTTGCTGCTCAGCGCAAGGACATTACCAGGCGCTGCGTTGATTAGCGTAACATTTTCGCTCAGTGCCTGGGTTGGCAAGCGGGTGGGGGCAGCAACAATTTGCGTTGCGGCTTGCTCCTGTGCGTCTTGTTCACCTGAGCACCCGGCAAGCCCGCCAAGTACCGGCACGGTAACAAGTCCGGTCAAGCCCTGTAAACCAGCCTTCAAAATGGTTCTGCGGTCGTTAAACTTCATAAATGAGTTGCTCGTTATTCTTGTTTTAATAAATTGGGGTCAGACCCCAATTTATGTCGAGTTAAAAGGTTAGACTTCAGCAATGGTTCCGGTGCTGTTACCAAAGCTTTCCTGCGGAATCCCAAGTCTTTCGAGAATGGTCAGATGCACATTGGCCAATGGCGTGCGCTCAGGCAGGACGATGTTCTTGCCCCCTTTCACGGCACCGCTTGCACCACCGACCAGAATGCCTGGCAGCGGATAATTATCATGCTGGTTGGAGTTGCCCATGTTCGAGCCATAAAGAAACAGCGAGTGATCAAGAATGCTGCCATCACCATCAGGTGTGTCGGCAAGTTTCTGCACGAAACGTCCAAAATGCTTCATGTGATAGCTTTGAATGCGGATCAGTTCTGCAATTCGTTCGGGGTTATTGGTGTGATGGCTGGTGGGATGGAAACCACCGGCAACATTAACCTGAGGGTAGGTTCTGTCTGTTCCTTCGGCGGCCATAACCAGGGTTGAAATTCGGCTCAGGTCAGCCTGGTAGGCCAGTGCAATCAGGTCGAACATCATGGTGATCTGGTCATCAAAATCCTCGAATTCTCCTACCGGTGCGGTTGGCACATCTACACCGGTCAAATCCTGTTCACCAGCCAGCTGGACGCGACGTTCAATTTCACGCACGGTATCCAGATAGTCAGAAAGCAAAGCGCGATCACCATTACCAAGCTCCTTTTGCAGCGCCCGGGTACGATCAGCAATCATGTCAAGAATACTGCTGTTTTTCCTCAGGATCATTTCACGCTCTTCCTGCGTGTCATAAGGGCCCATTAGCTGGATGAAAACCTTACGTGGATTGAATTCCATGGGCAGCGGTTTATTAGGCGCGGAGAATGACGTGGTAACGGCGTAAAAACCGCCATTGCCGGCAGCCACCTGAATAGTGGTCTCTGTTGCCAGCTCCATGGAGGGTAATGCTGTTTCCTGACCCAGCTGTTGGGCAATGACCTGGTCCAGCGTAGTAGCCAGTTCCGGTGTTGAGCCGGTACCTGGTCGCACACAGGACAACCAGGTAGCGGGGTTCAAAGTATGCACCGAGCCACCGGCAGCCGTATTTTCAATGTTTTCAAAGGTGGTCAGATATCGCTTAAGCGGCTCTAATGGCTCAAGGATATTGCCCAGCTGAAAGTTGTCGCCGGAGCCGGTACTGGTCCATTTATCAACGTCCTTGCCCAGCGGCGTATTGTTCATGATGGTGCCATGGGGAAGATAGAAAAAACCGGCACGCTTTTTCGGCATGGCTTCAACCTGAGCCAAAGCAGTACTCGCTGGCACCATGGCATCCAGGAAGGGAAGTCCTAATCCTACAGCACCGCTACGCAAAAGTGTGCGTCGGGAAAGATGTTTCTTGGTGAGGAAATGAGCCATTGTTTTATCTCCCTGATTCGTTAGTGGCGAGGGCGACAGCCGACTCGTCATGGTTTTCTTCCGGCCCCTGCATAAGAAAAGCAGGGCTGTTTACAATGCCGGTAATTATTGAGGAAAACGTATAATTCTGTTGTGCAGATTCGCGCACGATTTCGCGTACCAGCGGCATATCAAAATACTCTATTTCACGATTAAGCGCATACATCATAAGACGTTTTGTAATAGTTGCGGGTAATTGATCTTCTCTGCTTAACAAATGTTCGCGCAGTTCCGCAGGGCCATTGATTTCTTTACCACTGTTTAACACAGTGGTGGCATCGATGACAGCATTGGCCTGACGGTCAATTTCGCGCCAGCGACCCGTAAGATCAAAGTTTTCCAATGCCAGCCCGGGAGGATCAATGGCGCCATGGCAAGCCTGACAGGTTGGGTTTTCGCGGTGGACTTCCAGCCTCGCCCGCACTGTAGTAGGCGTTTCACCTTCACGTACCGAGAGGTCAACCTCTACATTCGGGGGAGGAGGAGCTGGTGGTGTGCCCATAATACGATCGAGTACCCAGGCCCCTCGTAAAACCGGCGATGTACGATCACCGTAAGAGGTTCTTAACAGTGTTGCGCCTTTACCTAACAAGCCCCAGCGGTTCTTATCTTCCAACGTGACGCGACGGAACTGGCTACCCAGAATCCCTTCAATGCCGTAGTGATTGGCAAGGGCATCATTCAGATAGGTCCAGTCGGCGGTTAACAGCTCATGAACGCTGCGGTCTTCCAGCAGAACACTGGCCAGGAACAGGCGAATTTCTTTTTCAAAATTGGTGCGTGTGCCGTCATTGAAACCACGGTCTGTGGGCTGAACCGCATCGAGCTCATCCAGGTTCAACCAGGCCAGGGCAAAGTTTTCGATTAATGAACTGGCACGAGGGTCGTTGATCATACGCAAGACCTGTCCCGCCATCACTTCGGGATCCGACAATTTGCTTTCGGAGGCTAGTGCTGTGAGTTCTTCATCAGGCCCCTGACTCCAGAGGAAGAAAGACAGGCGCGAGGCAAGCTCTACATCATTCAGTTCGCGCGGCGTCTCGGAAGTGATCTTTAATGATCGGTAGAGAAAATCCGGGCTGGAAAGGATCGCTGTAACCAGTTCAATAATACCTGAATCGAAACCGCCAGCTTCAGCGCGTCCCACTTCGTAGAAAGGCATCAGCCATTCCAGGTCCTCATCAGTGGCCTGACGGCGAAAGGCCTTGGTGGCAAGGCTGATAGCTATATTTTCAGCACAGGGGCGTTCTTCTGCCAGTTCGGCTGGTTGGCACACAAAAATCTTTTCGCGGCTTTCGCTGAGTGATAGGCCAGTGGGGTTAAAAGGGCCTTCTACTTCGACACCAAGTCCAATTCTTGGCATGCCGGTCACTTTACCATTGCCGGTGGCATTGTTGCTGGCACCCCAGGAACGTTCAATAAAGGTCACCATCACTTCGTGGGGACCAACCTCTACATCGGCTGAAAGCCCAGCCAGTTTTGCCAGAATCACATCGCCGCCAACAACACCGTCACGGGTGGCAATGGCCAGATCTTCCGGACCGCCAATCTCGACACGGTTAACTTCCTTGCCATCCACCAGAATAACCATGGTGGCAGCAGTTTCCATGCCCCGAGGATAAAGGCCTGCGTCAATATCAAGAATGCTGAAACGGTACTCACCGTCAGCGGGGAAAAAGTGCTTAAAGCGCATGCCACCGCGGGTGCCCAGAGGGAAGCCATCAATATGGCTGCGTGCAACACTGGTGCCGCCGCTAAAGCCAATGTTGCGGTCTGGCAGTTCATGAAACACGTTCGCAAATTTGGGCACGGGTGAACCAACTGCTTCCGTAGCGATCTTGCGGGTTGCGGCTATATACTGCTCCAGAAAAGAAGGTGATGATCCCAGGGCATTGGCAATATTGTCAAAACCCTCAACCTCGATTTCGCTGGGGAGAATCTGTTCCGGCTCAACGTCTACTTCTAACAGATCTGCAACGATAGTGGCGAATTCTGTTCTATTCAGGCGCTGAACCGGTACATGGCCAACATGAATGCCTTCCAGGCTTGAGTCGATGCTTGTTTCAAGTGAGCTGACCAGCGTATCCACTTCGACCTGACTTGGCTGCATTGCACCGGTAGGCGGCATAAGGCGTCCGCGCAGTTTATTGATGGCCAGCTCCCAGGTTTCATGATCCTGTGTCAGCTGGTTCATATCCATAAGGTCAAATGCGATACCGCCGGAATAATCTTCCAGGTTGTGGCAGTCAACACAATAAGTCTGAACCAGGTCCCCGGCAGTTTCCTGGGCCATAGCTGTCTGTATGCCCGGTCCCAGCAATCCCAGGCTGCACAACAAGCCAGCAAGGGTGCGTTTAGCCAGTGATCCATAGCCTGCTGTGGTTTTTTGAGCTGATCTCTCTATTGTCATTGTTCCTGTCATCGTTGTTGCCGTAGTTACAGATTCAGTTGCTTCATTTATTACTGCTGTATTGCTCATGGACTTTCACTACCGTTTTGTCTATTAGCCGCCACTGGCTGCTTCTTTTTTATCCGCCACTTACTGCCTGTATTGCACCGATTTCATACAGCGGACAGGCATTATATAGGGGGCATGCGTAAAGTTATACGTAGCAGGGACATAGCATAGACTATCCCTGACGCCAGGCATTATCCTGAGGTGTCGTTCTCAACTAGTCATTGCGATACAATCCACTGAATTATAGAGGAAAATTGCCCGCAGGCAGCTGAATAGCTGTGTTAATTTCACAAAACTTCCTTAATGAGGTGTTGTTCATCCTGGAATCTTTGGGTAATGCGACATAATCGCTATGGGTTGTTGGTGATTAAGAGCCCATGCGCATATCAAACTATAGATTTAGCCCGGTGAGCAGCTAGATAAATGTACTGCTTCTTTGGGTCACGAAATGGCGTATGGCTTGATTAATTGCCCTGTATTTTACTCAGTATTTAAATCTACCTGAATAATCTAGTTACTTACCTTGTCTCAGGCATTGATATGACTCAAATCAGTAGCGTTAAAAAGTTGAATGAAGCAGACAAGGGTTTGTTGAACAAAGTGGGAATTAACTTAAGCGCCAGCAACAACGAAAAAGAACTATTATCCGTTAGCATCTTATTAACAGGGGAAAAGTAATAAAAGATGGAAATGTTTGGCCAATCATTATTATTAATATTCGTACTCCTTAACCCTTTTATCATGAGTGTCTACCTGCTTTCGTTGATCAAGGAAGTAGAGTTTGTTCAGTTCGCCCGAATCATGATTCGCGCCGGGCTTATCAGTTTTGTCGTGTTTTTTCTTTTTGCCTGGCTCGGCGAGGTCATTTTTGACAACGTACTACAGGTGCGTTTCCCAGCATTCATGATCTTTGGCGGCATAACTTTTTTGATTATCGGTGTCAGACTGATTCTCGGCATTGGCCCTCCCATGTCCTCGATTAATCCCAATTCCACTGAGATCGCCGGTGCTATCGCCATGCCGTTTATTGTCGGGCCGGGGACAATCAGTGCCAGTGTGATTGCCGGCACCCAGCTTGGTCTGATGATGTCCTGCCTTGCCATTGCCTGTGGTTTGGCCTGTGCTCTGGGTTCTATTATTGTTTTCAAGAAAGTACATGACTTTGTTCAGACTCGTAAAGAAAGGTATGTGGAGCGCTATGTGGAAATTGCGGGACGCATTACCGCGCTGTTTACAGGGTCATTTGCCGTGGATATGATTCTCAAGGGAATAGAGCGCTGGCTTGCAGTGATTTAAAATTTAGTCTGACTGAAATGTAATGCCCGCATCATGATTTATAACTACTATGTTATTTTTTAATAAACAAGAAATTAGTCCACCTTATGTTAAAGCCTTTTAAAATAACAATTATTGTATTTCCATTGCTGTTCGCATCGTCGCTGTCTATGGCGCAGTCTCCGGTTGCTGGAGAGATACTTCCCAGAGAATTACTTGATGTCCGCCCTCCCTCCGAACGTGTAGCCGGCGCTCCCGGAGAAATGCGAATCAGTGATCGCAGTTGTCGCAATTATCCAGCCTCTCAAGTCAGGCAACGTATCGTGGATATCTCAATACAGGAATGGGCATGGTTTGGTTCCAGCGTGCTCGACATGACCAGTCAGGAAGAGCTCGATGCTAATGCCGGGCGCAGCCGACGCTGGTGGCGCACCGACTGGATGTCAGAAGAAGAGGCCCGGCGTGTTTCAGATGATATCGCGGGCTACTGGGCTGCGGCGCCGGATAGCAGTTGGCTCCTGGAACGTCAAAACCAGCGCTGGCGTGAGCTGGGCATCACTGCCCGCTGGCGCGACTTTTGGTCGGCTGCTTTTATCTCGTGGGTGATGTGTGAAGGTGGCCTCGGGGAAGATCAGAAATTCCAGCGCGCTATCGCCCATCATGCTTATATTGATCAGGCTATTCGTGCTCGTGATGGCCTGGAACCGCAAGCGGCCTACACGGCCTATGATATCGGTGAAGCTGAAATCCTGCCGGGTGATATGCTCTGTCGGGGTAGTCGTCCCGAGTATCGAAATCTGGATCAGCGCCGAGGACAGATGGGGCAGGGTGCAAGGACCCATTGTGATGTGGTGGTAGAGCTTGATTCAGGAAATAATCAGATAAAAGTAATAGGTGGCAATGTCAGGGGAGCAGTGCGAATGAAATTGCTTCCGGCAATATCTTCCTCTGACTCTTATCTGCAGCCTACAACTTATGGAGAAAGGCGTATTTTCGCCCATTTGAAACTTAATACTGGCAATAAAGAAGTTGCCATAAAAAACATAAAGCCGGTTTCCTCAAAGTCTGGATAACTGGCTTACTTATTTAACAACCCGCTGCGCTGAAGTCCGTGTAGCGGGTTTTTTTATGGAAAAAAGTTGGAATTCGAGATCTGTTTCACATTAGCAAAAGGTAAAATCAAATTAAGGGAATAACTCCCGTATTTTCAACCTCAAAACTCAAATATGGTCATCAACCCAGCAATAATGCGGGATATAGCAAAATGCTATCATTTGCTTATATACTGACCTTCTAGAGTCCATTTCTAGTTAAATCTCATCTCCACTGGCAGTTATAGGGAAAGACCAATATAAAAAACCTGGAATCTACTAGCCTATGGAAAGTCTTTAAATCTCAACCCCTGCTGACGGCAGTCGTGTGCTTCAGTATGGCAAGGAATCCCTGCTGATCGGTCAGCCCCCGGAAGTGTTGAAGGGTTTGCTGCTGAACAAGACGCCAACTTTTAATACCATGGTGCTTACGGACAGCAAGGAAAAAGATGGCTCCTTGCTGAATAATCTTGAGTTTCCCCTCTACTTTTTTCTTTTCATGAGTAACGGCCTTGCTGAAGGGCGAAAGCTTAATCTTATAGGTTGCCCGGATGATATCTCACGGGTTTTTCGTTTATTGAGATTGACCTTGCTGGGCCCTACATCTGTTGAACTGGAAAGTTGGGGTACGCCTAAAAAAATTCAGAGAGAATGGCTGGAAGCCGCTCATTATCTCGCGCTTAAAGATGAAAGAGGACAGGTTAGGGAAGTAGAAAGTTTCTTTAATGTCATTCCTTTTGAGAACGATAAGGCCGAAGCAGGATCCTTTACTGTTGTTCACACTGGCCATGACAGCTATTCGGTAACTTTCAATGGTGATTCACTGGACGTGGATCTAAACGAAGACAGGCATATTAATCCGCCGTACCAGATGCAGTCAGATTTCATTCCCCGGGATCTGGTCAAACTCGGTTTGGAAATTCTCGGGAGCGCATCCGGGTTTACTGCCGATGAGCCCTGCACTGGTCTTGCCCTGTGTTATAACGGCAGCTATATCCTTATTGATTCACTGCCATATCTGGACAAGCATCTTTTTGCCCGGGGTATCTCCAAAAACTCTGTTTCTGCGGTATTTCTTACTCACCTGCATGATGATCATTGCGCCATGTTTCCTCTCATACTTATGCCTCATAAGGTAGAGGTGATCACTACCCGTGAGATTTTTGAAATGGCGATGGAAAAGCTTAGCTGCAATCTGAACTGGAATAAGGATGTAGTTCGGGAATATTTTCATTTGATCGAAGTCATACCGGGTGAAACACATAAATATTTTGGTATGGAAATTAAACCCCATCTGACTGTCCATAGTATTCCTACTATAGGGGCGACTTTTTCGGTTCATCATAAGGGGTCCAGGCGAGAGATTTGTCTTATTGGTGATAACAATGGCATGGACTCCATCAAGGAAATGCAAAAACTTGGTATCGTTAGTCACAGCACTTATGACAATCTATCCAGGATTTTTACTGACCGTTTTGATTTGCTGGTTGCTGATGGCGGGGCCGGTGCAATACATGGTGATCCCATTGATGCGCTGAATTCTGATTCAGACCGGGTAGTGTTTGTGCATGTTGAACATTTGGCGCATCAGTTTACTACCACATTTTCCCTGGCGAGTTCGGGTAAACGCTATATTGTTGTTGACGGTGATGAGTCGATTTATGTGTCACTGATGAATCAGTATCTATCGTCCTCGCTGGGAGAATCCTTTTCCGAGCGCTGGGCACGATCAATCATGGCCGAAGACGAAGTTCGTCGTTATAACAAGGGCGATGTCATTCTGGTTCAGGAAGAGCGATCCCGAGGGTATGTCTATCTGATACTCACCGGCTACTGTGATGTGGTGATGTATGATGGTGAAGAATTTCAGACTGTGGCCAGTTTGCAGGCCGGTGAGGTGATCGGGGAAATGGCAATTGTAACCGGAAGTCTGAAACGAAATGCCAATGTGGTAGCAAGTTCGCCGGTAACCGTGATGGTATTTTCTGAAGAGAACTTCAATGAGTTTATTGTGCGCGAAGGTTTTCGCGATAAATTACTCAAGCGCTGGGAAATGAGAACAGAATTGAAAATGCTGCCACAGTTTTCTGAATTGATTTCTACCGTATTGGAAAAAATATCTTCCCTGGCCTAGATGGAAGTCATCAGTGCTGGAGAGCAGCGTAATATTGATGACGATTACTGGTATATATTCCATTCGGGTTGGGCAAAATTTGAGGGTATTCCCCTTGTTGGTGGAGATGAGCTGGGGATCAAGCCCTTTTCGAAAAAAGTGATGGGATCCATTAAGGCTGAATCCAATTGCCAGTTGGTGCGATTTGCCATTGAGCCGCTTTCCAGCTTGCTTAAAGGGACGCCGCAATTAAACTTTCTACTACGCAAGTACCGTGTGTCAGAAGATGATCCCGGGGTTGACTGGTTACGTGGCCCTGTAACTAGTTACAAGTTACAAGTTACAGGTTGCAACCTGGGAGTTTAGTGCGGCGCTTAAAACTTGTTAGTGTCGATGGATGTCAAAGCCTTCAAAAAACTGACATGTGCCGTCTTCAACTTTCAGGTTATCTACCCGGGCGGCGGCAGGGCCTTTTTTTAACCAGGTTAACAATTTGTTGAGGGTGTCTTCATTACTCTCGGCTTCAAGATAAACACTGCCATCAGCCTGGTTTTTTACAAACCCGGTTACCCCCAGTGTGTCGGCAACTTCTTTCGTTGTTGCGCGAAAATAAACGCCTTGTACCCGACCGCTGACTGTTACATTGATATGCTTCATTCCTTATTCAGCTTTCCTGCCAGATTTGTGCATCAGTGAGTTTGTCCAGCTGGCGTAATTTTGGAAAAACCAGATAACCCCCTATTGCCACAGCAAATGCCATTGTGGCTCCGGCCAGTACTGTGCTTACCGGACCTATGACGGCGGCAATGGAGCCGGCTCTGAAATCCCCCATTTCATTGGAGACACCAATAAACAGCATGTTTACCGCGCTGACCCTGCCACGTAATTCATCGGGAGTGGCCATTTGAATTAAGGTTGTTCGAATATTAACGCTGACCATATCCGAGGCCCCATAAACCCACAGCGCCGCCAGACTTATCCAGAGTGTGGAAGACAGGGCAAAGGCAAGCACCGAGGCCGCAAAGATGCCCAGGGAGATGAACAGCAGCTTTCCCGCTTTCCGCATGGGAGGTAGTCTCGCCATCAGTAGTCCCATCATGACGCCTCCCAGTGCCGGCATCGCTCTTAACAGGCCAAGGGTTTCCGGTCCTACCTTTAATACATCAATGGTATACACCGGCAGTAGTGCCATCACGCTGCCCAGAAATACAATTAATAGATCCAGGGAAATACTTGGTAGCACAATGGGATTGGCCATTACGTAACGAATGCCATTTAGCAGAGGTTTCAGCCCTCGCCCCAATGGTTTGCTGGCAGGCAGGGTTGGCAGCAGGATAAACATGCAGGCCCCGGACGTGGATAAGGCAACCAGTGCCCAATAAGTCTTGAAGTCAATCAGGGCAATCAGAAGGCCGGCAGCAAAAGGGCCGATGGTCTGTGCCGTGGTCCAGACTGAACTGGTAATAGCCACCGCCCGGGATAAATAATCACTGCTGACAATGTTTGGCAGGATGGCTTGGGAGGCAGGAGAGTAGAACGCCCGTGCACAGCCATGCACGAAAATTAAGGAAAAGATAACGCTTCGATTAAGCGCGTCACTGTTCATACTAATGGCCAGGCCAACGTAAACAATGGCTTCGACAAATGCACAGCTAATGAGAATATTTTTTCGTGGGAAATTATCCACCGCCCAGCCACTAAAAATAAACAGAAACATCATTGGCAGGATTTGCAACAGGCCGACCAGAGCCAGATCAAAGGGATTGCCTGTTAGCAGATACAGATGATATCCAATAGCCACAGATAGCATGCTGCTGCACACGGCAATCAATACTCTGGCAGTGAGGTAGGCAATAAAAGTACGGTCAGCCATCAGGAAGTGTTTCTGTGGTTAATTGGTTGGGGCTTTGTTTAGCTAAATTATTTTACGGCAGTAATTTCTATTTCCACCAATGCACCAGGAGAGGCAAGCGCCGAAACGCCAAGCAGGCAGCCGGTATGTTGGCAGCCGCGTCTTTTCAGATTGCTTGTCATATGATCATGAGCCTGCATCATTTTATCCATGTCGACGGTATAGATATTCAGTCGCATGACATTGCTAAAGTCCATATCGCCCTGTTCAAGAATAGTGGCGATATTTTCCAGTACCCGATCTATCTGTTTTGCCATGTCGCCCGGATGTAGGCAGTGACCATTTTCATCACTGGCTGTCTGTCCAGCCAGAAAGAATGTTGATTCGGCATTACTGACTTTATTGCCATGAACAAAGCCAAGGGCTTCCTGCCAGGTCCAGGGATTGATAATTTCTCGTTTCATACTGTAAACCTTCTTCTCTGATTGGGTCTGGGATTTAGCTTTCTATCAACTTGCCTGTTGCAATGAATCAGTCTTGATTTCTTTATTCAGCATTTGATTTATGCCTCTGGCCAAGAGCCGATCCTGATTATGCTTTTTTTCAAGATAATAGGTCAGTGGGGTATACAGGATGAGCTCCAGTACACTCAATAAATAAAAGTAGGAGGCGCCAAAAGGAATAACAGTTCGCGTGTTTTTCCATATGCTGATATCGCTTTCCAGATTAAATGAAAGCTGCAATGTCACGTAAATGAAAATGTCCATGGACCAGCGCAGCAAAGATAAAAAAGTCCGTGTTGCCCCCGCATACCAGTCAAAAAACAGTAAAGTTCCGCCACCATAAGAGACAAAGACCAGCAAGGCATAAAATAACATGCCCGTGCTGCCGTCGATTTCATAGGCCAGCCAGGCAAACCCCATAGCGACGCACACAAAGACGGCAAACAAAAACCAGCGTATGGCTTTGATTTGTGATTGCACCAACAAAGGAATGAGGATCAGTATGCCGCTTGCTACTGCCAGAAATTCTGCCTGAATAAGGTAGCCAAGAATTTCCAGGTTGATGCCGGCCAGATAATAACCATCCCCTCTGAGCAGGCTATAGTTGAAAACGGAGGCGACAATAAAAAGCGGCAGGGCGGCGGCCAGGCAATAAAATAACAACGTTTGTTGATATGGCGCTTTGCTCAAGAGCCTTCCCCTGTTTTTGTCACTATCTGGCTAGTCAGTCACTTTTTTTGATGTTCTGCGCAGCCCGGTGCAAGCAGTTAATTCTGTTACATTTTTTATTATGTAGAAGGCTAGTTGGCTTGTACAGCGGGTTTTACCTGACAGTGAATAATCACCGTGTCAGTATTATGAACCGGAAGAGAAAATATTCGGGGATGAATTTTTTTAATCGTTATCCGGAAGAGGAATGGCCAAAAAAATAGGGGCAGAAGAGGAGGGGATGTTGAATGGTTTCTGCCCCTGGCACAAAAAATCGTGCATGACTAAAGCCGGTTTGCTTTAGATTCGCTTACATCATGGGATTTGGAAAGACCGTAACCCATGCTATTGCTGCCGCTGTCAGCAGTGGTGGCAACATCATCAGTAAAAACATGTTCTTTACTTTCATCATCTCAATTACTCCTTAACGTCAATCTGTGTATTGTTGGTTTGCTTAATTCGTTTGCTCCCTTTCCTATGAAGGAGAGCTGTATGTCAGGTTTCTCATCCAGCAAGCCTTTTTCATTGCTTACTTAAAGTCACAGTAATATGTTAAGCAGATACCGTGCCAACCCTTCGGAAATTATAATAACCACATGAAATACATAGATAAAATTGTTAAAAAAGCAAATAAAACTGTTCTCATTCCCTTGACTATGGAGGGATATTTGTCAAACATATCAAAACTCATGACAAATATGGCGAATCAATGCAATTAATAGCCTCAGATCACCCCTCACTTAACTCTCCCATGGCTGCCATGCTGGATGGCTATGACTGTCCGGCAATCCTGGTGTCTGCGGACTATGAGATTCTCGCCACCAATTCACGTTACCAGGATAGCTTTGGCGATATTGATTTCTCCAGAACCAATCGCTGTTTTCAGATATCCCATGGTTACAGTGTGCCCTGTGATCAGGCTGGCGAAGATTGCCCGCTGGGCGCTGCGAAAAAGTCAGGCCACAAGGAGCGTGTTCTGCATATTCATCAAACTCCCCGTGGCAAGGAGCACGTCGATGTGGAAATGCTGCCTATCCACAACAGTGAAGGTGAGCTGATTTATTTCGTAGAGCTCTTGCATCCCGTGCCATTAGCCAGTGGTCATTTCAATGACAAGGAACTGGTCGGTGAAAGTCCGGCCTTTAACAAAATGCTTGAGCATATTGCCCGTGTGGGCAAGGCTGATATTTCGGTCTTGCTGCTGGGAGAATCAGGCACCGGCAAGGAATTGGCCGCAAGGGCTATTCATGAAGCTAGCGGGCGCAAGGACAAAGCGTTGGTGACCCTTGAATGTACAGGACTCACCGACTCACTATTTGAAAGCGAATTGTTCGGACATATCAAAGGCGCTTTTACCGGGGCAACCTCCAACAAAAAAGGCCTGGCGGAACTAGCCGATGGCGGCACCCTGTTTCTGGATGAGATCGGTGATGTGCCATTGCAAACCCAGGTAAAGCTGTTACGCCTGCTGGAAACCGGTACCTTTCGTCAGGTGGGCAGTGCCGAAGTCAAGCGTTCGGACTTCAGATTAATTTGTGCCACCCACAGAAACCTGAGCCAGATGGTGGATGCCTCGGAGTTTAGAGATGATTTGTTTTACCGCATCAATGTTTTTCCCATTCATTTGCCCTCACTGGGTGAACGAACCCAGGATATTCCATTATTAGCCAGAGCCCTTTTAAAAAGGGTCGCGGGAGGCAAGAAATTCAGCCTGACGCCAGCTGCGGAAGAGACGCTTAAGGAGCATCATTTCAAGGGGAATATTCGTGAATTGCGAAATATCCTGAGCAGGGCTATCGTGTTGAGCGATACCGATAAAATTCAGGAAGACACCATCAGGGACTGTTTTTTTGATCGTGCTGGTGAAAATTCGGACTTGGTAAAACAAGATATTGCACGACAAGTGGAGGCGGAAATGGATCTTAAAACCCTTGAGCGAAACTACATTTCAGGCTTGATGAAACAGCATAATGACAACAAGGAAAAAGTCGCCGCTATTCTCGACATCAGTGTACGCTCTCTTTACCGCAAACTTAACGAAACTTGAATTGAATGACTGATACCGGGCTATCAGTTATAAAATTCGCTCCATTTAGATATCAATATTTTTTTATCAGGTCTGGATTAAGGAAAAGAGTCACTAGATTGCAGGGCATGAGTGCAAGGAGGTATTCTCCGTCCGAATATCAGGCTGTTTAATTTATAAAATCTGGGCAGGGCGCCATTTCCTAGTTCTTATCCCGCTCGATATAAAACCTGATTGCAGCCAGTGCTTCGTCGGGGTCAGTTCTGCCAACCGGGGATGAGCTGTAGGTAGAAGAATAAATTAATCCGCTTTTATCGACAATAAACTCTGTAGGCTGCATGAAGTTGCGGCTTTCGTCCCAGAATGATCCCAGCTGGTTGGCCAGTTCTCGTTCTACTCCCCAGGCTACTGGAAAAGAAAGGCTCGCTGCTACTTCCTGTGCGTGTTCCAGTGAATCAATGCTGGCGGCAATGATGCTGGTATTCAGTTCACGAAACTGATCAATGCGTTGTTCATATTTATCTAGCAAGCGCCGGCAGAAGGGGCACCAGTGTCCGCGGTAAAACAGAATAATGGTGTAATCCGACGTCAGGCCAGCGGGCAGGTCAAGAATGTCTGCTTCCCCCAGTTTCAGACGAAAGGCCGGTAGCTGATCGCCGTTTTGATATTTATTCATGGCTTGTTTCCTGTTCGGGGTTTAATTTTTTTTACACCTGCTCAAGGGCAATAGCACAGCCCTGGCCCACGCCAACACACATGGCAGCGATACCTGTTTTGGCCCCGGTTTCACTCATCTGTAATGCCAGTGTACCGGTTATACGTGTTCCGGATGCCCCCAGTGGATGGCCAAGGGCAATAGCGCCGCCGTTGCAATTGATGTAGTCGGCTTCATCGGCCAGCCCCAGTGCTCTGGATGTGGCCAGCACCTGACAGGCGAAGGCCTCATTGAATTCAAAAAGATCAATGTCGTTGATTTCCAGCTGCAAACGTTCGAGGAGTTTTTGGGTGGTAGGCGCCGGACCATAGCCCATGATTCGTGGTGCCAGACCAACACTGGCGCCGCCAAGTATTTTAACCCGCGGTGTAAGCCCGTATTTTTTTACGGCGGTCTCAGAGGCAATGATCAAGGCCGCGGCCCCATCATTAATGCCGGAGCAGTTACCGGCGGTGACTGAGCCACTAGCGCGAAACGGTGTGCGCAATTGACTCAATGCCTCAAGGGTCGTGTCGGGTCGTGGATGCTCATCCGTGGCGACAATGATTGCATCGCCTTTGCGTTGGGGAATAGCTACCGGACAGATTTCCCTGGCAAGGCGGCCGCTTTTTATGGCGGCAGCGGCACGTTGTTGTGAGCGCAGGGCAAAGGCATCCTGATCATTGCGACTGATAGCGAATTGCTCTGCGACATTTTCCGCAGTCTCCCCCATGGAATCGGTGCCGTACAGTTGTTCCATCTTTGGATTAACGAAGCGCCAGCCCAGGGAAGTTTCATAAATTTCTGCTTTCTGGCTGAAGGCCTTGTCAGCTTTTGGCATGACCAGCGGGGCGCGTGACATACTTTCGACGCCGCCGGCAATAAAAAGATCTCCTTCACCGGCCTTGATTTGTCTTGCGGCCATGATGACAGCATCCATACCGGAAGCACATAAACGATTCAGTGTGATACCCGGTACTTCCTGGGGTAGACCGGCGAGTAATAGGGCCATGCGCGCCACATTACGATTGTCTTCACCGGCCTGATTGGTGTTGCCAAGAATCACATCATCGAGGACTGACCAGTCGAGACCAGCATGTCGGGCCATCAGCGCCTTGATAGGTTCTGCCGCCAGGTCATCGGTGCGCACCGATGAAAGGGCGCCAGCATAGCGACCGATTGGAGTGCGGATGTAATCGCAGATATAGGCGTTAGTCATGAATCAAATGTCTTCCCTGTAATGCGCTTCTGTGCTTTGTTTAATATCTTCTTTGGTAAATCCGGCCATTACTTTTTTTAATACCATGCCCTGTTGAGTAAAGTGGAATACTGCCCGATCAGTAATCAGCACATCAACAACCCCTTTTGCCGTGAGGGGCAGAGTACATTGCTTTTTCACCTTGCTATCACCTGCTCGATCACAATGGGTCATGGTAACAATAAGTCGCTTTGCGCCTGAGGCCAGATCCATGGCGCCGCCCACGCCCAACAAGGGTTTACCGGGCACTGCCCAGTTAGCCAGATTGCCAGTTTCATCCACCTCCAGTCCACCCATAACGGCCACATCAACATGGCCTCCTCGTATCATGCCAAATGAAGCGGCACTATCAAAATAGGATGAACCGGGAAGGGCGGTAACAGGTATTTTACCGGCGTTTACTGGATAGTCCATGGCGCCCCCTGTTTCAGGTGAAGGTCCAACGCCCAGCATGCCATTTTCGGTGTGCATGATAATACCGTGTTCGCTACTGATCAGGTCGGCCACCAGAGTAGGGATGCCAATACCCAGATTCACAATTTCACCGGCATGAAGTTCTTCCAGGACCGCTCGCGCCATCGCCATACGGGAGTCATCCACTTTTTTATGACTGGCAGACACGGAGGCAGATGAACCAAGATCCTCTTCACTGGTGTGGGCCTGCACCAGATAGTCTACAAAGCAACCAGGCGTATGGATGGTATTAGGATCCAGTTCACCCACGGGCACAATTTCTTCAACCTCGGCGATCACTATTTTAGAAGCCGTAGCGGCAGCCTGATTAAAATTGTTTTCCGTCATACGGTATTGCAGATTGCCGGCGGTGTCCGCTTTCCAGGCGCGAATCAGACTGACATCGCCTTTAATGGGTTCCACAAAGACCACTTCCTTGCCATCAATAGTGCGCGTTTCGCGGCCCTGGGCCAGAAGTGTACCTGCCGAAGTAGGCGTGAAGAATCCACCAATACCTGCGCCCCCGGCGCGTATCGCTTCACCCAGTGTGCCCTGGGGTAAAAGTTCAACTTCAATCCTTCCTTCCTGAACGGCCGCCACGGCCTCCGGGTTGCTGGTAAAAAACGAGCCAATGGCTTTTTTAAGTTGTCCATTGCGTAACAGACGTCCGCCACCCAGTCCGGGTTCGCCAACGTTGTTACCCACATAAGTGAGGTTCTGAACTGTTGTTTCGGCAAGTGCATGCAGCAGATGGATCGGGTTGCCGGTCATGCCGAAACCGCCGACCAGCAACGTGTCGCCATCTTTTATCAGTGTGGCGGCTTTTTCTGGTGTAACTTGTGAAACTGTTTTCATGGTGCTTTCCTGAGTATTCAGGTAATTGTACAGAACACCTAAAAGCACACAAATATCATGATGATTATTTAAGGCCTGCTTCTGTCTGTTCCCCCTGATACAGATCGAGGTCAACATCCTGAAGAGCGGTTACAGTGATCTCCCCCATTTGGTATGTTTTGCATAATTTCCTGGCTTGCAGGACAGGTTCAGTTTTTATAGCTTCCCCGCTAAAAACAGGCTCAGTGGCTTCGACCATGATTTTTCCTCTAGCGCTTATTCTATAAATAAATCATTGATATTCTGAAAATTGGCAGGATTTTAATAGGGTGGGCTTGATAAATATCAAATAAAAAATGACACAGCCCTGACAATTTATTGCAGGCAGCTAAAGGCAGCACTAAACGCGACGTTAGAGGCTCATGAAAAAAATTCTGGTTTTGTATGCCGCGAAGCATGGACAGTCAAAAAAAATAGCACAGACTCTTGCAGATCATCTTTCCACCCTGGGGGTGCAGGTATCCTTGCTTGATGTGTCTGATTTTGACAAGCATGCACTGAGCCTGGACACATTTGACTATCTTGTCTTCGGCGCTTCGATCTATATCGGAAATATTGAAAAAGACATGACCGTATTTATCAACAAAAATGCAGATACTATTGCCAGTCTTCCGCGTTCTTTTTTTCTCGTGGCCATGGCTGCTGCTACCAAGGATGATGGCAGACGGGAAAAGTCGCTGGCTGAAATTCGTCTGAATCTGTCAAGGCGCGTCCAGGTAAATTTTCCCGACATTGAGGTTTTTGCAGGGGCCATCAAATATACCCAATACAATTGGCTGGTGAAATGGATGATGAAACGCATCGCGCGCAAGGAAGGGGGCAGTGTTGATACCAGCCGGGACTATGAATATACCGATTGGACTCAGTTAGCGGCTTATGCCCAACGTTTGGCAAATAAGGTAAATTAATCCTGAGAATATTCTTCGCATTCAAAGGGCAGTATTTCAACCCCTGACACGTGAATCCATTTTTTGTTCAGTGTGACAGGTTCGGTAAAATTGACCGGGTCTGTAATGACCATTTGGTAATCCAGCATGCTGCCGTCTTCGATGGCAGTAAAGCGTTCACTGATTGTGGTTTGTGTGCTTAGGGGAATGCCAGACTGGTCGAACCAGGGCCAGTTAACATGATCAGTATTGGCCACCAGGGTGTCGTTGTCCCAGAAGCCTGTTGAATATCCAAGTGGAGAGAATGGTGTATCGGCTGGTGCAGATCCCTGTCCCATATGGATTGTGCGAGTCAGATCATATTCTTCAATACGTAACACGATATTTTCACCAGCGCGAATAATCTCCATGGGTAATGGCTGCTCCATGATTAAGGGCATGCCTTTTGGGGTGCAGTTATTGGTGGGATTATCAGTAGCTGGATTGAAATTCGCCAGTACCTGTTTTGCCGCGGCAGTCATGGGGTAGTTATTCAGGTCATAATTCCGATTGATGGATTCCGGAAACAAAAAGCCGTCGGCGCCGGTAAAAGTCCACATACGAAATAGTCCAAGTTCTGGTCTGCTGCGATCACCTTCCGTACGAAAACGATAGGAAAAGTCGCCAATAAACTGATCCTTGAATTTGGACCCGGCGCCAGTCTGCATGACCAGTTCTCGGCCATCGGGAAGCAGGACGTTGGTGGCAAAGGCTTCCCGTTTGCCGGTCAATGGCGGCCATGCCGCAACCCGAATTGTCATGCCTATGTTGATGGCATCGCGGGGAATGCCGGCGCGCTGCATCAGGGTAGGAGAACCACTTTCCAGATCCCATTCAATGGTCTCACCGTTATCATCCATGGTTTCAAGAAATATATGCACATGGGGGTTTTGCCAGTGAATATTGGTCACAATGCCTTCGAGTTCCATGGAGCTGCCGTTATCAAAACGGCCGAAAAAGCTGTGATGTGCCTGAAGCAGGGCGGGAAGGGTAAGCAAAAGAATTAACAGGGGAAAGCGTCTCATGGCAAATTCTCTATATCAGGTAATACCCACATGATACTGAAGAACCTGTCTATTTATAAGACTGTGTTTGTTGAGTGCCTGCTAGAGGAAAAACTGGTCATTTATGGGCGATAAACCGGGTTGCTATGACTTTTTCCTGACTTACATTTACTGCCAAAAAAAGTGATATTGCTGTGATATCCTGCCAGCACTTTTTGAGTAGGTGTCAGTTTGATCAAGAAAATAAATCCTGTGCTATTGCTGGTAGTGTTAAGTGTCCTGGTTTTCCTGATCAGGAAATTTCTGTTTCCTGACTATTCAGATGCTGCACTGATTAGCCATTTTGAACGCTTGCTATCTATTTTAGGCGTGCTCAGTATTGTGTACCTCCTGCTACTCTATTTTATCTGTTCTTTCTTTTTTATCCCGATACTTATTCCACTGAATATTGTTTGTGGCGCACTTTTTGGTCCATTTCTGGGTTCAGTAGTGAGCCTGGCAGGGATTCTACTGAGTTGCATTGGCTCGACGATCTCGGTACGTTATGTCTTCAAGGGCATGGCAAATCTGGCGAGCAGGCAAAAAGAGGTAAAGAAATTTCTAGGTCAAATTGATCGCTATGGATTTGTTGCCGCCATTCTTGTTCGTCTAACGTTTTTTGTGCCCTACCTGCTGCAGAATATTATTCTTGCCTTGACTGCCATCAGGCTGAACGAACTGTTGTTACTTACCTTTTTCGGTGCCATCCCGGGAGTCATCAGTTACAGTTTTATTGGCGCCGGACTGGTCAGTTTTGATGATGCCGGGACTTACGGTACCTATTTGTTGGTGCCGGCAATTTTTCTTGCCTTGGTAACCTTGTTTATCAATACTACACGCCGTCAGTTTGGTATTGGTCGTGACGAGGACTGATTCGATAAAAGATAAAAGCATAGAATAGAGTGCGATAAATAATATTTTGGGGTTGGGGGATTGTTATGAAATTTTTTCTGAATGCACTAGTGGGGCTTGGATTTATTGTTGGCAGTGTTGCCGCTCTTGCGCAGGAAGACCTGGTCAGGGCGGCTTATGCCGGTGTCGCCGCGATTGGCAAGCAATGGAACGGGCAGGTGAATGCGGCTACCCAGGCGCTCTACACGCCACTGCAAAAAGAAGTTGGCTCACAGGGACTGACTGTCCATAGTGACATTGCTTACGGTGATCATCCCTCGCAGACCCTTGACCTCTGGGTCAGTGATGCGGGTTTCAGGGAAGGCGGGCCAGTACTGATTTATTTTCATGGCGGTGGTCTTACCGGCGGAGATAAGGTTAGCGCGGCAACGGATAATCTGATCTACAGTAACGTGGGTAAGTTCGTTGCCAGGGTAGGAGGCATCGGCATCAACGCTAATTACCGTCTGGCACCTGAAGCTACATGGCCCGATGGCGCCGTTGATTTGCGCATGATCATTGAGTGGGTTCATACCAATATTGCCGGGTATGGCGGCAATCCTGACAATATTACTATCATGGGTAATTCAGCCGGTTCCACTCATGTGGCGACCTATATGTTTCACCAAACTTCCCAGTTACCAGCTGGGCCCGGGGTAAAAATGGCCATACTCAGCTCAGGCGGATTTGCGGCAGGAACCCCTGCCTATTATGGCAATGATGCCTCCCTTGCCGCCGAACGTTCCCCCCTTGGACTTGTTGACACTTATCAGGGCGAGCAAATTCCGGTGTATTTGTGGAGTGCTGAATACGATCCGGCCAATATCGAAACCAGTGTCGCCCAGATGTATGCCAAACTGTGCCAGAAATATTCTGACTGCCCCATGTATACCCAGTGGCAAGGATACAATCATGTGTCACACGTCATGAGTATTGATAGCGCGGATACCACGATTACCAATGCCATGATTCGTTTTTATCATGAGGTGATGGGGGATCAATAAAGGGGCAAGGGGCAAGAGACAAGCAACCCATACTCTTCAGCTTCGGTGTTTTCTGTAGGTCGTATAAGGACCGCAGGGAGGCCATCCGACAAGGCGATCATTGATCGCCTTTTTTCAGCTTTCAGCTAGAAAGCTCTTATAGGATCTTCGCCATTCCAGTTCTGAGCGGCCAGATAGAAGCGGGTGAAGGTGTCGTCCATTTCTGGAACACTTGGTATCAGCTCGATAAATCCGGGTTCATTTTTTCCGTCATCCATGTAGCGGACTCTGCCACCACCGACATTAGCGGAAAACGCTTCCGAGAAACCCCGCGCCTGATAGGCCTGGGATTCTGCCAGAGTATCGTCCACCGCAATACCAATATGATGAAAACCATAGCCGCGTTTTTCAATGGTCTCTTTATAGACAGAAGGATAGTCATCTTTTGGCTGGATTAATTCGATGTTCATATGCCCGGCAAACGACATGGCAATAGCGACATCCGATTGTGCCTGTTCACCGCGATAGATCTGGTCAGGGCCGGTAAAACTGTCCAGCAAAAACCAGGGGCCGGTTTTACCGTCCATGATCCACCAGTTCATCGCTGCCCTGATATCCTCGACGATATAGGCCATCTGCATTATTTGTCCGGTTTTTTGTCCAAATCCAAATTCGGCCATTCTCTTTTTCCGTTGTGTAGTTGGGTGAGCGCTATATCAGGGGAGCAGCTCGGTATTGAGAGGATCAGGTATCACGCAGCCATCATCTTTTGCACACGCATCCTGCAGATAACGCGCCGTTTCAAAGAAGGGTAGGGGTGGCGTGTCATTGTAAGCGGGCGCATAGCGAGCCATGGCAAGATCAAAAGGGGTGGTGCCGGCGTCATCGACCACTTCTTGCTGCGCGCCATTTTCAATGAGGAATCTTGCCACGTCTGTCCAGCCCTGTTTGGCGGCGCCATGCAGGGCTGTCTGCCCATGGATAACTATTTCGCCCTCGTTGGCAGGATGCGGTGTCTTGTCACGCTGATAATCCACCACGCTTACCCCTGGTGGTAATGCCGGATCACCGGACAAGGCATTGATGTCAGCACCGGCATCCAGTAACTGTTGAATGGCATCAATACTCTGCTCTTGCGTACGAAAAGCGCCCCGGGTCGGTGAGGTAGTATGGCCAATGCCTGCCACAATCATCATTGGTGTCTGGCCTTCCTTATTTGGCAGGTCCGGCAGAGCACCGTATTCCAGCAGTAGCTGTGTACTCTCAAGATCGCCACCCTTTACCGCACGCATCAGTGGTGTGGCACCGGTGGTGAGAACCTTGTCGGAACCGCGATCATAGATTGCGTTGCGTAAAGGCGGTACCAGTTTCAGCTGGATATTCGGATTGGCGCCACGCTCAAGTAGCATGGCGGCAATGTCATGACCGCTGATGAGGTCGCTACTGGGAATATCCGGTCGACCGCCAATTGGCAAGGTGTGCAGATCAATGGCGTTAAACAGTGGAGTGCGGCCATAGATATCCCATTTATTTACATCGGCACCAGCGTCTATAAGAGCTGCAGCTGTCGCAAAGTGTTGATTCAAGAGCGCCACGTTTAATGGCGTGACCCGTTCCGGATCGTGGATATCAGGATCGGCGCCAGCCTCGGTCAACACTCGAACGCATTCTGTACAGCCTTCGCGGGCCGCAAAGTGCAGGGCGGTAAAGCCGCCCCTGTTGTAGGTCAACGGACGGGGTTCGTTAAGAATAGTACGGTCCCATTGTCTGACAATACTACGGTGGTTGACATCGGCACCATGGCGAATCAGCAGGGCAATCATCTCGGGTTGCTGCTGGGCGGCGGCCCAGAGCAGGGCGGTTTGTCCGCCCCATTGTTCTATTGCATCCACCTCTGCGCCGTTGGCGAATAATAATTCTGCTGCCTGTAGTTGTCCGGCGCGGGCTACATTCATCAGCGGAGTTTCTCCTTCCGGGTTGCGCCAATTGGCGTCGGCGCCATGGGCCAGCAGAATTTCGAGGACATCAGTGGCGCCTGTTATGGAAGCCTCCAGAATTGCCGAGGAACCATAGTCATTGCTCACGTTGGTTTCAGCGCCGGCAGCGACCAGAGCGGCGACCAGCTCGGCATCGCCCAGATAGGCTGCATACATCAAGGCGGTAGTGCCATCTGCCTGGGGTGCATTTACATCGCCG
Source organism: Gammaproteobacteria bacterium (assembly GCA_024644515.1). GTDB lineage: Bacteria > Pseudomonadota > Gammaproteobacteria > Pseudomonadales > Pseudohongiellaceae > Eutrophocola. The sequence goes on from JAHEHN010000001.1 coordinate 93,781, forward strand.
CCATTAGCAATACTTTGCATCACCAAATCAGCCTGGTTGTTGGCTACCAGCGTAACAATATCGTTGTCCGCCATAGCGGAGAAGACGGGAGATAAAAGAATGATAGAAAGCCGAAGTAGTGTTTTCATGCCTGTATTTTCTTATATGTCTGTGTAGGGTGATTGGCTAAAAATGCAGATAGTCTGCCTGGTCAAGTTTCACGAGTTTAGCAGAAAATTCCAGCGCGTTGGATTACTTGATGGGAGCAGCACGATGGCCGGATTTGCGAGCAACAGGAAATTACATTAAGTTGCCTTCTCTGCCCCTGATCCTGGCGAGCTTTGAATAACCCGGACTAGCCCAGAGAAGCCCGGGTAAGCGAGAATTTACCTTGATACTCACGACAAAAATTAACAGTTAATAATTACACAGGAGTCATCTACCATGGCTGCACCAAGATCCAATCCCCTGCTGGAGTCCGGCAAACCGCTTTTTTTCAAAGTAGCCAACGCCGATGTTACAGGGTTTAGCGCGCCGGAAAATCGACTGGGTGAAGCAGTCAGGCTTTGTGTCCGTTCATTGTCTGTTATGCAGAAAGAGGCGCTGGTAGCCTCGGCCCATACGGGGAATGTCTGGCGTCTGGCCAGTGATGAAGGCGCTTATCTTGATGGCCTTGATGCGGCCCCATGCCCGCTGTCTTTTTTGACCACGGGAATGGTTTGTTCCTACATGAATGAAATAATCGCCCTGGCCAAACAGCGCGGTATTAATATCAGCAACATTCGTCTGGTTCAGGATAATTACTACACCATGAAAGGCTCTGCACTCAGAGGCACCATGATTGGTGGCGCAAAAGATGTGGAGCTGGATGTCCAGATTGATTGTGATGCCGACCATGAAGCAATCAATGGCCTGGTGGTTGATGCAGTAGCGGCATCGCCATTGAACGGGCTCATGCGTGGTGCCAAGGAAAGCCTGTTTACCCTTTGCCATAATGGCCAGGAAATTGAACCAGCGAAGGCCTTGCCCGTGGAACGGCCTGCGCAAGCTGATCCTGGTGATCACTTCGATGCCGCCATGCCAACCAGTGATGACTGGTCGGGTCTACTGGTGAAAGGCGGCATAAGCCCGAAAACTGAAGAAAGCGTGACGCTGGCGGGTGACAGTCTGAAAGAAGAGCAGGATCGAATTCTGCATGTTCGGGGCATCTGTACACTGCGCGAAGACGGCGTAAAGCAGGTTGAACAACATTTGTTTAATCCCCATGGCTCCATTTTTCATTTTCTATGCGATGAAGCGCCAGTTAATGGCGGCAAGGGCCTGGCCCCAGATGCGGCAAGTTATATCAGTGCCGGTATTGGTTTCTGCTTCATGACCCAGTTTGGTCGCTATGCCAAAATTGTCAAAAAGGATTTGCAGGAATACCGGATTATTCAGGACACCCATTTTTCACTGGGCGGTGCCAGCGGCGGAACCGGGAAAGCAGGAACCGCAGACCCGATAGAAACCCATGTCCATCTGGTCAGCGGGGAAGATGACGAGTTTGCCCGCACTATTCTGGATATGTCCGAGCAGACCTGTTTCCTTCATGCTTTCTGCAAGGCTGATTTAAAAACCCATGTCAGAATTCATGGCTTTGATGACCGGCAATAAATAATCGACCTTTTTATTAAGTGTTAGGGATGTTTTGATCACGTTGTTTAGCGGCTTCATAAGCCGCATAAATAGTTTAGAATCGGAGCCATCATGACTATTCGATTTTTCCATTCAGTACTCTTGTTATGCTCCGCGTTGCTGGTTGTGCCTGAACTGCTGGCGCAGCATGAAACCGGTTCCGACCTGCTTAATGGGGAGCGTGCGTTTCGTGATTACTGTGCCAATTGCCATGGTCCCGATGGCGACCTGATCAAGGAAGTCGATCTGGGACATAACAACTTTCGCCAGCCTTATTCAGATCAGGAAATCGTTGCCATCATCATGAATGGCATTCCCAATACCCCCATGCCTGCGACACCACGGGTCAGTGAAGAGCAGGCCGCCATGCTGGTGGCTTATCTGCGGAGTCTGGGAGAAAGCGATGACACCTCTGTTAGCGGCAATGTGGCCCGGGGAAAAACATTGTATGAGGGCAGGGGTGAGTGTATGGATTGCCATATGATTAATGGCAAGGGCTCTGTGCTTGGCCCGGACCTGAGCAGTATTGCCCTGGTGAGATCAGCGGCGGAACTTGAAAAGTCACTGCTTGAGCCGAATAGCGAAGTACAGCCTGGCAACCGATTCTATTCGGTGCAGACCTTGAGAGGAGAAAAGGTATCTGGTCGCTTGCTGAATCACGATGCCTTTACGATCCAGATGCTGGATAGTAATGAAAAACTACGCGCCTTTGAAAAGAGTCAGCTGCTTTCATTTGGTTTTTCCAATCCGGATATGCCTTCACTGTCGACAGACTACACGTCGCAGGAGATTGCTGACCTGGTGGCTTATCTGACGACACTGCGGCGGGGAGCTGCACAATGAAAACCTATAAGCTGTTAGTTCTTGCTGTGCTGCTGATAAGTGAAGTGTCTTTATCACAAGTCAGTTTTGACGACATATTAAGCGCTGACAACGACGCCAATTGGCTCAGCTATTCACAAAATCTTTTTAACCAGCGTCATAGCGGTCTTGATCAGGTCAACACCGACAATGTTGATGAGCTTGAATTGCAGTGGGTGTGGCAGGCCCGATCACTGGAAAAATTTGAGGCCACCCCTCTGGTTGTCGATGGTGTGCTCTATACCGTGCAGGCACCCAATGACGTCATCGCGCTGGATGCGGCAACAGGGAGAATATTCTGGACCTATAACCATGAGCCGGCCCCGGCAAGAACCTGTTGTGGGCGGGTTAACCGTGGTCTGGCCATACTGGGCAATACACTGTTTATGGGAACCGTGGATGGACGCTTGCTGGCGATTGATGCCCGCAGTGGCAATCTGATCTGGAACACTGAAGTGGCGGATGCCGATGCCTTGTATTCGATAACCATGCCTCCCATGGTAGTTGAAGATAAAGTCTATATTGGTACGGCCGGTGGTGATCTCGGTATTCGCGGTTATGTGGCCGCCTACGACGTCAACACGGGCACTGAAATCTGGAAGACCTATACCATTCCCGGCCCCGGTGAACCTGGCCATGAATCCTGGTCCGGTGATTCCTGGATAACCGGGGGCGCCGCCATCTGGAATGCCGGTGCCTATGATCCAGAAGCGAACCTGGTGTACTGGGGAACTGGCAATCCGGCACCTGACTGGGATGGCCGCAGTCGACTTGGCGACAATCTGTACAGTGACAGCGTGGTGGCCTTAGATGCCGACAGCGGCGCAATCAGGTGGCATTACCAGTTTACCCCCCATGATGAAATGGACTATGACTCAACCCAGGTACCGGTGCTGGTGGATCGGCAATGGGATGGCCGCCAGCGCAAGCTCATGCTATGGGCCAACCGCAATGGCCTGATGTATGTGCTGGATCGGGTAAGCGGCGAATTCCTTCATGGCAAACCCTATGTGAACGTCAACTGGATGAGTGGCTTTGATGAGTCGGGACGTCCGATTCGTGCGCCTGGCATGGTGCCTTCCGTGGAGGGAACCATTATCCGTCCCCATGTGCATGGTGCCATCAACTGGGCGCCTACAGCATACAGTCCCAAACATGATCTTTATTATGTTGCCCATTGGGAGGATTCAGGCATCATGGCCATCGAGGGTCAGTTTCCCCAGGCACTGGGTGTGAACCGACGCCAGACCACCATGGGCGATGTCGCACTGGAACCTTTCCTGAATAACAATGAAGAAGCCCGCGGTGTCATTCGTGCCTATGATCCGGATACTCTGGATGCGGTGTGGGAATTTGATCTGGGCAATATTACCTGGGGTGGAGTGCTGTCGACCGATGGTGATATTGTCTTTGGTGGCGGTAAGGATGGCTACTTCGTGGCGCTGGATGCCACTAGCGGCGAGCTGCTCTGGAAAGCCAACCTGGGTGGGCAGGTTAATGCGGCGCCCATGTCCTATGCGGTGAATGGAAAACAATTCATTGCCATTGCTGCAGGCACCGCGCTGTTTACCTTTGCGCTGCCTGATTAAACAAAGAAGTAAGAACAGGGTTCGATTTAATCACCATGGAAAAATTTTTTAAGCGCTTATTCTCTCAGCCACTTTCTCCTGTAGCCCTGATTAGCCTGTCTTTTCTGTACTCGCTTACCGGCCTGGCACAGGGTGCTGAAGCGCAAAACAGTCCTATTCCTGAACGCATACAGCTGGTGATTGATGGCCATAATCTGCCGCTGTCCAGTTTCAGCTTTTATGTTCAGGAAGTGGGCCAGGATAACCCGGAATTGTCTGTCAATGCCGAGCTGCCGATGAACCCCGCATCAGCGATCAAGACCCTGACTACATTTGCTGCGCTGGAATCATTAGGGCCTGCCTTTACCTGGCAGACAGAGCTGTATGCCCTGGGACCGATTGAAAACGGTGTGCTCAGTGGAGATCTGCTCATGAAAGGCGGCGGAGATCCCTTCCTGGTGGAAGACCAGCTGCGGGCCATGTTGAAGTCCCTGCAACGAGTTGGTATCGAACACATTACTGGAAACCTGGTGCTCGATGGATCCTACTTTGATGCGTCTGTTGAGGATGGAGAACTCATCGATAACCAGAATGGGCGCGCCTACAATACCGATCCCAATGCCATCATTGCCAACTTCCAGGCCATGACCTTTTTCTTTTATCCCCATACCAATGGTCGGGATGTCATTATTCATACTGACCCGCGCTTACCCAATGTGAAAATCAGTAATCGCCTGCGTCAGGTCAATCGATCCTGTGGTGGTTATCAGCGTGGAATCAGTTTCAATTTAAATCCTGATGATCCTTCTGAAGTAATTTTTGAAGGACAGTTTCCCTCGCGCTGCTCGCGCTATCAAATGGTGAGGGAAGTACTGGATGCACCGGATTATACTTTCGGCCTGTTCAAGGAATTGTGGTCGGAACTCGGTGGTCAGCTGGATGGCGATTTGCGTCGTGGGGCTGTTCCGGATGAGCTTGATCCCATCGTGATCTGGAGCTCGGTCCCCATGTCCGATGTCATAAAGTCCATTAATAAATTCAGTAATAATCTGATGACCCGGCATTTGTTATTGACTCTGGGTGCTGAAGTTCTGGGACCGCCGGCGACGGTGGAAAAAGGTATTAAGGCAATCAATAATTATCTGGAATTGAAAAGCCTCGACTCCAATCAATTGTTGTTGAGCAATGGGGCGGGGCTCTCAAGAGATACCCGCATCACAGCAGTACTGCTTAACGAAGTCATGCAAAGTGCCTGGGCAAGTCCCTATATGCCTGAGTATGTAGCTTCACTTCCAATTAATGGTATGGATGGCACCATGCGTAACCGGGCACGGGGTTCGAGGATGTCTGGCCGTATGCATGTGAAAACCGGTTCTCTTGATGAGGTGTCGGCGGTCAATGGTTTTGTTTATTCGCAAAGTAACCGGGTTTTTGCAGTAACGGGTATGGTGAATCATGAGCTGGCTGATCGAGGCCCGGGCACTGAGTTGCTGGATGCGCTGCTGATCTGGACTTATTTACAATAAGGTGGAATTAGAAATATGAAGAAAACAATAACACTGCTTTTTATCCTGCAACTTATTGCCTGTGGTGGGCAGGAAGGCAGTAACAGTCCTGACAATCTGCAAGTGGATGCTCCAGTCAACGAGTCGGCAACAGATGAAATGGCAATCTCTCTCACCCCATTGCCGGGTTTGGACGATGTTGTTCCAGAACTGACGCAAAAATCTACGCTGTTGATGCAAACAGGAACCGGTGAGATTGTTATCGAAATATATCCCGAAGCTGCTCCCAATGCGGCGGCGCGATTTCTGGAGCTTGTTGAGGCAGGGTTTTACGATGATACCCCGGTGTTTCGTGTAGTGCCGGACTTTGTTGCCCAGTTTGGCATCAACTGGCGCGATAATTATCCTTTGTGGCAGGACAACAACTTTAATGACGATCCCAGTTTATTTGCGCTGGAACGCGGCACCCTGGCTTTTGCCAAGGCCGGTCCGGATACCAACTCCACGCAGGTATTTATAAACTACATAGAGAACAACAGGCTGGCGGAACCGCGTTACAACTTTACGGTTTTTGGCAAAGTAGTGTCGGGAATGCAAGCAGTGGATGCCTTTATCCCGGTAGGCGACCCGGGCGGTGGTCTGGATCAGGCGCGCTTGTGGAATGAAGGTGCTGCCTATCTGGACTCCCTGACTACCAGGCCTGTGATGATCGAGTCTGTAAGCCTTGTCGGAGCCGGTGTCTCGCCCTGATTGAGTGTTGCTCAATCGGTACTGTTCAAACTCTCATGGATGACAGCCAGCGCCTCGGTTTCACCGGGTCTTGCCGTAATGGTGGAAGGTTTTAGTGCCAGCAGTTGTTGAAAGGTTGTTGCGCCCGGGCAGGCGTCATAAAAAGTTGCCAGCGCTTCAAAATGATCAAGACTGACCTTGCCATTGCAGGTCAGTCGAATCATATCGAGCGCCTCCCATAACACCGCGTCGGCAACCATTACTTCACGATCCTTCATGGCGTTCAGCCAGCCCCATTGTTGCAGTGTCTGGTTGACGGTCGCCAAATGCATTTGCAACCGTCGTTTAAAAACAGCTGTGGTTTCTGCAACGTCGGTACCCGGATGAAAAATATCGCACCAGATCAGATTGATGCAGGGCGTCAGTAAATCAAGAAAAGCGCTGGAAGTAAGCATGGCATGCTGTATACGCGTCTTTTCATCCAGCTGAGCGTTATCCCCGAGTTTTTCCTGGATAAAAGCGAGAATCACCAGCACTTCATTGATAATCATATCGTCCCATTGCAGTGCAGGGAGTTTCTGAAAGTCGCCGCTAACAGCCCTGTTACTGCGAATTTCTGGCCAGTTGGAATTATTGGCATTGAGTTTGATACGGTCATCACTGAAGGGAATATCGCGTTGCGTGAGCAGACCACGAATAAATTGTCCGCGCCCACGCACATCAAAATAGTGCAGGGTAATTTCGGTATATGCAGGCATCTGGTGCTTCCTTCTGGCGGAAAGTAATAATGTTATAACAGGAGCTTGGTATTGCAGAATATTTTAAGGAAAATATCAGGGTGAAACAGCAAACTTAACAAGGGATTACTCTCTCATAAACCCATGTTCACCGTCTGAGTATTTGCAGGGCAAGGAGTTAGTCCATCTGCAGCATTGATAAGGTTATTTCATTGATTGTATTTTCCCAGCGTGTGCTTGGATAAGTCTTGAAATCGGCACTACTAATTATCAAATTCGCCACTATAATTGCCCCCTTCCTTTATTCGCACCCTGAAAAAATCACGGTGTATACAACACGGGACCAAGGTGTGAAATCTGATTTGATCAAAATGGCGCTGGTACTGGGTTCACTTAGCTGGATAGGGCCGTTTGCGATCGATATGTATTTGCCGGCAATGCCGATTATTGCAGAAGATCTGCAGGCATCAGTCTCTGCATCCCAGGCAACACTGATGTCATTTTTTATTTCCTTCGGTGTCAGCCAGCTGGTCTATGGTCCGGCTTCTGACGTGTTTGGGCGTAAGCCGCCACTGTATTTTGGTCTGGTAGTGTTTGCCCTGGCTTCCATTGGCTGTGCCATGTCACCGACCATTAACTGGCTGATAGCGATGCGCTTTGTGCAGGGCATTGGCGCAGCGGCGGTAATGTCGATTCCGCGCGCCGTCATTCGTGACTGTTATACCGGGAATGAGGCGACAAGATTGATGTCTACCATTATGATCATTATTGCTATTTCACCCATGTTCGCGCCCTTGCTGGGTAGCGCTGTAATTATTCCCTTTGGCTGGCGCGCGGTGTTTGTGGCGGTTTCCCTGGCCTCTATTGTGGGATTCCTGATGACGCGTTTTGGACTCAGGGAAACCCTTAAGCCGGAGAACAGAAGTCCCTTTAAATTCAGTCGTATGATGAATGCCTTTGGTGTGTTGTTTCGCGATACCCATTACATGGGACTTACCCTGATTGGCGGCATGGGCATGGGCAGCTTTTTTGCTTTTCTGGCGACCAGTTCATTTCTCTACATGGATTATTATGGGCTGACTTCCTTTCAGTACAGCCTGGCATTTGCCTTGAATGCTTTTGGCTTCTTTGCTGCCAGCCAGCTTGCCGCAACACTGGAGGCACGCTTTGGTACGATAAATGTGATCAAGTGGGCTGTTGCCGGCTACTGCTTCTTTGCCTGCCTGCTGTTTGGTGTAGTGATGCTGGGCTTGGACAGTTTCCCTCTGCTGGTAGGCTTACTGCTGGTGACTTATGCTTTTCTGGGATTGGTACTACCTACTTCAATGGTTCTGGCGCTTGAGGATCATGGACCGATTGCCGGCACCGCTGCATCACTGGGTGGGACATTACAGATGGTTATTGGTGCTATCAGTATCGCCATTGTCAGTGCGGTATTTAACAATACGCCGCTGCCACTGGTTGTTGCGATCGCCATCTGCGGAGTAATCGCAGCCATCCTGTCAGTGTTTGCGCTGAAAAAACCACAGGTTCTGCAGCAAGGGTAATTCAATAGTAAAAGTACTGCAGAGCTAGAACTGAATGTTTTGCCTGTTAATCGCTGGTCAGGGTCAGCAGGATATCGGCAAACCAGGCGCAGTTAAGTCCCAGTGCCTCGTCTACCTCCAGATCCCTGGTGCCCACATCCAGTCGCGCTGAATGAATGCCAAGTAAGGTCGAGGGTAATTCCGAATTTAAATTTTCCTCCTCGATTTTCGATTCATCACGCGTGACTACGGGTGCGCCACTCATGCCGCGATGGGTTCGCGCGTCTGTCAGAAAATAGCCATTGCCCTGAAAGCGCATACTGAAAGAGGACGCATTAATTGCGCGCCGGGCAACCGGCAAGTGATGCAGGGTATCGTGAAAACCCAGAGGAAATCCTATGATCAGCATTTCCGTTCCAATTTCTATTCTTTCAATCGAGTCATGCAAATGCGCTGGGGTGAAAGCGAAGTAGGTAGCCGTATCAGGCAAGCTGTCGCGCTCAATTTCTATCACGGCAACATCTATATCCCCGGCACTGTCTGATCCCTGGCGCCAGACACTTTCTCCGTCATTAAACAGGAGGATGGAAAAGACAGAAGACTCGGCAAGGTTTTCCGGATTGTTATGAATTTCCAGCTCGATTCTATTGGGGTGGTGATCGCTGGGTTCATCTACCAAAACGTGGCGACTGGTGACCAGGAAAAGTTTTTCATCGCGCTCGAAGAAAAACCCGCTGGCTTTAGTGAGCAGGTGTTCATGTTCATAGGTAGAAATTTGCAGTGTGCTTAGCAGCAGGGGTTCAATCATGATGAAAAAGACTTTGCTAGATTTTACTATTATTTTACAGCGCTATTTTAAAGCACCGGTAGTGCACTGCAATACAATTAATCAACCAGTCGCAGAGAAAAAGTTTTCATTCGTGTTTTTAAGAGCACTTGATGTTTGGGAGCAAGAAATGCATCGGGATAATAGTCAATGAAGTTTGCATGGGTATGTGTTACAGTGCGAGCCATCAGTGCAGTGAAGAGTCTGTGCTGATGTGAATATTATAAAGGTCAGTAGATAAAGATTAGCTTCAATTTACTGATGCGGTTTTACCCTCCCTGATTCCTATGCGGCCCTTTCAAGGCATGCCATAGGCCTGCTTTCTAATTTTCTCAATACAACCATTGCTGCTGTTACATTTTTTGTAAGGCATTTTTCTATTGCGTGTCTCATGGTATTTTCATGGCATGTACAAGAAAAGTCATGGCAATTGCCATGTCATTTTCCAGTGTCGGATAGGGCCAACTTATCTGGTGCGGCGGAAAGGCAATACCCTTAATTTTAAGGCTTATAGTTAATTAGTAGCGTTTTGTTACTCGCTATAACAGCCTGTTCAAGAGTCAGATATTTTATGAGTGAAACACAACAATTTATTTCCCTTGGTCTTAGTGATTCCCTGTTAAGTGCGATACAGGCACAGGGCTATACACAGCCAACCCCGATCCAGGTCAAGGCCATTCCTGCAGTACTGGACGGTGAGGATGTTATGGCAGCAGCCCAGACCGGTACCGGTAAAACAGCAGCGTTTGTACTGCCAATTTTACAAAAACTTGGCAATTCGAAGCCTGTCGCCAGTGGCATGGTAAAAGTGCTGATCCTGGTACCAACACGTGAGCTTGCGGCCCAGGTACTGGAAAGTGTCACCACTTATGGTGATAACGAAAAAATTAAAGCCTGCGCTGTCTTTGGTGGCGTTAATATTAATCCGCAATTACAGCGTGTACATAAAGGCGTCGATATCCTGGTGGCAACCCCTGGGCGCCTGCAGGATTTGATTGATCGCAGGGCCGTTTCACTGCAGTCACTGGAAATTCTGGTGCTGGATGAAGCCGACAGAATGCTGGACATGGGTTTTATCCATGCCATTCGCAAGATTCTGAAACTGGTTCCGCAGCGTCGACAAAACCTGATGTTTTCTGCCACCTTTTCCCCGGAGATCAGGAATTTGGCAAAAACTATTTGCCGCAATCCGGTGGAAGTTGAGTCAGCACCGCGAAATTCTGCGGTTGAAATTATTCATCAGCAGCTATTTGAGGTGAATAAAGAAGACAAATCCGGTGTGCTGAGAAGTTTGCTGCAAGGTACCACTGATCAGGCATTGGTGTTTAGCAGAACCAAGCACGGTGCTAACAAACTGACTAAAATCCTGAATAAAAATAACATCATGTCTTCTGCTCTGCACGGCAACAAAAGTCAGAAACAACGCACAGCGGCGCTTGATGCATTTAAACAAAACCGTATCCAGGTGCTGGTTGCGACTGATATAGCCGCGCGCGGAATTGATATCGATTTGCTGCCCATGGTGATCAACTATGATCTTCCCCATGTGCCTGAAGATTATGTGCATCGTATTGGCAGAACCGGCCGTGCCGGTGCCCAGGGCAGGGCGATCTCGCTGGTCAGCTCGGATGAGCGCAAACAACTGAAGGCCATTGAGCGTCTTATCAAGCAATCGATCAGTCGTGGCCTGGTGGCAGAGATTGGAAGTGCCCAACCGGTCTAGTCGTCGGCATAAAAATCAGTAGCAACTAATCCGATCGGATTGGTTATCTGCACAATACAGCCTCTGCACATTGATTGAACTAAACAATCAGGGTGCAGGGGCTGTTTCATTTTCATGCTGTCTCAAAAACTGAAAATATCTTCCTTGGTCGGGATTTCCATATCCTGCTCAAAATTCTCTTCCCAGATCTGACGCCAGGGCTGGCCATAGACATCGGGCACCTTGTATTCAATGACAGTGCCAGGAGAGATGGGTTCGGCGCGGCCATTAATGGGGAAAATGGTCGGGATACACTCGGTAAATACGATGGGGTCGCCTTCCCTGAAACTGCTGAGCTTGGTCATGTCCCTGACAATACGCACGGGCTGCAGCAAAGCTTCGGGATCATAGAAAATAGCTTCGTGATTAATGCCAATGAAATTTTCATCACTGTCATACCTGGATTGGTAAATTTCGATGGTCTGCATTTTATTGGAAAACTCAAAACCACTGTGTGACATCCAGCCCTGGATATTGGAAGTCCAGGTAATAAGTGCATCACCGTCCCAGAAGCCTATGGTTTCACCATACCAACGTGGTACATCTGCCCCTAGTCGGGGCACGGCGCCATCCATATTAAATTCCCTGCCAACATAAATATTGGTGACAAAATTGTCGGCCTGGGTTGTTGATATCTGTACCAGATCAGGAGTAACGACGATGGAATGCTCTGTGGCAGCAGCCCAATGCCAGCGTCGAATAAAGCCTTCTGGCCAACAGTACATGGCGGGCCACTGGAAGGCTCCTGTATTCACCTGATGATAATTCTGCTGCACAAAACGTTTCGCATATTCATCTGTGAGCAATGAAACAATGGTAGAGGCCTGACTGAACATCATGCCATACCAGTTGGTCATCAGTGTCGAGAACTGTAAACCAGCATAACGTCCACTCCATTCGCCGGGAACAGTAGCGTAATCATATTCATCAGGTCCGCCGCGGGACTCGGTCTCTGCCAATAAGGCATTATAGTGTGCTTCAGCAGATTCAAATTCATAGGGACTGACAATAGCTTCTTTTGGCAGGTCGCGATCACAATAGCCCCATGCTGCGGTAAGTGGAGGGTTGTCGCCAATAGTCGCGGTGCTTAACGGCGTGGCGACACGTTGTTGTTCAATACCAAAACTGCTGTTGCAGCGAAAATAACGCGGATCGGTCCAGTGCTCCATATCCTTGTAGAAATCTGTTGAGTTAAATAAATCCGTCTCCAGCGGCTCGATGCCTTCAGGTGAGTCACCATTCGCCGCAGAATAGATTTCTATTCTCTCAGGCGCCATGCCAAACATATCGCCAGCTTCCAGCAACAAAGGGCCGACAATAATATCGCCATTCAATATTTCATTGACATCAGGCAGTGTGCCAAAGGGAGTGACCTGTTCAGCGGGCCGGGTTTCCAGCAGGCTTAGCGGATCAAGGACCGGAGCGCCACGGCCAATACTGACAAATTCGGCATTGTTCGGATTCTGAGTGGAACTGCATGACTGGAAGAGGATTGCGGTGGACAAGACGATGAAATACTTACTTTTTGTAAATGGCATTTTCAAGAGAGGCTCGATAATCAGGATGGTTAATAAGGAAGACGGATGACAAAGCGAACTGACGCGTCCTGGCTATACATCCATTTACCAGAGCCAGAGACACTATTGATTTTTAGCGCTACTTGCAAGCACTCAGCGCATTAGGCCTGCGCAGAGGGGCAAGGGCATACCTGATCAAGCTTATTAAAACTTGTAGCTGAGGCCCATACGGAAGCTCTGTGGCACAGTGGCGCGGCTGATGGTGCAATTGGTGATGGCACAATCAATATCTTTAGAGCTCTGATCCGCGGGATCAAGGCCCGGTACATAGGCCGGATAGTAATAGACGATTTCCTTGTTATCGGTATCCAGCAAATTGATGACTTCAGCATAGGCGGTAAGTTTGTTGAAATGCCAGGCACCGCGAATGCTTACGGTGGTTAGTGCTTCGGAGCGCTGCGTGTTGTCTGCAGTGAGGGCATAGGGTCCCAGATAGCGCGCACGCAGGGCCAGATCCCAGTTGTCGCGACTAGCTGAAATTCCTATCTGCCCGGCTTCTTCCACGGCACCTTCCACGAAGTTACCGTCGGGGTTGTTCACATAGTTGGCGTTACTGTGGGTATAAACAGCATCCACACCAAGCCAGCTCAGGGGCTGCCAGAACATGGTCAGTTCATAACCGTCGCGCTCGGAGCCGCCTTTAGGCTCCACTGAATTGGAGTCACCGACAAAAATCAGTTCACTGTCCTGTTCCAGCCACCAGTAGGATGAGGTGAAATTGAAATCACCGAGGCTCAGCCTGGCACCCAGCTCCCGTCCTTCGCCCCGGGAAAGTCCGGGTACCGGATCAAGCCTGTTGACGACGCCTCGGGCATCATTGGAGTGAAAACCGCGACCCCAGTTGGCATACAACTCAAGGTCATCCATGGCCTGCCAGGCCAGGGCAATTTTGGGGGAGAACAGATTGTCAGAACCTTTGCCGGCGACACTCAGGGCGTTCAACGCACTGACATCGAAATCATAGTAATCGCCGCGCAGTCCCCCAATCACCCGCAGGCTATCGGTGGCATACCAGGTGGCTTCAACAAAGGCGCCCCAGGAGGCTTCCTGGATGGAGTTGGTGGCAATATCTTCTACAAAAGCACCGCGATTGGTGTGTTCAACCCCGATACGGCTACCATCATCATAGCGAAAATTACCGCCCCCGATGACTTGAAAGTTCATTTCCTCGATCAGTGTCTTTTCGACCTTTCCGCCCATGGTCCAGCGCTTATCGAACTGGTTGATCTGGTAGTCGTAAGTAGGATTGGATGACATGGTCCAGTCATAATGCTGGGCGTACAACGTAGCGCCCCAGTCGTCGTCGGTGAGCTCGCTGGTAACAATCCAGCGTGAGGTTTCTCCCTTCGCAGTAGGGTCCAGTGTACAAAATGCATCTTCGCAGGCGCTTGTACCAAAGGCCCGTTCCGGTATTTGTTCCGTAGGATCCCAGTCCGCTTCATAAGCGGAAACGGTCAGCATGAACTGGCCAAAATCCGTATTACGCAAATATTTGCCCCACAGGGATTCGTGGTTCAGATCCTCTGCTTTTTCCCAGGGGCCATCGTTTTGTTTGTATTCACCGACCAGGGTCAGAGAGCCGTTTTGGAGATTCTGGCTGGCTCCGCCTGCCACCCGTCGCCAACCATACTGCCCACTTTCCATGGACAGAAAATTGTTGTCCAGGGAGTCAATGGTATGAATGAAGGAGGCGCCAGCCATGGAAAAATCTCCCAGGTCGGCGCGATAGGGCCCCTTGCGGTAATCAATTCGTTCCACAGTTTCCGGGATCAGTCCGTTAACGTCCAGATAGCCCTGGCCATGGCCGTGGGAGCGCAAATTCATTGGCATGCCATCCACGAATACGGTGTAGTCAGTGCCATGGTCGAGATTAAAGCCGCGGAGAAAAAACTGATTGGCTTTACCGCTGCCTGAATGCTGTACGGCGATCATTCCCGGCATGGATTCCAGCAGTTCGGCGGTTTTAAATAATGGTCGTATCAGCAGATCAGCACCACCGATGGAGCCTTCACTGGCTGCTTCGGCAGTGCCTACCAGATCCCTGGCGCGTCCAAATACCACGATTTCTTCTATGTCCGGAGACGCTAGATTCGCTGTCTGGGCAAAGGCAGGAACGCCGGTCATTGCGGTGCAGATACAACAGGCCAATCGGGATAGTGCCAGTGGTTTTGTTAACTTCATATTCAATCTCACTAAAAGTGTCTACCGCTTGAAACCGGGTTGCCGGATTTCTAATCTGATGCATTCAGGACGTTGCCTGGGTACTTACTATGAGGGCATGCTAGCGGATGTAAACCAGTCAAAGGGCGAAATTAACTGTTCGTAACTGTTTCACCTGCGTTAACGCTTTGTTAAAAATTTTTTTCGGCTATTTAGGGAGGCAAAATAAAGTGATGGCTGGCCTGAATGATGCTGGCAGGCACTAAGCGCAGTAGATTAAAGTTATTTAAATTAACAAGATAGGGGTTGAATGAGAATATGACCCCCCCCGGAGAGATTCCAGGCCAGGGCAGGAGCTTGAGCGGTAGCATGGCGGATCAGGCTACGTTAAAAAACCCTGACAGCGTGAAAAAATGCTATCTGAAGCGGGTCAGGTTGAGATAGGCCGCTTCGATGTTTTTCTCTCGCAGTTGCTCGTAATAGGCCCAGTGGGAATATTGCTGTAACAGGATTTCCTGTTTCATTTGCTCCAGCGACAAACCATTAGCCAATGCCTGATTTACGGCATCGTGGAGATCCTGCAAAAATTGCCGGGCTGCCGAGACATCATCGTGACTGAAAAAGTCACCGTGACCGCCGGCAAAAATATCAAAATCCAGTGCTTCAACAGCCTCATAAGAGCGTATCCATTCAGCAATGGGAGTGCCGTCCAGTGGACCACAGGCACTGGGTAGCGAGCGAATATCGTCTCTTACCAGTGCATCCGCAATCATGTCAGTGGCAAATACCGTGCGCTCTTCGGGAAAATAAACCACGGTCATGTCATCACCATGGTTTTTGCCCGGATGAAATAACTCTACGGTTTTGCCCCCCAGGGTGAGCGTCATGCGCTCGGAATAAAAGATATCCGGTCTGACCAGATCAACCTGCAATTCAGCTGGTGTGGCGACACCATCACCATTCAGATCGATGGTTTCAAAATAGCCGGGGAACATACCGCAGATGCCGGGATCGGCGGTGGTAGGGATCATAATGTCTTCTTCGTCGATCATGCCGTTGTTATTACGATCGATCATGTCTCCAGGCATTTGTGGATAGCGTCCGTCCATATTCAGGGCGACACCTTCATGGGCAATAATGGTGGCAGTATCGGCGAATACAGCGGCGCCAGGGGCATGATCAAAATGACTGTGGCTATAAATGACATAGCGCACCGGTACATCAAAACGCTCATCAAGCTGGGTTTTAAGCCAGGTGGAGAATTCCAGATTTAACGGATCGGCAAGAATAATACCGTCATCGGTGACCAGAAAAATTCCATGCCAGGACCCATTGCCGGCGCGGTACAGATCGCCGGTGATATGTCGAATTTCATTGGCAAATCGAAATGCCGGCGCCTCCTCATCCTGGGCATTCAATGCAAAGGAAATTAGTGAGGAAAAAGCAAACGTGAGTACTGGCAATAAAGATGGCAGTTTTTTCATAGGGATTCCGGGAAACAATATTAAGTAAGCAAATTCTTTGTCTAATTTAGTGAGATGAAAAGGATTGAGCAAGTTTTCCAGATTTTTTTCTGATCCTGATTCTCGACTATACTGTGATTCAATAGTACAGACAGAATAATAATTCACCAATAGGGAATACAGTGATGCCCGGCATGAATATAGTAAGAGTTACTTTGATCACATGGACATTGCTTTTGGCAATGCCTGTGCATTCAGCCCAAAGAGAATGTGACAGGCAGTGCCTGATCAATATTGCTGATGACTATCTGACTGCTTTGGTGGCTCATGATCCCGATCGGGTGTCCCTGGCCGGCAAAATCAGAATGGTGGAAAACCTGATACCCATTCAGCCTGGCGAGGGACTGTGGAAAACTGCTTCCGCGCTTCCTGCCGAGTTCAGGATTTATGTACCGGATCCGGTGTCACAGCAAATTGGATTCATGGTTGTGATGCAGGAAAGTCAGGGGCTCGAGGCAGGCGTAAACAGGGAAAATCGTTTCATCCAGGTGGCTTTACGTCTGCAACTGGAGGCTAATGAAATCGTTGAAGCGGAGCATCTGATCAACCGCGATATAGATGATGTCGCCATGAGTCATTTGCTCAAACCCAGACTCCCTTTGTTATCAGCGGTGCCGTCAGAGTATAGGGATTCCCGCCAGCGCCTGCTTGCCATAGGCAGGAGTTACTATGATGCCCTGGAAAAAAGTAATGGCGCGCTGGCTCCCTTTGCGGATGATTGTGTGCGTCATGAAAATGGTCATCAGACTTCCAGAAATCCGATTCCTGAGGACCCGTTTAATGATTTTGCGGTGTTTGCATCAATGGGCTGCGCGGCCCAGCTGAACACTCAGATTTACCAATATATCGATAGTATAGATATGCGGCGGGTGAGCATTGCTGGTGAAGAAACCGGGCTGGTATTTGCTCTGTCACATTTTCGTCAGGCTATGGGTAACTCTCCCTATAAAACCATTGGGGTGCCGGGACATTCTGAGTTCATTGATGAAAGGGATTCTTATGATCTTCCAGCTGTGCATCTATTCAAGATATGGGGTGGCAACATCCATGAGGTTGAAGCCATCGGTTATTTTGCTGACTATATGACCAGGACTGGCTGGGAGTAGCACTGGCAGCAGCCAGCTTGTTGAATAAAGTGCAGGGCATAACGTTTTTTTTGTATGGGCGCAACTTGTCCCTGTCAGAATAAACGTATTTGAATATAAGGTGGCAATCAGAAGGGCAATAAAAATTGCCCTTCTATCAATATCGAATTGGAATTACTTGGAATTAGATAGTTGGAATTTAGCGCACACGTTCAAAGGGCCAGGCACCTGACACATGGACTTCGGATACTGAATTGATTTCTCCGTTTTCATCGCGATTAAAAATCCATCCCAGGCCAAAGATACTATCAAAGGCGTTTTCCGATTGGGCAATCAGCACAGAGGTTGCCGAATCAGTATTGCCGCCGGTGTCGGAATAACGCGGAGACCGGGTCAGAAAAAGTTCGCCATTTTCCAGATAAACCTCTGCGGTTATCAGGCGGCCCAGCCAGACCCCCTGATAAGTGCCTACATAGGACTCAAGCAGTTCAAGGGGAACTTCCACAATTTTTTCTTCTGCCTGGCTTAGCTCACCAGTGTAATGGCGCTGTGCAGTTTCTGATTCGTTGCAAACATTCTCCAGAAAATCCAGATCAGACTGATGCGCCAGACTCACTGTCGCCTGTACCGGTTGATTTAACAGACCCGGATCTTCATAAGTGATCTCAAGAGTGATGTGCCCAAAGTCCGGTCTTGTATAGCGTTCGGTAATACGCAACTGATCTGTGTGGGGAAGCCCTTCCCGGGTTAACCAGGTCTTGTCATTAAAGCCGGTCGTAACAACCACCAGGGTGTCTCCTTCCCAGTGTGCTGCAGAGTAACCCAGCCAGTTTGGCAATATGGGGTTTTCCACGTGCTCACGACCATCAAGGTGGATTTGGCGGTAGGTCATATCGGGATTGAGCACGGCAATAAATGTTGGCGTCTGGACTATGCGTCGGGTACCACCCGTGGAAGAACCGGCAATATAGGATGCCGGGCCATCAGGCAGACAGTTAAAGCGCGGGTCATCAACAAAGAAAGTCGTTTCATTTGCTGCCATCACATCAAGCGCCCAGCCCTGGTAATTATCCAGATCAAACAGGCTGCCACTGGCATCAGTGGGAGTCCATTTACCTGAAAAGTCTGCATGCCCATCGCTGCTTCTTGGAGCCGGTGCAGACATGTCTACACGGCCTTCTGCAGTGCGAGGAATATTGGGGTTGCTCCAATCAAACCACTGGGCACTAAGTGGCGAGGTTGCCATTAACAGGATAGCTACTATAAAGATTCGATGTCGCATGGGATCCCCTATCGATTACTTGCTAATTAAATGTTGGATATTTTTATTATCAAATTTATTATTGGCCTATATCTGCGTAGTGTATATCATGTTAGCGGAGTGATCACATTCTGGTGTTTAAAATAATAATCAATGTGGAGTCTGTGAAAATGCGAATCGTACTATCAAAGGTTTTTGCAATAGTTTTTGGCATGATGTCACTTTTAACAAGTGCTGAGGCTTTCTCGCATCACTCATTTTCTGCAGAATTTGATGTGGGACGACCCGTTGATATTACCGGCACTATCACCTCGGTAGAATGGACCAATCCACATGCCTGGTTACATCTGGATGTAAAGGATGAGCAGGGGAATCTCCAGCGTTGGTCGGTTGAAATGCTGGGTGTAAACTCGATTGTGCGTAGCGGTATGACACCGCAAACGGTTAAACCTGGAGATTTGTTGAGAATCACAGGGTTTGGCTCCCGTGATGGCAGTGCTACTGCCAATGCTTCCTCGGTAAGCAGAGCAGAGACCGGCGAGTCTCTGTGGTCAAGCTCTCGAGAATAAGCCGAAAAGGTCAAAAGCGCTTTCCATATAGCTAACCTTGATAGTTGGTCTTCGTTATAAATATTTGCCTGTTTTTTTTGCGGCAGCTATCTTCCCATTTTATATTGGTAATTCCTGCATAAAATCACTATGCCATCAGTGTCGGTAAATTTTGCCGGTCTATATCCAATGTACTGATTATTCTAGTTATATTCCTTTCAAATATTCTCCACGGGTTTTTGTGTCATTAGGTTTACTTGGGTACTACTAAAGTGAGAGACTTGGTGACAACTTAAAAAAGTACACATGGAATACTTCTTTAAGTAAAGAAATTTAGATAAAAAATAATTACAAAAAGTTTAAATACTGGGGGGTATTATGAGTCAGCATGTTCCGTTTAGGAAAAAAACAGGGTTTTTGGCAACTATTCCATTAATGTTTTTCACTTCCTTGCCCGTTCAAGCACAAACAGCTCTTGAAGAAATCATAGTCACATCGCAGCGCCGTGAAACCAATCTCCAGGAAACGCCTATGTCAGTTCAGGCGTTTTCAATGGAAGAGCTCACCAATGCCAATATCCAGACCGGTAGCGAGCTTGGCATTATGGTGCCGAATGTCGTGTTGAATCCTGGTTTGGGGCAGGGGCAGTCATCATTCTTTATCCGTGGTTTGCCAGGGGTAGGTATTTATATAGATGGTGTCTGGCAGGGCCCTTTTGGTTTTCAGCAAACCAATTTCACGCAAATGGAACGTGTTGAAATCCTCAGAGGTCCCCAGGGTACTTTGTTTGGTAGAAACACCAATGGTGGTGCTATCAATATGACAACACAGAGACCCTCTGATGAATTTGGTGGCAGAATCAGTGCTGGCTTTGGCTCGTTTAATCGCCAGGATTTTACCGCGTCACTTGATGTCCCTATTAGTGACACCCTGAAAACGAAATGGATGATTTCAAGCTTTCAAAATGATGGGTTTCTTGAAGGCTTGACGCTGGGTCATGACTTTGGCGGCCAGGACGACCTGATCCTGCGTGGAGATATTCTTTGGGAGCCCGCGGATAATTTTTCTTTACGCTTTACGATGAACGATGAAGATAAATCCAGCTCAGATGCGCGTATTGTGCGTTTTACCAATACTGATCACGTCAGATTCAGAGCGCAAAATGTTATTGCCGGAAACCCTGATTACCTGAGTGTGGCACGGGCAATTGATCCGGCTTTTCCCGATCCTCCCGTACAAACAGTAACTAATCGTTTTGGACCACTGACCCATGAACCCGGTTTTCCCGGTGGTGAAGTGGGAGAATGGCAGTCTAAATCTGACGGCCCTGAAGATGGCATTAAAACCGATCTGACCTACTACACGATGACTCTGAATTGGGGTATAAACGAAGCCTTTAATGTTAAAGCCATTCTCTCTAGTTGGGAGCTGGACAGGCGCCAGGTGGTCGACTTTGATGGATCAGATTTCATCATTACTACTGATGATATTCGTGACCAGGATAAAAATACCACCATGGAGTTTCAATTCACCGGTTCCCTGTTTGATGATAGAGCCAATTATCTGGTGGGCTATTACTCTCTGGATCAGGAAAATAAAAACCGCTTTTATCGCTGGGGATTATGGGATTTTGCCCAGCCCAACACCGGCCCCCTGGATCCACCTTTGAACGGTGCGGCCCTGGGCTATGTTCGCAGTTACGGTGCGACCATCGGTGATGCGGCTCTGAGCAGCTATTTCCCGATTGTTCTTATTACTGCTGACGATCTGGTTGGCAATGAGGACGAGGACTCTGCATGGTTTGGCGAGTTCACCTATTCATTCACCGAAAAACTGGAAGCAACGGTTGGAATACGTATTACCAATGACGATGGTCGTGCCACGACCTATACGCCTACCGGCGCCTTCAGAACCAGTGATCCTAAAATTGCGCCAACAGGAAACTCATTTGCTGGAACTGTAGTCTCTGTTGCCGAAGATGCAGATCTTGGCAGCATCACTACCAACAAGTTTGCGGTGACCTATCAGCATACTGAGGATTTAATGGTCTACGCCAACTGGGGCGAAGGTTTCACTTCCGGCGGTGTGACCAATGTAAACAATGTAGGTCAGGTGATTCTGGATCCTGAAATTGTGACCACCTGGGAAATAGGTATGCGCTCAGACTGGCTGGATGGCACTCTGCGCTTCAACGCGACTTATTTCGATTCTGACTGGGAAGGTATGCGCGTTCAGCAGTTGCCGCCTGATCCAGATAACCCGGGTTCTTCCCTGCCATTCCCTTATCCTACCAGTTCCGGTAAAGGGGAGGCCTCGGGCTTTGAATTCGATGTCACCTATATGCCAATAGATGATCTGGTTATGACGCTGAATATTGGTTTGATCGATACAGCCTATATTGAACGTGGTGTATTTGATGGAGTAAATGGTATTTCTCCCAATTCTCCATTTGCCTATGCCCCTGATGAAAGCTTTTCTCTGGGTGCGGTTTACGATGTACACATGAATAGCGGGGCGACCTTGTCGCTTTCTGGTAAGTATGGCTGGATGGGCGAGTATGCCCGTGATTCTGCTTTTCAGCGTACCCGTATTGATGCCAATGGAAATATCATTATGGAGCCGTCCTATGGCATCCTGAATGCTCGTGCCACCTATACGCCTCAGGAAGGCAACTGGGAGCTAAGTCTGTGGGGTAACAACCTCGGAGATGAGCAGTATATTAACGGTGGCTTCGATACCCGTAATGTATGGGGTTATGACTTTTCTGTGATCGGACGTTCCAGAGAGTTTGGTATAACGGCCAATATGTCATTTTAATTCTGCAATGAATGCGGGGGGACATGGACGTTCCCTCTCTGCAGTAACTCATATTCGGTTTGATACTATCGCTAGCTCTTTTGCGGCTTTATTGGGCTAATCTTCCTGCACTTCACCTTTTTTTTCAGCTTCCTACCTTCCTGCTTTTCCGAATTTAGCCACAGGGTAAATTTTATACTTCCAGCCCGGCTACATAACCTGATGACCAGGCCCATTGGAAGTTATAGCCGCCCAGATGACCACTGACATCCAGCACTTCGCCGATAAAAAACAGTCCGGTCTGGTTTTTGGCTTCCATGGTACGGGAACTGATGAAGTCAGTGTCCACACCTCCCAAAGTCACTTCCGCGGTACGGTAGCCTTCTGTGCCAGACGGTTTTAACTGCCAGTGATTCAATTGCCCGCCCAGTTGTTTAAGGCGCTGATCGCTGAATTCGGCCAGGGGCTTTTCGGCTTCGTTTGGCCACCATAGCTGTTGTAGTTCGCTAACCAGTGCCTTACCGAGGGATTTCTGCAGCACGGTCTTTAGCAGGTTTTTGGGTTTAGTTTTTTTACTCTGACAAAGCCAGGTACTTGCATCAAGTTGCGGCAGCAGATTGATGCTGATGGTGTCGCCGGGATTCCAGTAGCTGGAAATCTGCAGTATTGCCGGTCCACTAATACCGCGATGGGTAAACAGCATGCTTTCACTAAATGATTGTGAATGGCAGCTTACCTCGACTTCTACAGAGACACCGGAAAGACGCTCACATACGGATTTTAACTGATCGGTAAACATGAAAGGCACGAGCCCGGCGCGACGATCGGTCAAGGGGATGGAGAACTTTTGTGCAATGTCATAACCCATACCACTGCCGCCAAGGGTTGGAACCGAGAGGGCGCCTGTAGCAACGACTAAAGATTCACTGTTAATTGAGTAACTTTTTGCAGACTCATTTTCCCTCTTTAAAAATCTAATCTGGTAGCTTGCGCCGGCTTTTTCATCAGATGGAGAAATGGACTTGATAGAGCTGATGTCAATGTGAGTCATAATTCTGACACCGGACGCTTCGCACTCACGTTGCAGCATTGCCAGAATTTCTTTTGCCGAGTCTTTGCAAAATAATTGCTGGTGTTTGCGTTCTTCATAAGCGATGCCATGCTGTTCGACCAGCTTGATAAAGTCCCACTGGGTGTAGCGTTTGAGTGCTGATTTGCAAAAGTGGGGATTAGCGGAGAGAAAATTTTCAGGCTCAATTGAAAGGTTTGTAAAGTTGCAGCGGCCGCCACCGGACATCAGAATCTTTTTTCCAATCCTGTTGGATTTTTCCAGTACCAGTACGCGGCGACCACGATTGGCTGCAGTCAATGCGCACATTAAACCTGCGGCACCACCGCCAAAAATTATCACGTCATAATTCTCTTGGTCTTTATTGTTGTCGGGATTTTTCAAGTAATATCCAGTACTGTTATGTTTGGCTGGTTTGAATACGTGGCGCAATCCTATCATTGAAAAGCGTCGTGAGTCATAGGCGCTGCCTTGGCGTTTCGACGCCAAGAGTTGTAAACATTCTTGTGCACATCTTTCAATTGCGCCAATATTGGGTCGGTTAAAAAGAGTAACACTAGATGGTCTGGCAGAGGTTTGGGGGATTGGCAGCATAGTTCTGTGTTACCAACGATGTTCAGAATAAAAAAATAATTGATGATAAAGAGGATGATTATGTTCAAGTATGAAACAAAGAGAATTCAGCAATACTGTCGGCCTTTACTTGCTCTGGCTGTAAGTATGCTAGTGATGTTTGCTGGATCTGCCAATGCCCAGGTCACCATGGAAACCTTGCTGGATCGTATTCAGATCGAGGATTTGCTGGTGCGCTACTACTATGAATTATCCCAGGGCAATGCCCATGAAATGGCGGAGTATTTTACTGAAGATGCGCTGCTGGATGTGGATAGCACTATAGCTGTCGGGCATGATGAAATTGCGGCACTTTACACTCGGCCTGAAGGTAGTGAAGAAGCTGAGGCGAGAGCAAATCGTGGCGTAGGACATATGCTGCTAACAAATGCGGTAATTGATATTGATGGAAACAATGCGGTTGCTCATGTGCTCTGGACTGGCGTTCTGAATCCGGGAGTGGGAGAGGCTCCTAATCTTTATGAGCAAGGGCGTGAGGATACCGCGCTGGTCAAGATTGATGGTAAGTGGCTGATCTCCAAGCGTTATATCAGCTCGGACAGTGGCATTCCTGACAAGTATGATGCCACTTATGAGCCACGGGGCAATCCGCTGGCAGAGCAGTAAGCAGAAACCAGGACTTCAGATTCGGCAAAATAAAATCAGTAAGTTCGGAGCATAGATACTGGAATATCAAGATGCTCTACCCTTTTTCGTTACGACAGTGATGGCAAAGGTGTTTTCAGGAGAGGGTGTTGGTAAAAAAAATGATACAGACGATTTTAATAATTCTGGTTGTGGTCTTGGTTATTCTTACATTCCTGTTATATCGAATGGGTGTAGCCAGTAGATCCATGCAGGTCGCCTCTGGCCATGACAATGGTCAATTGCTTGACTGCCCGGCAACGCCAAACTGCGTTTCCAGCCAGGCAGCTGTCGCTGACAGTCATTATATTGCCCCGCTTGAACTGGTTGATGGCAATGCCTGGGAAGCCCTTGAGGCTGCACTGGCTACTATGAAAGGCGCTGTGCAGGTAAAGCGTGAAGAGAATTATGCCTATTACACTTTCCAGACAGCGTTAATGGGCTTTGTTGATGACGTGGAATTCCTGAAAGCAGAGGCTGAAGGCGTTATTCATGTGCGTTCAGCCTCCAGGGTGGGACGTGGCGATATGAATGCCAATCGCAACAGGGTCGAAGAGATTCGCTCAATGTTGTAAGTAAAACCGGCTTTCCTGGCCCACGAATAATCAGCCTGATTGCTCGAATTTATTTTCTCTCAATATACAGTCCTGTCAGGGTGCAACACAGGAAAAACTGCTGGCCATATCGGGATCGCCAGAACCGTTATAGGTGGGGATTGCCGGGTACTGACAAACCGGTCGGCTAAATTCCCGTGCATTATCGGCTCCGGGGGCGCCGGGAGGCGGGGCAGGATGGGTGCCCAGCAGGTTGCCCGGTGCGCTACCTTCCTCTACCCAGGATTCCATCGCATCAAGCCACGCAATGGCATAGGCGCCTTCACCGCCTGAGCAATGGTCCATACCTGGTATCTGGTAATACCTGACACTGTCATTCATGGCCTGCTGGCCCAGACTTTCAATCATGCTTTCAACATAGTTCACGGTGTTGGCAAATGGAATCAGGCCATCAGTAGTGCCATGGTAGGTAATGAGTTTGCCACCCTGATTGATAAAGTCGGAAATATCGGGATCCATGGCGATCAATTCACTACCACCCTCCATGGCCACAGGCATGTGCTCATCGGCATTAAAAGTTGCCGGATTCCAGTTGGCATCATTCAGTAC
Source organism: Gammaproteobacteria bacterium (assembly GCA_024644515.1). Taxonomy (GTDB): domain Bacteria; phylum Pseudomonadota; class Gammaproteobacteria; order Pseudomonadales; family Pseudohongiellaceae; genus Eutrophocola. The sequence goes on from JAHEHN010000001.1 coordinate 119,387, forward strand.
GATATCCTGAAAAAAACCGGTGCCAATGATGAACTGTGGTGAGGTGTAGGCTCCCCATAATTGTTCACTGCCAGGTCCGGTGCCCGGGATCCAGACCTGGCCAGAAGCACTTACCACACCCTTGTAAATAGTTTGGGCTGCTTCAACTTCTTCAGCTGCCAGACATTGTGCGGTGGTTTCACCAGCGCATTGAAGGCTGGCGGGAGTGAAATTACAGGCGGCAGGATTGCTGATGATGCGGTCTTCAACGCCATCCAGGGCATCGCAGGAAGCGATAGCGGCTTCCTTGAGCAGGCCCAGTTTATTCAGCCCGAGTTTACCTTCCCCCAGGTTGGACTGGATCACAATACTCAATGCCATCAGGGGGGACCAGTTATTGGCAGGGGCGCCTGCGACGATGGCATCGTAATCGTCAGGGAAACGTTGAGCTTCCATTAATCCCTGTCTGCCGCCGGTTGAACAGCCAACAAAATAGGATTTTTCAGGGTCGCTGCCATAACGGCTGCTGGTGATCGCTTTGCCCGTCACCGTCAGTTCATGCACGGCGCGCCAGGCAAAATCAGTAACTTTTTCCGGATGATCCACTGCCCAACCGAATATATCTGCGCCACCATTTACGTGGCCGGTATCTGTATTGGCAACCGCATAGCCTCGCATAAGCGGATCAGCAAGGGAGCTGGTTACGATAGAGCCTGCAGCACCGCCGTTACCTGTTTGCATAAACCGGCCATTCCAGTTTTCTGACGGCAGCCACAGTTCAAAGCGGATGTCGGAATCACTGGTGGGATGAATCGACCCTGCAACCTGGCAGAACGCCGGCAGACTGGAATAATCTGCCCCCATGCCGGGAAAACCACCTGCAGGAGCGCTATAGGCGCCAGCGGCAATAGTTTCTGCCCGGCTTATAGTGGTGTTGGGAAAATTGGTGCTTAACAATGATTCACACGTCATGGCTTGTGCGGCGGAGGTTGCCAAAGGAGAAGAGGCCACAGCAGGTTGATCACTGGATTGCTCGCTGCAGGCTGAAAGTAATATTCCTGCGGCCATGAGTGTCAAGGTAATGTGCTTCATGTTGTGTTTCTCCATGATTCTTTTGTTGTAAGTATGGTAATAAAAAAAGGCCAGAATGATTTTAAAATCACGCTGGCCCTTTTGCTGGCTGTTACTTTGTCGCGAGCAAATACGACAAACCAGTCAGTTATTCTTCCGTATCGTAAGTGTGCCAGTTGTCATAGTCAGGCAGGGTGATTCTGCCATCCCAGAAGCCCCTGTTATTTTCATTACAGGAATATTCCAGCAGTCCCAGACCGTCCTGCATGCGGGTAAAAATACGCCGATTGCTCCAGGGCTCGGAATAGTAAATCGGGTCATCAATAGTGATTTCATAGTTGATGCTATCGGCATCACGCAGCGTGAATTTTTCCGTGACGGTTATTTTGTCACTATGGGGATGGCCCACAGTGTCCAGGCGGGTCTTGCCGTTGTAATTGCTGGTGGTTACTACCAGTGTGTCACCATCCCACTGGGCGTGTGAATTGCCATACCAGGTAGCCGGCAAACGACTACTCATGTCTTCACCACCAATCCTGAAAGAATGATGCCAGGTATTGACTTCAAACAGATAGGCAAAGTCATTGTCGGTCTGGAAAAACTGAACCGGGTTAGGTGAATTCATGGAACGAACATGGCCGAATGGCAGACAGGCACCGGTGTAATCACCCTCAGAGGAATCATAGCGCTCAAAGTTCAGCTTGCCGGCAGCAGTGAAGGGAAGCTCTCCCGGACCGAACTGACTTCTGCCATTACTCCCGGCCATATCAGGCACATAGGGAAATTCCCACACCCCGTTAAAATCAGGTTTACCACTGGCAGTGCGCGGAATGTCAGAATCCTGGGCAACGGCCTGCACGGAAAGGCCCGCGGCAAGGAAAATGGAAAATATGCTGGTGAGAATTGGTTTTATCAGTTTCATACTTGAGTCCCCTGTTTTACTGGTTGCCAACCAGTGGATGGCGCTTCTGCACGCTAAATCCGGTGCGTTGAGCCAGCTGAATTTCTATAAAATACAGTAAGTTGGCCTTATTATGGCTTATCTTTGTCTTTTTAGAACTATAAAAATAGAAGTGCCCCCCTTATACTCAACTTTCGTATTTAAATGCATACTTAAACAGATGCTACATGGATACTCAGATACATACTCAAATTGAGAAATAATGGCCAATGACTATTTTGACCTTATTAAATAACAGTCGGTACAGACAAGTCTAGGTACAACACAATTAACCATGATGAACATAATCAATTCCCTGTCTGCCTGCAGTAGGTATTTGCAACACCTGATGATGCTGCTGTCGCTGGCATCTTGCCTGCTGTTGTCTGCGTCTTTGCAAGCACAGACAAGCCCTCTGGAAACAATTGCCTTGTCTGAGCGAATGTTGTTTGTGAAGGGGCCGGATGGCAATGTGCTGGCAGTGGAAAGCAGTGAAGGTATTATTCTTGTAGATGGTGGGCATGCCGATTGGTATGACAGTTTACGTCAGGTCGTTGAAGAGGCCTTTCCGGGTGTTCCCATCAGAGCCCTCATAAACACCCAGTGGCATCGGGAACAGACCGGAGCCAATGTGCCATTGGGTTCCGCCGGCGTTGAAATTATAGCTCACGAAAACACCATGCTCTGGCTG
>JAHEHN010000070.1:0-2131 GCA_024644515.1 Gammaproteobacteria bacterium
CAGGCTTCTTTGACACTATTCCGGACAGTGATGGCGTATTAAGAAGGACGCCACTGGTTATGCGCTTTGGTAATAATCTTTATCCTTCACTGGCACTGGAAATGATGCGTCTGTATTTTTTGAAGATAAATTTGAAATACAGACAGAAGCTGACCTCACCGGGCAGTTTGATAAGCTCACCGGAATAAAGGTGGGTCAGGTTTTCATTCCAACTGACAGCATTGGTCAGGTATTGATACCTTACGCCGGTATATCCAATTTAGGTCAAAACAGCCCTTACACGTATATCAGCGCGGTCGATGTTCTTAATGACACCCTGAGTCCTGAGCAGGAGGAAGATTTGTTTAACAGCCTGGCGATTGTGGGAGCGACGGCGACAGGGCTTTTTGACTTGCGCTCTGCTCCAATGGAGCCGGTCTATCCAGGCGTTGAAGTTCATGCCAATGTACTTAATGCGCTTTTATCTGCTGCGCCAGCGTTTACGCTACAGAGTTCGGAGGACGGTCTGAATACGGGCAGCCAACTTGATAATGCCATATCACTTCTAAGAGGGGCACAGAACGAACCCTTTCCTTCCAAGCCTGATTGGGAAGAGGGTGCTGTCATTGCCACTATCGTGGTTTCAGGTGTCTTTCTGTCCCTGGTCTACCCAATGCTTGGTCCAGCACTACTGCTGCTTTCCAGCCTGTCTTTTATGCTTGGCATAACAGCGCTCAATTTCAAACTATGGTCAGATTACAATCTGGATATATCCCTGATAATAATTATTTTTCTCATCCTGTTGATCACCCTTGTTAACCTGACTTATGGCTTTCTTAAAGAAGGACTGAGTCGCCGGGCAATCAAAGGTATGTTTGACCAATATGTACCGCCGGCACATATCGATTCAATGCTGAATAATCCCGATGCCTATAATTTTGAAGGTGAGAGCAAGGAACTCAGTGTCTTGTTTTCTGATTTTCGGAGCTTTACCAATATTTCGGAGTCCCTGAGTGCGGGGCAATTAAAAACCTTGCTTAATGATTTTTTCACCCCGATTACCGGCATTATTTTTGACCATAACGGAACCATTGATAAGTATGTGGGGGATATGGTGATGGCTTTCTGGGGGGCACCTCTGGATGACTCCGATCACCGATTACATGCAGTACAGGCGGCTCTGAAAATGCTGGAAAAAGTGGAAGAGCTGAAAGTTGAATTTAAGGAAAGAGGCTTTCCCGAAGTAAATATAGGCATCGGTATTAATTCCGGATTTATGAACGTTGGCGATATGGGCTCTACCTATCGTCGTTCCTATACCGTTTTGGGGGATGCTGTAAATCTGGGTTCACGTCTCGAAGGAATTACCAAAAACTATGGTGTGAAATTGCTTATTGGTGAAGAAACCCATGATCATCTTGAAGGTTTTCTGTGTCGTTTGATTGACAAGGTTCAAGTGAAGGGTAAAGAGCAACCGATTCGAATTTATCAACCGCTGTGTATGGAAGATGATGCAGATGAAGCACTGCTGGGGCTGGTTGATGAATATCATCGAGCTTATAAATATTATGTTGAACAGGATTGGGATGAATCCCAGAGAATATTCACTAATCTGAAAAAAAGAGATCCCGGCGTGATGTTATACGATGTGTATCTGGACAGGATTGATGAGCTCAGAGAGGCTGATCTGGAAGCGGATTGGGATGGAACTTTTCGTTACACCACCAAGTAATTTGCCGGGAGTGAAAAAGCAGGGCATAGGATTATTGACATGCATCCATAAGAAGGTAAAATGCCCAGCCTTAGCGCTCTGGGTGAATAGCTCAGCTGGGAGAGCGTCGCCCTTACAAGGCGAATGTCGGGGGTTCAAGTCCCTCTTCACCCACCAAAGTGCGCTTTTGTTTAAAGCTTGGTTATAGCAAGATATGAACAGTTAAAGTTTATACCTGTTATGACAAGTATCATTCTAAGGACCGGTAGTTCAGCTGGTTAGAATGCCGGCCTGTCACGCCGGAGGTCGCGGGTTCGAGTCCCGTCCGGTCCGCCATTAATCATTTAAAATCAATAAGTTATAGAGCAGTTTAGACTCTATATACCAATCTATATACCATTAAGAATTCTGTTAAACTCCTTTTGTTGGTATTTATTGAAG
>JAHEHN010000070.1:2141-5938 GCA_024644515.1 Gammaproteobacteria bacterium
AATGCCGGCCTGTCACGCCGGAGGTCGCGGGTTCGAGTCCCGTCCGGTCCGCCATTTCCCCCTTGCGTACTATCCAGAATTTCTTCACCTCTTTAACTGTAGTAGCTAACGTAGCTAATTAACCCGTTTTAATTCAGTAAACCTTCAGCTTCCTAATGCGTTAATCAAGATGAGACCTGTTACTGGAGGAAGTCATGAAATATTCGCTTTATATTCTTTTAATGCTGAGCCTGTTGTCATCCTGTCGTCAGGTGGATGAAATGACTGGTAATCGGCCCATTGTTGATACAAAAGGGGTTGACCCTGAGGTCTATGAGGCTGATTTGCAGGAGTGTTATGTTTTTGCTGATGAAGTACAGGCAGGACGCAAAGTCGCTACCGGGGCCGCTACGGGCGCTGTAGTTGGCGGAGTAATAGGTGCAGCAGCAGGAAATAGCAATACCGCCAAGCGTGGTGCTGGAATTGGTGCTGCCACTGGGACTTTACGCGGGGCAGGGGATGTTATGCAGGAACGGGAACGAGTTGTAAGAAATTGTCTGTCCTATCGGGGGTATCTGGTCCTGAATTGAGTAATACGGCGGCAGGCATTGTTCACTGGTGTGGTGAAAAGAGATAATGCTCTTTTCGTTATACCGGAAACAACTCATGGAATTGAGTCCAGAGTTCAACTCACCATATATTCCTGTTCAAAAGATTGAAGATCCTTTGCTGGAAGACCTGGGCACCAGTCTCTCCATACTGCGGACTGACTTGATACATCCAGTTGTTTCGGGCAATAAATGGTTCAAACTTAAATATAACCTCATTAAGGCCCATGAACAGGGAAAAAGAAGCCTGCTAAGCTTCGGTGGCCCCTGGTCGAATCATCTTCATGCTCTTGCCGAAGCTGGCCGATTGTTTAATTTCAAGACTATTGGCCTGGTGCGAGGTGAATTAGCTACACCGCTTAATTCTTGTCTTGATGATGCCAGAAAGGCCGGGATGCTACTTGAAGGAATCAGTAGGTCAATCTACCGGGAAAAAGACAATCCGGATTATCTCCGATCACTTCAACAGCGTTTTCCAGATGCCTACCTGATCCCGGAAGGTGGTGCGAACAGGGAAGGCGTGCAAGGTTGCGCTGAACTCAATCTTTATTTTGATGAAAATCAGTTCGATCTTGTCTGTATGGCCTGTGGCACGGGGACCATGCTGACCGGTCTTGCCACTACGTCTGCAATTCCACTCCTGGGGTTCCAGATATTGAAAGGGGATAATTATTTAAATCGGCGAATCAGTAATAATTTGCAGAAATTTGGGCTGAGTTCTCATTGTGAATGGTCTATCAATGATACGTTTCATTTTGGTGGTTATGCAAAAACCACAGAGGAATTAATAGCTTTCATCAGTCGCTTTGAACGGGTCAACAAGATTCCTCTTGAGCCTGTCTATTCTGGAAAAATGTTATATGGCTTGTATGAGCTGACCAAAAAAAGGGACTTTTTCCCACAAAACTCACGTATAATGATAATCCATGGCGGTGGCTTGCAGGGGAAGAGAGGCTTCTTGTAAAATACCTATGAAAATTCAATAAGATAAATGAATAACTTAAAGTAAATTAATGAGTGATTTGGTGCGACAATGGAGACAGCAAATGTCTGTTTCTAACGTCAGAAGTATATGCTGCCTGTTGCTGTGCCTGTGTTTTATGCCACCAGTGAATGCCCAGAATGTCTGGATACTTGATGTTGCCAGTTCGCCGGCGACAGGAATACTCAAGCTTTCTGTATTAAAGGAAATGACCGTCGGCGAGACTTTTGAGCTTCGAGTGAACAGAACCGCTGTGTACCCCATTCGTATCGATGAAACAGGCTTTGCGGAAAATGGCGATCAAAGCTGGTACGGCTCGATTACCAACACGGGTCTGGATTACGCCTTTATCCTGACGGCCGGCAATTTTACCGCACATGCCGTACTCACCTCACCCTCAGGAATTTTTCAGTTATATGCAACCAGAATTGCCCAGGATGCATATTCAGGCGCATTTACCCGCCTTGAATTGGTCAGGGATGAGGTCGCAACGACTGACACCATTGTGCCAATAGGCTCAGATGATACCGCTAACGATGATGGTGTTTTCTCTGAGATAAAAATTGTTCAGAATGTATCTGACAGCATAACCCCCCTGGGGAGCAAGCTGACTTTTGATCTCTCCTTTACCAATATTTCCAATCAGGATCAGGCCACTCTTTTTGCAGATATTTTCTTTCTGCTTGAGAACACAACACTGGATACTTTGCCTCAAGACTGTGAAGTTTTTGAGTCGACGGATAATCAACCCGTGCTGGGCTGTGTTTTGGGCGATTTACCCGTGGAGGCAACAAAGCAGCTATCATTTACGGTAACAAGCAGCGAGAAGTCACACCCACTGATTTACAGTACTGTTGTTGTCAATAATGATCGAAGCGACGTCATTATTGAGGTATACCGGGATGTCGTTTCAGATACTGATGAGGATGGTGTGAGTGATTACAACGAGCAGCTTGCAGGCACAGATCCCAACGATGGTTTTGATAATCCGAAAGGCCAGACCACTGTAATTGATGTGCTGGTAGCCTATACCCCTGAAGTGGATTCCTTGTATTACGGTGAAGTGGACACTCGTATTAACCAGTTATTTAATGTCGCTAACAAGATTTTCGCGGATAGTAATACCGGGATTTTCATACGCCCGGTTGGCAGTCATGAAGTAAGTTATGCTCCAGCTGACGATTTGTTCACTGATCTTGCAGAAATAACCTTCCAGACTGATGCCGCGTTTTCCAATCTCCAGAGACGCCGTGAATTATTTGGTGGCGACCTCGTCATCCTTTTGCGAACCGGCGAGGAAGATGGAATCTGTGGTCTTTCCAATCTTGGCGGCAAGGGTACGCAAGGCGATTTTTCAGCTGCTTATCATAAGGATTTTGCCTATTCGGTGATAAACATAGACTGTAAGGATGACAGTGTACTTGCCCATGAAATAGGCCATAACCTGGGGCTTGCCCACTCGCGCCGGGAAGATTCTGAGGGCGGCACATTTTCATATTCTGCCGGTTTTGGGGTTGATAAAACATTTGTCACCATGATGGCCTTTCCTGAAGATTTTGATGTAGTTAACAGGATTTATCGTTTTTCAGATCCCACACGTTCGTGCGGCCCTTATCAATGTGGGGCTGACAGCGATGTTCTCGCTGCTGCCGATGCTGTTTCCACACTTAATACCGTGAAATACCAGGTCGCGGAATACTATTCGAGTCAGGAAGACAGGATTACCGAATTTGATCCGGTGTCGCAACAGTCAGGGATGATTGACGCTGAATTAGGTCTGGGTGCTTATACGCAAGCAAGCAAGAACTTCTCAAAGATTTTTTCTGCAGATGAAAAGCTGAGCTTACGGATGAAAATAAGTCCCTTGCCTGAGCAAATTGGCAAGGAATTTGTTCCTCACCTGGTGATTGTGAAAGGGCGGGGAAGTCTTTATCAGCTAAATAGTGAAGGTGATCTGGTAAGTTTTAATGGCAGCCTGAAAACGCTGCTTCCCATCTCGGCGCCCCGGGTCATGTCGGAAAGGGAGTTGTTCGATGTTGTTAGTGATCTGGATCTGCAGGCAGCCGGGCTTACAGGGCGGATTAATATTTATAGTGCCTACAGAATGGTGGCCTCGGGTGAGCTGATTTATGGAGCGACACCGTTGACGATAAACCTGCAGGTAAGCTCTGGAATTCTTTCTGCCCCTGATTAGCGGGATATTATTTATACTTGATAGTATGCTTTTA
>JAHEHN010000044.1 GCA_024644515.1 Gammaproteobacteria bacterium
ATTGCGCTAACAGCCATCAGGCAAAACAACGATCAGTTTAATGTTCATTTACTTGAGGGGGTCACCGGCAGTGGCAAAACAGAAATCTATCTGCAAGCCATCGCTGACGTGCTGGCCCTCGGCAAGCAGGTGCTGGTACTTGTCCCCGAAATCAGTCTGACACCACAAACCCTGCGTCGCTTTGAACGCCGCTTCAATCGTGATATCGCGGTATTTCACTCCGGGCTCACTGATAATCAGCGCATGATGGCCTGGCTGCGAGCTCGTAATGGCAAGGCCGATATAATTATTGGCACGCGCTCTGCCATTTTTACACCGCTCGCCAGACCAGGATTGATCATTGTCGATGAGGAACATGATGCCTCCTATAAACAACAGGATGGGTTTCGTTATTCGGGCCGTGACCTGGCAATCTATCGTGCCAGACAGCTGGACATTCCTGTGGTTCTTGGCACAGCTACGCCAAGCCTGGAAAGCCTGAACAATGCTCTGGCCGGACGCTATCACTATCATCGCCTGACAGAAAGAGCAGGCAATGCCAGTCACCCTGACTACCGCCTGCTGGATATCAAAGGACAAGAGCTGAGGGAAGGCTTTTCCGGTGCACTGATTGACATAATACGATCCCATCTTGCGCAGAAGAATCAGGTGCTTATTTTCCTGAATCGTCGCGGTTTTGCCCCTTTGTTGTTATGCCGGGATTGTGGCTGGATCGCTACCTGCCCTCGCTGCGACAGTAGTTACACCCTGCACAGAAACCCTCCTAGACTGAGTTGCCACCATTGCGAAGCACAAAAGCCGGTGCCATCAGTTTGTCAGGAATGTAACAGTACTGACCTGGCGTCAATGGGCCTGGGTACAGAAAAAACCGAACAGACTGCCAAAGACTTATTCCCGGCCATCCCTGTCTATCGCATTGACAGGGATTCCACCCGCAACAGGGATGCACTGCATAACATTATTGAAAAGGTCGACAGCGGCAAGCCATGCATTCTCGTGGGTACCCAGATGCTATCGAAGGGACACCATTTCCCGAATGTCACCTTGGTGGCAGTGCTGGACGCCGATGGTGGACTTTTCAGTGCAGATTTTCGCGGCCAGGAGCAAATGGGACAGCTACTGACCCAGGTTTCAGGAAGAGCAGGTCGGGGAGAAACATCCGGTGAAGTTGTCATTCAAACCTACAACAGCACCCACCCTACTTTATTGTCACTGGTCGGCGAGGGCTATGCTCCCTTTTCCCGCAAATTACTTGAAGAAAGAAAACTGGGTAAGCTGCCGCCCTTCAGCTACATGGCCCTGATTCGCGCTGAGGCATCAAATCAGCAGTTACCAATTAAATTTCTCAGCGAGATTGTGAATGACATCCAGGCCGGCTTCAGCAATGTAACGGTTATAGGCCCCATGCCTTCACCCATGGAAAAACGCGCCAGCATGTTTCGAATGCAAATGATTATTGAGGCTGACAAACGCTCCTGGGTCCAGCTTTTTCTCCATGCTCTTATAACAAGAATGGAAGAACATCCTGATAATCGAAAAGTACGCTGGTCTGTTGATGTCGATCCACTGGATTTCACTTGACCAGGTCATGGCTGCAGAAAATCAAACACGGGTGCTTTTTACTGAAGTACTTTTGAAGGATAATTAATTTCCTGACAAACAAGGTGATACACCGATTAGTTTACTTACTCTGCCAATGCTTACAGCAGCGACGCTAGCGGCAAAAAGTGAAATAAGAATATCAGTTTCAACTATTTCCTAGAGGGTATATGGCTCAGGATTTTGCAAAGAAGAAAAAAACCAGTAGCGCTCCGAGCAAGAAAAAACCTGTTCGGTCTGCAACACGCAATAATAACCAAAGCAGTAATCACTGGAGCTGGTATTTTTCAGGTTTATTCAGCGGCTTGCTGCTTTGCGTCATCGGCTATGTAGCACTGACCCAATTAAACAATGGCGCCACTATTGCCGATGTTGTTGATTCCATCCAGGATACAGAAAATAATGATAGCAACCGCACTACTGAACTGGAGTTCTATGACTATCTTCCCCAGGCAGAAGTTGAGGTCAATGTAGTTCCCGTCGAAATTGCCAGTAGCGCCATTGAGAGTGAGGCTAATCAAATCACCTATTTACTGCAGGCCGGCTCCTTCCTGGACCCCAATGATGCAGAGGCACTTCGGGCAAGACTGATTCTGATGAATCTCGATACGCGGGTTCAGCCTCATCCCCTTTCAGGTCGAATATGGTATCGCGTTCAGTCCGGCCCTTTTCTTGGCAGAAATGCTGTGGAAGCGGCTGAAAACATTATGATTGAAAATAATATCGATCCTATTCGAATGAGAATTCCTTCCCCCTGAGCCTAAAATTGTTATCTTGCCCTGAATTCTCGCTTGATTTTCAGGCATTTGCCCCAACATCCGTTGGATTACGCTAACTCTCCAAAATTTTCAGGAGCCAGTATGGATCAATACAGAGGCACCACTATCCTCTCGGTACGCCGCAACGGTCAGGTAGTAGTTGGCGGTGATGGACAGGTAAGCCAGGGCAATACAGTAATGAAAGGCAATGCCCGCAAAGTCAGGCGTCTTTACAACGATAAGGTAATTGCCGGTTTTGCAGGTGGCACTGCCGATGCCTTTACCCTGTTTGAACGCTTCGAAGAACAGCTGGACAAACATTCCGGCAAATTAACCCGGGCAGCTGTTGAGCTGGCAAAACTCTGGCGCACCGAAAGAGCCTTGCGTCGACTGGAAGCTTTGCTGGTGGTCGCTGACAAGGATACTTCCCTGATCATCACCGGCAATGGCGATGTGATTGAGCCTGAGGATAGCCTGATGGCTATTGGCTCAGGTGGCAGCTTTGCCCAACCTGCAGCCCGCGCACTTTTAGATAACAGCGAGCTCAGCGCCAGGGAAATTGTTGAAAAAAGCCTGAACATTGCCGCCGACATCTGCGTATATACAAACCATAACCTAACCATTGAAGTACTGGATTCCTGATCAATCATGTCTGACTTAACTCCCAAGGAAATCGCTTTCGAGCTTGATAAACATATTGTCGGCCAGAATGAAGCCAAACGAGCTGTTGCCATTGCGCTGAGAAACCGCTGGCGTCGTATGCAGCTACCTGAGGCCATGCGTCATGAAGTGACGCCAAAGAATATTCTCATGATCGGCCCTACCGGTGTTGGCAAGACGGAAATAGCCCGTCGCCTGGCGCGACTTGCCGGCTCTCCTTTTATCAAGATTGAGGCCACGAAGTTTACCGAAGTCGGTTATGTGGGCCGTGATGTCGAGTCCATTATCAGGGACCTGGTGGATGCCGCGGTAAAAATGCTGCGCGAAGAGCAGTTGCTGAAAGTCGCGCAACAGGCTGAAAATGCAGCGGAAGATCAGGTTCTGGATATCCTGCTACCTGGCTCCTCTGATGATTCGGAAGAAACCTCCGGATCACGACAGGTGTTTCGCAAAAAGCTCAGAGAAGGCGATCTTGATGATAAGGAAATTGAGATCAAGGTGTCCGACAAGGTCGGTGTAGAAATCATGGCACCTCCTGGCATGGAAGATATGACAAGTCAGCTCAGCAGCATGTTTTCAAACATGGGAGCCGGACGCAGCAAGCCACGTCGGGTAAGCGTGAAGTCAGCACTAAAAATACTCAAGGATGAAGAAGCCGCAAAACTGGTTAATGAGGATGAACTCAAAACGAGGGCCATTGAAGTCACGGAGCAAACCGCTATCGTATTTATTGATGAAATAGACAAGGTAGCGCAGAAGAATGAAACTCATGGTGGTGGCGTATCCCGGGAAGGTGTGCAGCGTGACTTGCTGCCTCTAATAGAAGGGTCCACCGTATCAACAAAATATGGTTCGGTAAAAACAGACCATATTCTGTTTATTGCTTCCGGTGCTTTCCATCTGGCCAAGCCTTCCGACTTGATTCCGGAGTTACAGGGCCGTCTGCCGATACGTGTAGAACTTGATGCACTCAGCGCGGAGGATTTTGAACGGATTCTGACCGAACCCGATTCGTCGCTATCAAAGCAGTATGTGGCACTGTTGAAAACAGAAGGCATTAATCTTGAGTTTACCGATGACGGGATCAAGCGTATTTCAGAGATTGCCTGGCAGGTGAACGAAAGCACAGAAAATATTGGTGCCCGAAGATTACATACAGTGCTGGAGAGATTATTGGAAGAAACCTCATTCAGTGCCCGTGAACTGGTGAGTGAAGGCAAGAGCAATGTGATAATTGATGCTCAATTTGTAAACGACAATCTTGGCAGCCTGGCTGCAGATGAAGACTTGAGCCGCTTTATACTTTAATCATTAGATCGAGTTACCCAAACATGCAGCCTACCGATATCAAACTACACCGCAAAACCGGCATCCTTGAGCTCAAGTATGAAGATGGCGGCATTTACTCTTTACCTGCGGAATTTCTCAGGGTGAACTCACCTTCAGCAGAGGTCCGGGGGCATGGTCCTGGACAGGAAGTCCTGCAAACAGGAAAGATTGACGTCAAAATCGATAATCTGGATGCCGTAGGCAACTATGCAATTCGCCTGCATTTCAGCGATGATCACAATACCGGGATTTACAGCTGGGAATATCTACGTGAACTTTGCCTGAATCAGGCCGAAATGTGGGAAAGTTACCTGCTGAAACTTAAGCAGGCAGGAGCGCGCCGGAAAAACCTGGCCAGCGATGTCCAGGTGGTCAATATCATGCCTATTAACGATTGAACGAGGCTGACAATTCCTTCTTTAATGTCTTGCAGCTTTTCCCTCCTGCCCCTCTTACCAGGCTTCGGTTACGAAACTGATGGGCATTGCAGTACAATGCCCGTGACGAATATAGCTTTGTATGGAAAGCACTATGAATAACGACAGCCAGGAAAAAACTACACATTTTGGCTACCGACAGGTCGCTGTTGAGGAAAAAGCCGATCTTGTTGGCGAAGTCTTTCATTCTGTAGCAAAAAAATATGACCTGATGAATGATGTCATGTCTCTTGGCACACACCGGATTATCAAAAGATTTACCGTCGAACTTAGTGCCCTCAGACCAGGCATGAAAGTGCTGGATCTGGCTGGAGGTACAGGCGATTTCAGTCTGCTTTTTTCACCGCTGGTTGGCAGCCAGGGTCAGGTTGTTCTGGCTGACATCAATGAATCAATGGTCAGGGTTGGCCGCGACCGCATTATTGATAAGGGAAAAAGTGGCAATATCAGCTATACCCTTGCCAATGCGGAACAACTGCCGTTCACCGCAAATACCTTTGACTGTATCTGCATCGCCTATGGGCTGAGAAATGTCACTGACAAGCAAGCCGCGTTAAATTCCATGTTTGAAATGACCGCACCTGGCGGCAGAGTCCTGATACTTGAGTTTTCCAAGCCGGTGAATCCGCTGCTTGGAAAAGCTTATGATGTGTATTCAACTTTGTGGCCCAAAGCAGGACAGCTCATTACCGGTGACGGTGAAAGTTACCAGTACCTGGTGGAATCTATACGCATGCACCCTGACCAGGAAACCCTGAAGCAGATGATGCAGGAGGCTGGTTTTGAGAATTGTGAATACCATAATGTGATGGGTGGTATTTGCGCAATCCATGTCGGTCACAAAGTTGCCAGCCGCTAGTCCGCGGCCCTTTACTACCGTGAACAGCATATTCTATTCAACTATCTATTCGGTTATTGAGACTGGTCTGAACCAGACCCTGTCTCTTGATCCGGGTACACGCAAGCAAATGGAATCGCTCTCGGGAAAATGCATTCGCATTCACTGCCAGTCACCCAGACTTTTGCTTAATATTCTGGTCTGTGAACAACACCTGTCGCTTTCCGCTAATGAAGCATTACAGGCTGACGTAAGCATTAAGGGGAATGCCTCTGCTTTAATGAAGTTACTGGTAACGAAAAATACAGCCAAGCTGAGACAGGACGGCATTGTTATCAGCGGTGATGTGGGACTACTTGGCAAATTCCAGGCGATCTTACAGAATCTCGATATTGACTGGGAATATCAGTTAAGTAAATTAATCGGTGATATTCCTACTCAATTTGCTCATGACAGCATTCATTCTGCAGGTCGGTTTGCAAAAAAGACTCGGCATAATCTGGAAGAAGATATAGATAACTATCTGCATGAAGAGGCAAGGCTTTTCCCTTTCGAGACCGAGTTAAAAGAATTCTATCAGTCAGTTGATGCCCTGCGCCTTCGGGTTGACCGACTTAAGGCCAGAACCGGCAAGCTGCAATCAACCTTTGCTGATGTAATTCCTGCTTGATCATTCGGAATCTTTTTTTAGCTTTTGGGTTGTTCCAATACCAGATCCGTACAAACACCTTTCGCTACACTCAGGGAACCCTCGCAGCACTCCTGTTCACTTTCATCCGCTGAATAGTCGATTTAACACTTATGGGATATTTGCCAAGCCCTTTGATTTTACTGGCATTATGAATAGTGATATTGTTGCCGCCCCTGTAAATTCCGGATTCATTTAATTGTTGTGACCAGGTTTTTAAGACTACTGAAAATCTACCGGGTAGCTAATCGCTACCGCCTGGGAGAATTATTTGACAGCCTGGAGCAGGCACAACTGCTTTCCATGCTGCTTGCTCTGCCCCTGCCTGCAGTTCCGAATATTGATACCTTAAGTCGCGGCAAAAGACTGCGTCTGGCCCTGCAGGAACTCGGGCCCATATTCATCAAGTTTGGTCAGCTACTTTCCACGCGCCGCGACATGGTTCCTGAGGACATTGCCGATGAACTGGCTATCCTTCAGGATAATGTTGAGCCCTTTCCAGAACAACAGGCTATCGCCCTGATCGAAAAAGCTCTGGATGATTCCATTGAAAACCTGTTTGCAGAATTTTCTCCTACTCCACTGGCATCAGCTTCAGTTGCACAGGTCCATACCGCCACACTCAAAATTGGCGAAGATGTCGTCGTCAAGGTTATCCGTCCAGGGATAGAAAAGATTATTACCCAGGATATTGCTCTGCTGAAAAGTGTTGCTGCCTTTGTAGAAAACAACATAGATCAGGGCAAACGTTTACGGGCGGTAGAAGTGGTCAAAGACTATGAATACATCATTCATGATGAATTGAACCTGATGTCTGAAGGCGCTAACGGAACACAACTGGCAAGAAATTTTGAAAACTCTGATTTATTGTATGTGCCAAAAGTTTACTGGGACTATTGTCGTATCAATGTGCTAGTTATGGAACGAATTTACGGTATACCCGTCAGCCATATTGAGGAGCTGAAAGCGGCAGGCATTGATCTGAAAGTTCTGGCAGAACGTGGCGTGGAAATTTTCTTTACCCAGGTATTCAATCACAGCTTTTTTCATGCCGACATGCATCCGGGGAATGTCTATGTGTCCAGAGAACATCCTGAAAAGCCCCAGTATATCGCCCTGGATTGCGCCATCATTGGCACCCTCAGCAAAGATGACCAGTACTATCTGGCACGTAATCTGCTGGCGATCTTCAAGCGGGATTACCGCAAGGTAGCCGAACTGCATGTGGAGTGTGGCTGGGTTCCGCCCCATACACCGATCAATGCCTTTGAAGCCACAATGCGCAGCGTATGTGAGCCTATTTTTGAAAAGCCGCTGAAAGATATTTCTTTTGGCATGTTGTTACTGCAATTATTTCGCACTGCCAGCCGCTTCAACATGGAGGTTCAGCCTTCGCTGGTATTGCTGCAAAAAACCCTGCTTAATGTAGAAGGCCTGGGAAAACAGCTCTATCCTGACCTTGATCTCTGGGAAAATGCACTCCCTTTCCTGGAGAACTGGCAGCGCGAACGACTCTCTCCCATCAGCAACTTGAAAAAAATCACCGAGAAACTGCCGGAATGGCTGGAGCATCTGCCAGAGATCCCGGAGCTGATCTTTGAAACCCTGCAGGAACTTAAGCTTGCTCGAAGCTATCGTGAAACAACGGAGCGGGAAGCACATGAGCAGGAGACCAAGCGTCAGCAGAAGTTATCACGTCGTTACACTTTTTTTGGTGTAGCTGCACTCATCGCCGCCAGCATTTCACTGCATCCCACAATGGCCGAATTACTGAATAATATGCATTTGACCAGCCTGGTGCTGGCGGCTGGCGGCATCACACTGCTGCTGCTTCGCCAAAAATAACTGCACGATGGCAGGATGCCACTGTAGCTGACGTATTCCACTTCAAACACCTTGATTTCTGACTTTCGACCCCAAAATAGAGTATTCTTGGCGCCTGATATCAAAGAGCAGTAATCATGAGTGTTGACTGGTTAGACCAGATTAATTGGAACGATGATGGCCTCATACCGGCTATTGCCCAGGACTGGGAGAGCGACCGCGTACTAATGCAGGCGTGGGTTAATCGCGAATCTCTGGCGCTGAGTGTAGCGGAAAACAGGGCGGTGTACTGGTCGCGCTCGCGACAAAAACTCTGGCGCAAGGGTGAAGAATCCGGTCATGTGCAGGTACTGCATGGGGTATATCTGGATTGTGATAAGGACTGTATTGTCCTGCGAGTTGAGCAACTGGGCGGAATTGCCTGTCATACCGGCAGGGAAAGCTGTTATTACCTGACTCTGGAAAATGGTCAGTGGGTTGAAAATGCACCGGTGTTAAAAAACCCGGATGACATATATCGTTAATGCTGGAAGCGAAATAATCATGACCGACACTTTGCAGAAACTGGCTGCCATAATAGAAGAGCGTAAATCGGCTGCCCCCGATTCATCCTATGTAGCGCAGCTGCATCACAAAGGGCTGGAAAAAATTCTTGCCAAAGTGGCTGAAGAAGCAGATGAAACTATTGAGGCTGCAAGGGAAGCTGAGGTCAACGGCGACCTGGACCATGTCATTTACGAAACAGCTGATCTCTGGTTTCATACACTGGTCATGCTGGCAAAGCTTGAAACAGGGCCTGACGCCGTACTGGCCGAGCTTGAGAGACGCTTTGGCGTCAGTGGTCTGGACGAAAAAGCATCACGTGAGCAGAGTTAAGTCGTTCTGTGATGCCGCAACACCGGCCTCTTCAATTATCTGTTATCACTGACAAGATAACTGAAAGGATGACTGAATGAATTCAATACTTAATCGCAGGGGCCTTCTGTTACAATAATCGCCCGATTAGGTTAGTCGTACTAACATTAAGGTTTTAGGAGGTAATCATGGGACTTGGCGGAATAAGTGTCACACAACTGCTTATTATCTTGGGCATTGTGATATTGGTATTTGGTACCAAGAAACTAAAAAATATTGGCTCTGATCTTGGTGGTGCCTTGAAGGGCTTCAAGAACGCCATGGGAGAGGAAGATGATAAAAAGTCTGAGGATTCAAAACCACAGATTGAAGAGGAAAATGATACCTTTGATGTGAAAGCAGAAAAGGTAGAAGAAACCTCTGACGAAAAACTGTCCTGATTTCATTACTGACTTTTTCTAATATTCATAACTCCATAGGCTGCTTTTGTGTAGCTGAATCCGGTTACAGATGTTCGATCCCAGTTTTTTTGAATTAATAATTATTTGCGTTGTTGCCCTGCTGGTGCTGGGTCCCGATCGCTTGCCTGGCGCAATTAAAACCCTTGGCCTGTGGATAGGAAGATTGCGCAGAAGCTTTAATAATATAAAGCGGGAAATTGAGCAGGAAGTGGGCGCTGATGAAATCCGTCGACAACTTCGTAACGAAGCGATCATGGAAAAATTCAACAACACCAAGTCCCAGATCAGCAATTCTATTGAATCCGTAAAAAGTGAAGCAGAGTCCATAAAGAAGGATCTGGATATCACTAAAGGTTTATCCGGCACCGCTCCTGAGTCACCAGACTCTTCTACCTCCGACACCGAAGACAATGCCGATCCCATAGAAAAACTGCCAACCAATGACCCGGCTGCCAGAACTGCTGGAAGCACGGGAAGCACGGGAAGCACGGGAAGCACTAAAAGTACAAAAGCTCCTGCCAGCAAGACCACAGAGCAGACTGATTCAACAAACACAGAGCCAGGCAAAACCAGCAACACAACACAAACATCTGCTACAGCTGATGTGAAAGAGAATGAAGCTGACAAGCCGGATAACACTGAAAAATAGTTTTTGCAGCAATGACCGATACCGAACAACCCAAGCTGGACGATGAACCAACAGAACAGCCCCTGATCTCACATCTTGTGGAGTTGAGGGACCGGCTGTTACGCTGTCTGCTCGTCGTGCTTGTGCTTTTTCTTTGTATCTTTCCGTTCGGGAATGACCTCTATATTTTTATCTCACAACCCCTGCGTGATGTATTACCGGAAGGATCGAACATGATCGCGACCGGCGTTACCTCACCCTTTATGATCCCATTTAAAACCTCCATCTATGCCGCATTGTTTCTCGGCGTGCCTTTCATCCTGCATCAGGCCTGGGCTTTTATATCTCCCGGGCTATACAGAAATGAAATCAGGGTCACCATGCCTATACTCCTTTCCAGTGTGGTGCTGTTTTATCTGGGTATCGCCTTTGCTTACTACCTGGTGTTCAACTACGTTTTTGCTTTTTTTGTAAACAGTGCGCCGGAAACGGTAGCCGTGATGACAGACATCACCCAGTACCTGGATTTTGTCCTGTCACTGTTCCTGGTTTTTGGCCTGGTGTTTGAAATCCCTATCGCCACCCTGCTGCTGATTTTTTCCGGTGTAACCACACCCAGTAAACTGGCAGAAAAAAGACCCTATATCATTATTGGCTGCTTTGTTGCCGGCATGTTTCTCACGCCTCAGGATCCCCTGTCACAGGCTTTTGTTGCTATTCCAATGTGGATGTTATTTGAGGTAGGCGTTTTCGCTGGCAGGATTCTGCACAAGGACGTAGAAGCAGATAACAGCGATGACACTGAGGATAGTCAGGATAAAAAGTAGGGAGCTGATTAGAGGCTGCCCAATCAGTGCGCTGAAGAAGCTTCAGCAACTATTGACAGTCAGGCAGTCCAAGTCAGCTATTTAATCCGAATCAACTGTTCAATAAAAAGGTTACCGGCCCGTCATTGGTCAGGGAGACTTTCATATCGGCAGCAAACTCGCCGGTAGCCACATCACTATGATTACTCTGCGCCTGTTCTACGAAATAATTATATAAAGCCTGGGCTTCCTGCGGTGGCTTGGCACTGGAAAAGCTCGGGCGCAAGCCCTTCCCGGTATCGGCGGCCAGGGTAAATTGTGAAACCACCAGCAAGCCCCCTGCAATATCGCTGAGACTGAGATTCATTTTTTCATCAGCATCTGAAAATACACGATAGGCCAGTACTTTTTTTAACAGCTTGTCGGCATCTTCCCGGGAATCATTTTTTTCAACTCCCAGAAACACCAGCAAGCCCTGGCCGATAGCGCCAGCAATGCGTCCTTCTATTTCAACCTGTGCAGCAGTTACCCGCTGAATTAATGCCAACATAATTAATCAGAGGTTCTTTAACGATTATCTGAGATCACTGCCACGGCTTTGGCGCTTGCGCTCATTTTCTGTCAGGTACTGCTTTCGGATACGAATATGGTTCGGCGTGATTTCTACCAATTCATCGCTGGCAATAAATTCCATGGCCTGCTCAAGACTATGTCTTACCGGAGGCGTCAGCAGAATATTTTCATCCGTGCCCGAGGCTCTGACATTGGTCAATTGCTTACCTTTTGTAGGATTCACCGACAGATCGTTTTCCCGGCTATGCAAGCCGATAACCATGCCTTCATAAACTTCACTGTTAGGCTCAATAAACAGTCGTCCTCTTTCCTGCAAAGTAAAAAGCGAATACCCCAGCGCTTTACCTTTCACCATGGAAATCAATACGCCGTTATTACGCGCCGCAATATCCCCTTTCTTGATGGGACCGAATTTGTCAAAGACATGGGTCATGATGCCTGAACCCGAGGTCATGCCGAGAAACTGTGTGCGAAAACCAATCAAGCCACGTGTAGGCACATTGAAAGTGACCCGGGTACGTCCCCGGCCATCGGATGTCATATCCATCATTTCTGCCTTGCGCAGCCCCAGCTCTTCAATTACCGCACCCTGGTGCTCTTCTTCAACATCTACCACCAGATTTTCATAAGGCTCCAGCATCTCGCCATCGACTTCCTTGATGACTACTTCCGGACGTGACACGGCAAGTTCAAAACCTTCACGGCGCATTGTCTCAATCAACACCGACAGGTGTAATTCGCCTCTACCGGAAACCTTGAATTTTTCTGCGCTGTCACCGGGTTCTACCCGCAAGGCAACATTATGGATTAATTCTCTTTCCAGCCTTTCCTTGATATTTCGGGTTGTAACATATTTGCCATCCAGTCCCGCAAAAGGTGAATCATTGACCTGAAAAGTCATGCTGATGGTTGGCTCATCAACGGTAAGTGGGGGCAGTGCTTCCGGCTTATCAGGATCACACAGCGTGTCACTGATATTTAATTCAGGTATTCCGGTAACACAGATAATATCGCCGGCGGATGCTTCGGTGGCATCAACCTGCTCGAGCCCCATGTAGGTCTTGATCTGACCGATCTTGGCTTTTCTGCTTTTGCCTTCGCGATCTATCACGACAATGGGCATATTCAGTTTCACCTTGCCTCTGGAGATACGACCAACACCGATGACACCGACATAGGAGCTATAATCCAGGGCGCTAATCTGTAACTGAAAAGGACCTTCAGCATCTACATCGGGCGCAGGCACTTCATCCACAATCAGTTTGAAAAGACTATCCATATTATCTTCCAACTGATCGGCTTCTATACCGGCTTTACCTTCCAGCGCGGAGGCATAAATAATCGGAAAATCCAGCTGTTCTTCCGTGGCCCCCAAACGATCAAATAAATCAAAAACCTCATTGAGTACCCAGTCCGGTCTGGCCCCATCACGATCGATTTTGTTGATAACTACAATCGGGCGTAAGCCACGGGCAAAGGCCTTCTGCGTTACAAATCGCGTTTGTGGCATTGGCCCTTCCACGGCATCAACCAGCAGCAAGACACTGTCGACCATAGACAGCACACGCTCAACTTCACCACCAAAGTCAGCATGTCCCGGGGTATCTACAATATTAATACGATAGTCCTGCCAGCTTACTGCAGTATTCTTGGCCAGAATCGTGATACCACGCTCTTTCTCCTGATCATTGGAATCCATCACGCGCTTAACTTCCGGGCCGCGCGAGCTCAGGGTTCCCGATTGCTGTAACAGCTTATCAACGAGAGTCGTTTTACCGTGGTCAACATGGGCAATAATGGCAATATTTCTGATTTTTTCTATCAATGGAGTATCCGGAATTCGCGAAAAGCGGCGATTATACAGGTTCTTTCTGTATTGGTAAGGATTTAGTTTTTACTTGCTGCCAATGGTGTTTGAAACAGCTCTCTGCCGGGCTGCGCGGTCTGGGTGCAATATTACAGATTACCCAACAGGGCAGGAATTTGCGTAAGGGAGCTGCTACCCAATCTCACTTAAATGCTAAATCGCACTGTTTGGGGAATAGACGCCGACATTGTCATAACCCTCATCTTTCAAATAGGACGCGTGCAGCTTACTCATTATCCCTTGTTCACAGTACAGCAAGTAGGACGCTTGCCGAGGCAACTCAACAAACCTCGTATTAAGTTTATAAAATGGCAGTTTTTCCACCTTGTGCCCGGGTAGCACCAGGGGCTGCTGCTCTTCTTCATCCGGATGTCTGATATCCAGTACCACATCATCTGAGCCTGGAATGACTGCTATTCGAATAGCGCTATTGAATGCTCCACTATCCAGGTCCAGTTTATCTATTCTCTCTCTGACAAGATTAGCCAGCGCCCTATCCAGAATCGAAAAATCAAAGCGGCTCTCCTGCTTTTCGATCTTATGCTTTCTGGCCCGGGTAGTTGGCTTGACGGAGATGACGCCACAATATTCTGGAATTATTGCGGAGAATTCCTCAGTACCAATTTCCCTGGCAATATCGATAATATCCTGTTTATTCATCATCGCCAGTGGCCTGAGCACGAGTAGATCACTTACTTTGTCGATAACCGCAAGGTTAGGCAAGGTCTGACTGCTGACCTGCGCAATAGCTTCACCGGTAACTATGGCCTCCAGTTTCATCAGTTGCGCTACGTGGCTGGCTGCACGCAACATCATTCGTTTGAGAACAACCCCCATCTGGGATTTGTCTACCTTTTCCAGTATTTCACTGACAACATCTTCAAATGGCACAGTGATAAATTTGACTGGATGTGTCGAGCCATGGCGCATCCAAAGGTAAAGCGCTACTTCCTTCACTGCGACTTCATGGGCTTTACCACCGAGATTAAAAAAGCAGAAATGTGTAATCAGCCCCCGCCTCATTGCCAGGTAGCTGGACACTGATGAATCAAACCCTCCCGATAACAGTGACAAGGCACCATCCTGAAAACCAAGAGGAAAACCGTTAAGCCCGGGGATTTTTTTCTCAACCACGTAAAGCATGTCATCTCGCAGTTCAAGCTTCACAGTAATGTCCGGTTGAGAAAGGTTCACACCAAGGGCCGCTGTCTTGCTGACAAGGCCACTTCCAACAAACTTTTCAACGTCCATGGAATCAAAGGCATGCAAGCCGGTGCGCCGACAGCGCACAGCAAAAGTACGACCATCAAGTCTTTCCTGAAAAACCGGCAAGGTATGTGAAAGAATTTCTTCCAGTGTATTTGCCCTGCGAACCTGCACCCGTTCGAAAAAACAGATCCCCTGGGTTCTTGCCAGAACCTGCTCTACCTGGTGCTGAAGATGCTCATCACTTGCAGGAACTGTTAGCTCAATGTGATCCCAGCATTTTTGAATTTCTATGTCCTGGGACAACCTTCTCAACTGGATGCCGAGATTTCCTCTCAACTGCTTGGCAAGACTTTTTCTGATCGGACGACTTTTAATCGTTATTTCCGGCGAGTATTTGATCAGGTAATTCATATCAACAGGGACTTGCTACTTCGGGAATCAAGGGGCGGGGATTATATATAAATCAGGCAATGGCGTCTTACCGAGGTTTTGAAGAAAATGCATCAAGTTGGGGCGTTTTTGTGAGTTTAAAATTTCCAGTTGCACTATAATAGTGCGAACAACTATTGAGAACTAATTAATATCTATATATATCAGTATGTTATAACTTGGTGCGCTATTTGCAATACCTTTGATTGAAAAGGTATTTGACTGAGTGATTGAGATGAAGGGTTATGAATGCCGGATTAATACCTGACAGGCTTGCACTTAAATTGAACACAGACAATCTTAATACCAGCCTGCTGGACAATCTGACCACAGCAATCATTTTGCTGGATAAGGACCTGCACGTCATTTACATAAATCCCGCCGCAGAGGCCTTGCTGGAAACCAGCGACAGGCATAGTCACAACACCTACATTGGTGATGTTCTGCTTAATGTAAAAGAGCTCGTTAAATCACTTAAAAGTGTTAAGGACAATGGTATTACCTTCATCGCCAGAAAGGTAAAACTGGTGAAAGCCAATACCAATCGTATGACAGTAGATTACTCTGCCAGCCGGCTTATCTACGAAAATGATACCTATATTATGCTCGAGATTCAGGAGCTTGATCGTTCCTACAACATCTCACGCAAGGAAATGCTGATATCCAACCACGAGACCACACTGGGTCTGGTCAGAGGTCTGGGGCATGAAATTAAAAACCCCATCGGTGGAATTCGCGGTGCTGCCCAGCTGCTTGCCGAAGAACTTACAGATAACAATCTGAAAGACTATACCAATGTCATTATCGAGGAAGCTGATCGTCTTGTGGGGCTGATCGACAGGCTTACCGGTCAATACCAGAAACCGGCATTGCAACAGCTCAATATCCATGAAGTACTTGAACGCGTATATAACCTGGTCATCGCGGAAACCAGAGGCTCTATTGAAGTAGAAAAGGATTATGACCCCAGTATTCCCGAAATAACTGGAGACCTGGCGCAATTAATTCAGGCCGTACTAAATATTGTACGCAATGCCATGCAGTCATTGACTGAGTCAGAGCCTGCGGTAAAAAACCCAAAAATCATTCTCAGAACACGGACTGTAAACCACGTGACAATTGGTCCCGTCATGCACAAGTTGGTCGCCAAAATCGAAATTATCGATAACGGCCCGGGAATTAAACAGGAGCTTTTTGAAAATATTTTCTATCCATTGATAAGTGGCAGAGCAAATGGCACTGGTCTGGGATTATCACTTTCGCAAAATATTTTAAAAAATCATAACGGTCTCATTGAGTGCGACAGTCGTGAGAGTGAGACGTGCTTTACTATATCTCTGCCCTTGTCGAATGAAAAAGTACCGGAAGAACTGAAGGAAGAATCATAATGCCAGACAAAAGTCTTTTATGGATTATTGATGATGACCGCTCGATTAGATGGGTGCTTGAAAAAGCCCTGGAAAAAGCCGGCTTCAATACCGAGAGCTTTGAGAGCGGTAACGGTTTGCATGAAATACTCAAGGATAGCCAACCCGATGCGATAATAAGCGATATTCGCATGCCCGGCATTGATGGACTACAGCTACTGGAGCAGATTCAGGACGCTTTTCCACAGATTCCCGTGATTATCATGACGGCTCATTCCGATCTCAGCAGTGCGGTTAAATCCTACAAGCGCGGTGCATTCGAATACCTGCCAAAACCGTTTGATGTGAATGATGCTGTCGCGGTTGCACAACGCGCAGTCAAACATGCCAGCGAATCCAAAAGCACCACTTCTGAAACCGCCAAGATTGAAGCAAAGGAAATTATCGGTGAAGCCCCAGCCATGCAGGAGGTGTTTCGCGCTATTGGCCGTCTTTCACATTCGAATATCACCGTGCTCATCAAGGGCGAATCAGGCACTGGTAAAGAGCTGGTTGCCCAGGCCTTGCATAAGCATAGTCCTCGAGCTTACAAACCCTACATACCGCTAAACGTAGCGGCAATCCCCAAAGACCTGATCGAGTCAGAATTGTTTGGGCACGAGAAAGGCGCCTTTACCGGTGCCACCCAATTACGGGTTGGTCGATTCGAGCAGGCTGATGGGGGCACGCTGTTTCTTGATGAAATCGGCGATATGCCAATGGAAACACAAACCCGGCTGCTGCGAGTATTATCCGATGGCGAATTTTACCGGGTTGGTGGATTAACTCCGATCAAGGCGGACGTTCGCGTTATTGCTGCTACTCACCAGACTCTGGAAGAAAGAGTTAAGGAACACCTGTTCCGTGAAGACCTTTATCATCGTCTGAATGTTATTCCTATACACCTGCCAAAACTATCAGACCGCAGGGAAGATATCCCTGCCCTGATGGAACATTTTCTTGGTAGAGCGGCTCAGCAGATGGGCGTGGAAAAGAAAGAGTTGCGCACGGAAACCACCCAGTACCTGACCGGCCTGCCGTGGCAGGGTAATGTTCGCCAACTGGAAAATTTTTGTAGCTGGATCACGGTTATGGCATCGGGCCGTGAAATATATATCAACGACCTGCCGGAAGAGTTCCTCAATCCCAGTGACGAGGAAGCCGTCACCGGTAACTGGGTGCTGAGCCTGAAAAGCTGGGCCGAACAGGAACTCAGCCTGGGTCATTCCGGCATTCTGCAACAGGCTACACCACTATTTGAGAAATGCATGATTGATGTTGCCCTCAAGCACAGTGGTGGCCGCAGGCGTGATGCCTCCGAACTCCTTGGCTGGGGCAGAAACACCCTGACCCGCAAGATCAAGGAACTTGGCATGGAGAGCAGCAGTCCGGAAGCAGTAGAGTAAATCACTACAGGCCCGGATTGAGAATCTCCCCTCCCTCTGCACAATATCAGCTATGGTATTTTTGTAGCATTCTGCTTATTCACAAGTAAGATGGCTTGGGCTATGCTCGTCATTGAATTATTGCTTTCCAGCAGTAATTAATAATCGTATAAATGCTGTACATCTGCCTGGTTTAAACATGAATAAAACTTATTTTGTACTCTTCGCAGTTTTTATCAGTGTTGTTGCTGGTTTTTTCTGTTACCAGTGTTTATTTCAAAAAACAGAATGAAGAAACCTCAACACGAAATTGACAGCGGTACCTTCCAGATCACGCTTTTTTACTTCGCGCTCAAGAATGCTTTCCTGCTCCTTGTCCGAGTCAGCAGCAAACTCTTCGCAATACTTGAGGACAGGCTTGCCTTTTTCCTGAACCACATAGGCAATAGTCAACTTATCTGCACTGGCGGAAACTCCCACCAATCCGGGCTTGCCTCTTTTTTTGCTGAAAAAATTAAACAATTCTCTTTCCTCTGCACCGGTTTTCCTGACATCCCTGTCTCACTTTTGCGCCCGTCTAAAACGTACGCTTTAGTAAAACAATCCTTTTCTTTTTATGTCAGGTACTCGATTGCCATTCTTGAAGTCAATTCTAGGCACTCATGCTCCAAGAACGTATGGGAAAAACTCCTTTAATTGCCCATTTTTTGCTCATTTACCCTCTATTTGAAGGTTTTTTGTGTCAGTATAGAGCAGTGACACACTTTTTACCTCGAATATACAGTAAATACAAGCATTATCCCCATATTTTATAAAGAATTTTTTATGTTTAACCTTGTTTTTTTCGAACCGGAAATCCCTCCCAACACTGGCAATGCCATGCGCTTGTGCAGCAACACAGGCTGTACTCTTCATTTAATCGAGCCGCTGGGATTTGCGCTGGATGACAAACGACTGCGAAGAGCGGGACTGGACTACAGTGAATATAGCGAGGTGAAGACTCACAAGAACTGGCAGGAATTTCTTGAATCCTGCACCCCCGAGCGCCTTTTTGCCCTGAGCACCAAGGGCCAGGCCTTGTACACAGATCCAGCTTTTCAGGTGGGCGATTATTTTGTTTTTGGCCCTGAAACCAGTGGCCTACCGAAGGAGATACGTTCTGCCGGTGAGGTAACACAAGTGTTGAAACTGCCAATGCAGCCCGAAAGTCGCAGCCTTAATTTATCCAACTCCGCCGCCATTGTTATCTATGAAGCCTGGCGTCAAACCGGGTTTAAGGGCATGGATCCAGTAACGAAATAGCGTCAAATCAGTTCTGGAAAAAAATACAACGCAAAAAAATGCCGCAGAGGGCAGACTCCCCTGCGGCACTTTCGACTATCTTTCTAACCTGCTGTTTTTAAAAAAGCTTTATCGGCCAGAAAATCAGTGAGATTCAGATTCGCCTGAATCAGCGGCTTCTTCGGCCGCAACCGGTGCTGCCGCTTGCTGACCTTCCTGAGCCGCCAGCTGTTCTGCCTGCTGCTGCTTGGCCTGCTGATAGATATTCTCAAAGTTAATCGGCGCAAGCAGCAAGGCCGGAAAACTACCACGGGTTACCAGACCATCAATGGCTTCACGGCCATAGGGGAAAAGTATATTCGGGCAAGTAATAGTAAGTACTTGCTCCAGCTGCTCGTTATTAATTCCGCGGATTTCAAAAATACCTGCTTGCTGTACTTCCACCAGGAAAACAGTCTTGTCGTCCTGCTTGACATCAGCTGTCAGACGTAAAACAACCTCATAAACACCTTCATCAACTTTGGTGCTGCGGTTATTGATATTGAAGTTAACCTGGGGACTGTACTGCTGACGAAACACAGTTGGCGTATCAGGCGCCTCAAAGCTTGCATCCTTTACATAAACTCGTTGTACAGCAAAACGTTGTCCTTCCTGTCCCGCCTGACTCCCGGCCTGCGCTTCCGCAGGTTTTTGCTCTTGATCGTTCTCTGCCATGTTCTGCCCTTATATCAATAGTTTGTTTATTCTGATTTTGTCTTTCTGGATTGGTATCGAGTTTGAATTTTGCCTGACTGGATTTACTTTACAGTCGGCAAACCCTGGGTTTGCCATTCTGTCATACCACCTTTCATACGGTTTACAGCACTAAAGCCATTTTCCGTGAGCGTTTTGACCGCTTCACCGGACTGGTGTCCCATCTGGCAAACCACCACAAGAGGCTTATCCCGGTATTTTTCCAGCTCCACCATACGGTCTTTTAATTTTGCTGAAGGGATGTTTATTGCGTCCACGATATGGCCGCCATCAAAGGCTTTTTTGTCCCTGATATCCAGGAACACAGCATTTTCCCTGTTGACCAGCAAGGTGGCCTGATGGGGACTTAATGCATCCCCGGCTTTAGCTGTCAGGTACATCACCAAAGTGACAACCAGTCCAAGCCAGATTCCGGAGAGGATCCAATGATTAACCAGAAATTCAATAAATTGAGCCATTAGAATTCCAAAACTGCCAATTCCAAAGAGGCACGGAGTATACACGCCAACTTTCTGGAAGTCAGGTAAAGTTTCTCCGTAGAAGGGCTTTTCTTTGCTATATCTTACTCGCAAGAAAAGCCGTAATTAGTGATAATATCTCTCTACTATCTGTCTTTGCTTCCAAGGTATATATGACAACTTCCTCCGGACCCACCCTCCTGCTTATTCTGGATGGCTGGGGTTATAGTGATAATGAAAAACACAATGCCATCAGCCAGGCCAACACACCGGTATGGGATCAGCTGCTGCAGCAATACCCCCATACCCTGATTCAGACCTCGGGTCTGAAGGTTGGACTGCCCGAAGGACAGATGGGAAATTCAGAAGTCGGTCACATGAACCTGGGCGCAGGCCGGGTCGTCTACCAGAGTCTCACACGCATCGACGAGGATATCGTCGATGGTGATTTCTATAAAAATCCCGTGCTATGCCAGGCCGCCGATGCTGTCATCAGCAACGATTCAGCGCTGCATATTATAGGCCTGCTTTCTCCGGGCGGCATTCATAGCCACGAAAATCAGATTGAAGCGATGTTCGATCTGGCCCAGCAAAGAGGATGCCGAAAGATTTTCCTGCACGCCCTGCTTGATGGGCGCGATACGCCTCCACGCAGTGCAGCCTCCTCCATTAAAAAATTCGAGGATAAATTTGCAGCGCTGGCTTGTGGCCAGATAGCCTCTGTCAGCGGACGCTTCTTTGCCATGGATCGTGACAAAAACTGGGATCGCGTAAAGAAAGCCTTTGATGCCATTTGCCATGGTCAAGCTGAACAGCAATACCCTTCTGCTTCCGCCGCACTAGAAGCGGCCTATGCCCGCGATGAAAATGATGAGTTTGTTCAGCCTACCTGTATTGGCTCAGAACAGGGCAACGTTTCTATCAAGGACAAGGATGCGGTGGTGTTTATGAATTTTCGCGCCGACCGCGCACGAGAACTGACCCTTGTTTTTACAGAAAAAAATTTCCAGGAATTTGATCGGGGTAATATGCCGACGCTCAGCCGCTTCGTCACGCTGACTGAATATGCCGAGGATATTGAGGCTGATTGCGCCTACCCGCCACAAAAACTTGATAATGTACTGGGCGAATATCTCGCCAATATGAACAAGACTCAACTTCGCATAGCGGAAACAGAAAAGTATGCGCATGTCACCTTCTTCTTCAGCGGTGGCCGGGAAAAAGAATACGACGGAGAAACCCGCATCCTGATACCGTCGCCAAAAGTTGACACCTATGATCTGAAACCCGAGATGAGCGCTCCGGAAGTAACCGAAAAATTAGTGAGCACCATAAAAAACAGGGAGTTCGATGTCATTATCTGCAATTACGCCAATGGCGATATGGTTGGGCATACCGGTAAATGGGAAGCTGCCCTGAAAGCCGCTGAAGTTGTCGATACCTGCCTGAAAAAAATTGTTGATGCGATACTTGAGGTTGATGGCAATTGCCTAATCACTGCCGACCACGGAAATCTTGAACAAATGGTAGATGAAGCTACTGGACAGCCGCTAACCTCCCACACCAATGGTCCAGTGCCTCTAATTTATGCAGGAAAACAACAGCTGACCCTGAAAGATGGCGGTTCATTGTGCGATATAGCACCCTCCATTCTTTCTTTAATCGGGCTTGAACAACCAAAAGAAATGACCGGTACGACACTGATTCAATCAAGCTGATGCATCGCCTCCTGATATTAAAAACTGTTTTTTTAATTATTTCATTTTTTGCCTTCCCGGCTGTATTCGGCGCTCAGAATTCGAGCCCGCAACCTCCTTCAGCCGAAACTTTGGCCGCGATTAACAAGGCTATCAATGATGTGCAGAATGAAATTTCCAGACGTAATTCAGAACGCACCTCGGCTTATCAGCTTCTGGAAACCACTGAAAAAGAAATGCTTTCATTAAATAATGAAATCTCTCTTATTGAAGCTGACATAAAACTAAACACGTCTGAAGTTGAAAAACTGCAAGCCCAAAGAAATCAATTATTGCTACGCAAGAACAGTCAGCAGGAATTGATCGGAAAATATTTACGCAGCGCCTATCAAACAGGACAGGAAGAATATTTTAAATTGTTACTTAACCAGGAAGATCCGGTTCTGATTTCAAGAATACTGCGCTATTACCAGTATTTCAACAACGCACGCAGTCAGAAGATTGATGAATATGGCGCCACTATCGAAGAATTAAGTAACGTTGAAAAAAACATTCAGGACAGCACACTTATACTCAATAACAAACGGGCCTTGCTAACCCGGCAGCAAGCTTCAATGCAGGCAAGAATTTCTGATCGCCAGAAATTACTGGATGAACTTGACAGCATCCTGACAAGCAGCAGCAAAAAACTGGAAGCGCTGGAGTCAGAAAAAGTTGAAATGGAGTTACTGGTAGAAGAACTCAGACGCTCAATTGCCAATCTCAGACTGGGTGACCAGGAGCAACCGTTTGCCAGCATGAAAGGCAAGTTGCCCAGACCTGTCGACGGCACATTCAAAAATCGCTGGGGCAGCAGTTATGGACTGGGAGATCTCAACTGGGAAGGAGTTACCATCGAGGCTGGAGCTGGCGAAGAAATACAGGCTATTCATCGTGGCCGCGTAGTCTTTTCAGACTGGTTTTCGAGCTCCGGACTGCTCTTGATAATTGACCATGGGGATGGTTATATGAGCCTTTATGCCCATAATCAGGAGCTTTACAAAGACGTGGGCGAGTGGGTCGTCGGCGGTGATATTATTGCTGCAGTTGGCAATACCGGCGGTGAAGCCAGTTATGGACTGTATTTTGAAATCCGCCATAACGGGGACTCGGTAAACCCTTCAAGCTGGTTTCAGGCCCGGAATTGAAAAAAGTTTTATAAAGCGTTTTCAAACTTTTTTTCAGCAATTCTTGCAACTAAATGATATTTTTCCCTGTCTTATGCGTAAGAATTATTCAACCAATATATTCAAAAGCCATAGCCTGACAAGAAGCCCAATTATGAACAACAACAGCTTCACATATTTATTAACTTCAATACGCACTGCTACTGCCGTGCTGTTTCCGCTTGTCTTGCTGTCTCTTTTTTCTGCCCAGACTTTTGCCCAGGCTGATAATGAGAACGAGACAGAACTGCTTTTGCCGCTGGATGAAGTGCGTCTTTTCACTGAAGTGCTGAATCGTATTCGAAGTGCCTATGTGGAACCCATAGATGACAAGGCGCTGCTGGAAAATGCAATCAAGGGCATGCTGGCAGGAATCGACCCGCATTCAACCTATCTGGCTGCAGATGACTATGAACAGTTACAGGAAAGCACTACCGGCGAGTTTGGTGGTCTTGGTGTAGAGGTTGGTATAGAAGATGGCTTTATCAAGGTTATTTCCCCCATGGATGGCTCCCCGGCTGATCGCGCAGGCGTGCAGGCTGGCGACCTCATCATCAAGCTCGATGACACGCCAGCCAGAGAAGTAACTCTTGGCGATACCGTCGATCTGATGCGCGGTGAACCCGGCACAGATATCGTCCTTACCATTTTACGTGAAGGTGTCAGTGATGCTTTTGAGATTACCGTGACGCGGGAAATTATTCAGGCACGCAGTGTACGCTCACGAATTATCGAACCGGGCTATGGCTATATCCGCGTAGCTTCATTTTCCGTAGACACCGGCGAAGAAGTAAAAAGCGCTCTTACGAAATTTCATCAAGAAACCGAATTGAAAGGCGTTGTACTCGATCTGCGTAACAACCCGGGTGGAGTCCTGCAGTCAGCGGTGGGTGTAGTCGATGCCTTTATCACCGACGGCCTGATCGTCTATACCGAAGGCCGTGTTGAGAATTCCGAGATGCGTTTTGAGGCATCAACTGAAGATCAAAGCCAGGGCGTTCCTCTTGTCGTGCTGATTAATTCCGGCTCTGCTTCGGCCTCTGAAATTGTTGCCGGCGCCCTGCAGGATCACCAGCGCGGCATCATTATGGGAACTGAAAGTTTTGGTAAAGGCTCCGTGCAAACTGTGCTACCACTAACCAATGACCGCGCAATCAAACTCACCACCGCGTTGTATTTCACACCGAAAGGCCGTTCCATCCAGGCTCTGGGCATTACCCCGGATATCATTGTCGACAGAGGTCAGGTCACTCGCATTCCGGATAGCCTGATTTCATACCGCGAAGCAGACCTGGTTGGTCATCTGGTAAATGCTAACGGCGAGGAAAGTGATGATGCAGAGGTTAGTGAAGAAGAAGCCGTGATTGCCGCTGAAATCCAACCTCAGGAACCGCTCGAAGTAATCGTCCGCGATTACCAGCTCAATGAAGCCATCAATGTTCTGAAAGGACTCAACATCATTCGTCCCCGAGTGATGGCAGAATCAGAAACGCAATTGCTGGAAGATATAGAAGGCACAAGCGCGAGATAAGTCGCAAATCGCAAAAAAGGCGACTTAAGTAGTCGCCTTGTCGGATGCGTCCCTGCGGTCCTTATCCGACCTAATGAAAACCGTTGCAGCCCGAGAGAGTGGTTGCTTGTATCTTGCCTCTTTTTATAGAAACCAGCCGCCTCCCTGCACCGCCCACCTTTATCTTTTTTCCTTTTTCCTTTATCTTTTTTCTAGCAACTTGAAACTGTCTTACCGAACAACAATCCCCTTCCCCGCCATATATTCTTTCGCCTCGGGAATGGAATATTCACCAAAGTGAAAAATACTGGCAGCTAGCACAGCATCCGCCTTGCCTTCAGTTATACCCTCAACAAGATGCTGCAGATTGCCGACACCACCGGAAGCAATCAGGGGAACTGAAACCGCTTCGCTGATCGCCCTGTTCAGAGCCAGGTCAAAGCCATCCTTGGTACCATCACGATCCATACTGGTCAGCAGGATTTCACCGGCGCCATTGGCAACCATTTTTTTAGCCCACTCAACCGCATCGAGCCCGGTGGGATTACGGCCGCCATGGGTAAAGATTTCCCATTTATCCGGCTCTCCTTCGCCTGATACTTTCTTGGCATCAATGGCGACGACAATGCATTGCGAGCCAAACTTGTCAGCAGCTTCCCTGACAAAATCTGGATTATATACGGCACTGGTATTGATCGCGACTTTGTCAGCTCCAGCATTAAGCATGTCACGAATATCCTGCAGGGTACGAATACCACCACCCACTGTCAGCGGAATAAATACCTGCCCGGCTATATCCCGCACTGTATCTATCGTAGTTTGCCGACCTTCATGGCTGGCAGTGATATCCAGAAAGGTAATCTCGTCAGCACCCTGATCACAATAACGCTTGGCTATTTCAACAGGATCACCGGCATCACGAATATCAACAAACTGAACGCCTTTAACAACACGTCCGTTTTCACAATCGAGGCAGGGGATGATGCGTTTGGCCAGGGTCATTTCTTTTTCCAATTATTTGAGTAGGCGTTTTTTATTGGGATGAATTTAGGCAGGATAAAAGATAAAGGATAAAGGTGGGCTTATGGATGACTGAGGATGCAGATGATCTATTTTACAAAAGCTGTAAGGCCCAGGTTTTGGTCAAATAAAAGCTTACCTTGGCAACCCTTCACTGAACCATCCCACCTTTTTCCTTTATCCTTTTTCCTTTATCTATACACACCCATCCCATTCAAGAAAGTTTTTATAAAGCTGCAATCCCACCGTCTGACTTTTCTCCGGATGAAACTGCACCGCAAACACATTCTTTTTTGCCAGCGCCGCAGTGAACGTTTCAGGATAGGCGCTTTCACCAACAACATCATCATGGCTTGTCGGTGTCACAAAATAGGAATGCACAAAATAAAAGCGGCTATTATCCTCAATATTATTCCACATTGGATGGGTGCCGGTTTGTTTGACTTCATTCCATCCCATGTGGGGCACTTTCAGATGATCGCCATCTTCTCCGACCATATCTTTAGGGAAACGAACCACGTTACCTTCAAACAAGCCAATGCAGTCTACGCCGCCATTTTCTTCACTGTGCTGCATCAATGCCTGCATGCCAACACAGATGCCGAACACCGGCCGGTCTTCAACCAGACGGCGCAGCATGTCATCAATTCCCAGGCGTTTGATTTCACCCATGCAATCGCGCATGGCACCAACACCGGGAAAAATAATGCGATCCGCATTAAGCATGGTTTTTTCGTCAGCCGTGACAGAAACCTGCAGGTTATCCCCCACATGCTCCACCGCTTTCGCAACGGAGTGCAGGTTCCCCATGCCATAATCAATAACAGCAACGCGGTTCATTAAAGTCCAGCCTGGTAAGTTCTTTGAAGAATTATTTGGACAGTGTTCCCTTGGTGGAAGGCACAACGCCTGCCATGCGGGGATCTGGCTCAATGGCCATGCGCACCGCACGACCAAAAGCCTTGAACACTGTTTCTATCTGGTGATGGGCATTGTTGCCACGCAGGTTATCAATGTGCAGGGTGACCTTGGCACTATTAACAAAGCCCTGGAAAAATTCATAAAACAAATCCACGTCAAAACCACCCACAGCACCACGCTTGAAGGGAATATTGTATTCAAGTCCAGGACGCCCGGAGAAATCGATCACCACCCGCGACAAAGCCTCATCCAGCGGCACATAGGCATGGCCATAGCGACGGATGCCGGTTTTATCCAGCGCCTTGTCAAAGGCCTGACCCAGCGTGATACCCAGATCTTCCACCGTGTGGTGAGCATCAATTTCCAGATCGCCGTCTGCCTTGATGTCCATATCAATCAGACCATGGCGAGCTACCTGCTCCAGCATATGCTCCAGAAACGGCAGGCCGGATGAAATTTTATAATCACCCGTGCCGTCCAGATTAATACTGACGGTAATTTGAGTTTCTTTGGTATTGCGTTCTACCGACGCCGTTCGGGCTGTCATAATATCCTCTGGGGCCGCCTGTAAATGGCGAGCGTTTCAGAAAAAACGCGATTATACGCCCATTCCCTGCTCAAGTGAAAAAGGAAACTGGAAAAATCCTTATATTTCATTGTCCTGGGAATCGGTCCCGGGAATCTTACCAAGCAGGCTCCTTACAGGTAAACTTGCCGCCCTATGACTGACACATCCGACAATACCTCAAACAACACCTTCAGCGAAAAGATACTGACCTGGTTTCAGCAACATGGCCGCCATCATCTACCCTGGCAACAGGAAAAAACCCCTTACAAGGTCTGGGTTAGCGAAATCATGTTGCAGCAAACCCAGGTCACCACTGTTATTCCCTACTTTGACCGCTTTATGACCCGCTTCCCCAATGTGCAGACACTGGCCAAAGCAGACGAAGACGCAGTGCTGCATTTATGGACCGGACTGGGTTACTACGCCAGAGCACGCAACCTGCATAAAGCCGCGAAAATTATTCATCAGCAATATAAGGATATTTTTCCTGGCAGCGTTGAAGAGCTGAGTGAGTTACCCGGCATCGGTCGTTCCACCGCTGGCGCTATTATTGCGGCGTCCATGAACAAGCGTGCGGTGATTTTGGATGGCAATGTTAAGCGGGTGCTGTGCCGCTACCATTGTGTGGAAGGCTGGCCGGATCAAAGTAGCACCAACAAAACCCTCTGGGAAATTGCCGAGCGCTACACGCCCGATGAGAAATGTGGCGACTACAACCAGGCCATGATGGATCTGGGCGCCTCTTTATGCAGCCGCAGCAAACCGGCCTGTGACCTTTGCCCGCTGCAGGAGGATTGTCAGGCCTTTCAAAGCCAGCGCACCGACAGTTTCCCCGAGAAAAAACCAAAGAAAACCCTGCGCGTTAAATCTACTGCTATGCTGATACTGCAAAGCCCTGACGCCAGAAAGGTGTTACTGGAAAAACGTCCGTCACAGGGCATATGGGGGGGGCTATGGAGCTTTCCCGAAATACCGGTTGATGATGCGCCTGACTCCTATCTTTTGGCTAACGGGCTGAAACCCACCGGCGACATCCGCAAATGGCAGCCCATGCGACACACCTTCAGCCATTTTCATCTTGATATGACCCCGGTGCTTGTTTCATTGAACAAATCTCAGGATACCGTACTGGAGAGTGGCCGCTGGCATTGGTATGACCTGGAAAACCCGGGCAAGCTGGGACTGGCCGCCCCAGTGAAAAATCTGCTGGCCACCCTGAAGAATAATCTAGAGGTTAATTTGTAAAGCGAAAAAAGCGATGGCTCAGAAAAATAACAGGCTTTTACAAACCATAACAGTCATCTGTGGGTTGGCGCTATGCATAAGCGCTTTTCAATACTACCAAAGCGGCCAGATTAACTGGTACCAGGATCCGTTAAATTCAGCACGGGATTTAATGACCGAGCTGGACGTGTCAGCTCCTGACACTGCGAGGTCTTCAACATCAGGCGTCGAAATACAGGGACAGGTAAGCAGTATTACCGATGGCGATACCCTGCGAATAAACAACATAACAGGCAGATCTGACATCATTCGCCTTTATGGTATCGATGCTCCGGAACGGGATCAGCCTTATGGCACAGAAGCAACCAAGGCCCTAAGCTCCAAAGTAGCTGATGCAAAGGTCAGAATTGTTGTGCAGGATACCGATGATTATGGTCGCCAGGTTGGCACCGTTTATCTGGATCATAGGAATATCAATCTGGAGATGGTGGCCCAGGGACATGCCTGGTGGTATGAATTCTTTGTACCCGATAACCGGGAATTACGTCAGGCCCATATAAAGGCACAGGAAAGTCATCTGGGACTCTGGCGCGACACCAATCCTGTTGAGCCCTATGATTGGCGCAGAAGTCATTAATGCCCTCTCGGGATGATATGGCTGAGGGATGCCCACCAGATTTAGCCCTGATCTTAACCTTGCTATTGGCTCTACAGCCACTAAACTAGCGGGATTGAAACTTAACAAGGTTAAACGACCAATATCATGAGCCGCACAGTATTCTGCAAGAAATACCAGAAAGAAATGGAAGGCCTGCCCATGGCCCCCCTGCCCGGCGCCAAAGGCCAGGAAATTTATGACAATGTCTCCAAACAGGCCTGGACCGAATGGCAGGCACGCCAGGTGCGCCTGATCAACGAAAAACAGCTATCCATGATCAACCCGGATGACAGAACCTACCTGATGGACCAAATGAGCAAATTTCTCGCCAATGAGGATGCTGACGAGGCCGATGGCTACGTTCCCCCTGAAGCGTGATTTTCAAGGGAATTCTTGACTCATACAGAGACAGAAGGTTTAATACGCGCCTTGCGTATTAGCGCACAAGCCAACCCCTGTGTTGGTTGTCTTACAGAAATATGCCCAGATAGCTCAGTTGGGTAAACGGTGAGCGTTTTTGAAGCGCCAGCTTCAAGCGAACCGGAACGCTTTTGATCCATGATCAAAAGCTGGAATGAGCAGAGAGTCGTGCGCAGCGCGACCCCTCAGTTAAATGGAAGGTTGCTGATTGAGGTGACTTTCAGAGTAATGCCCAGATAGCTCAGTCGGTAGAGCAGAGGATTGAAAATCCTCGTGTCGGTGGTTCGATTCCGCCTCTGGGCACCAT
>JAHEHN010000077.1 GCA_024644515.1 Gammaproteobacteria bacterium
CGATTTTCCCGGGCCAGATATTAAATGTTGATCCGCGTGCGGTAGCATCTCCACAAACCCGGACCAGTGCGAGCAGCGCAGCCCCTGCATCCAATAGAACCCGTGAAGTGGTACGCTCAGGTTCAACACAAGCGACGACATCAACTCCTGGCTCAAGCAACAAGCCGGCGACAGCCCCAGTCAAGATAAATCCTGTCGTCGTTCGGCAGGGACCGGTTAATTGGGCATGGCCGGCACAGGGCAATATCATTGGCCGCTTTTCTGAAACTGGCGTGGAAACGAAGGGTATCAACATTGCCGGAAAGACAGGGGACAGGGTCAGCGCGGCGGGAGACGGCGAGGTAGTCTATGCCGGAAGAGGGCTGTTGCGCTATGGTGACCTCATTATCATCAAACATAATGATCGTTTTCTTAGTGCCTATGCTCACAACAGTGCCATGCTGGTTAGTGAAGGTGACAAAGTAAGCCGTGGTCAGAAGATAGCTGAACTTGGGTCAACAGGGGTGGATACCGAAATGCTGCATTTTGAAATCCGTCTCGAAGGCAAGCCTGTAGATCCACTTGCCTATCTTCCTTCCCGTTCCTGATATTTTTTGACGACAGAAAATCGACTTGGTGTATACTTAAAAAGTGGAATGTTAAAAGGTTAAATGTTGAAAATTTAAATTAAATAACTGGGTTATTAAATTTTTTAATAACAACAGTTCCAAAACCAATATTTAAAAGGATTTAAATATGCATAATGGAAAAAAGTTTCCAAGTACCCTTTCCGTACCCTTACTTCCCAGGCAAAAAAGCTCCCGGCCCCGGCAGTCTTCATCTGCACAAAACAAACCCTCTGAAAGCGAATATTCCGAAAACAATCAATCTTTGACCTAGTCATCGAGACTGCCAGATTTTACGACGCTGTATCTCAACGAAATTGGGCGCAGGAAATTGTTGTCTGCTGAAGAAGAACTGGTATTGTCACGAAAAGTTGCAAGCGGTGACAGGAAGAGCAAAAACCTGATGTTTGAAGCCAACCTGCGCCTGGTAGTCACAATCGCGAAGCGCTATTTATAGAGGCTTGTCACTGCTGGACCTTATTGAAGAAGGCAATCTTGGATTGATTTGCGCAGTTGAAAAGTTTGACCCGGAACTGGGTTATCGCTTTTCTACCTATGCCACCTGGTGGATCAAGCAAAATATTGACCGGGCCCTGATGAACCAGTGCAGAACCATTCGCTTGCCGGTTCATGTGATGAAGGAACTCAATGCCTGCCTGAAAATTGTACGGGAATTGTCTGATGAACTGGGTCGTATCCCCAGTGAAGAGCAAGTTCTTGTGCGCTCTGGAAAATCCCTGAAACAATTGCGTAAGCTGCTCCACAACAATATTCACACCAGTTCTGCAGATATTCCTCTGGCAAGTGATCAGGAACTGACAATGATGGATGTGCTGGCGGACGCTGACTCCAGTGACCCAGCCATTCAGCTACAGGAAAATGATTTCCAGTCGAGTCTGGAACACTGGATTGATCAATTGCCGGACAAACAAAGTGAGATTCTCGCCAGACGTTTTGGTTTGCGTGGTTTTGACTCAAGTACGCTGGAAGACGTGGGGAAGGAAGTAGGCCTGACCCGTGAGCGGGTCAGGCAGAATCAAATTGAGGCACTAAAAAAATTAAAGCGTTTGATAGAAAGAGAAGGGCTGAATCTGGAGTTATTGTTTAGCTGACTGACAAGTTGTCGACCTGTCAGGGCCAATCTTTTTCCAGGTACTCACGTTTGTTGGGTTTTCCGGCCCATTCTTCCGCGTCGGGGAGAGCCTCTTTCATTTCGGTGATGACTTCCCACTTTTCGGCCAGTTCTTCATTAAGCTCGAGGAATTCACTCTGGTCATCCGGTAATTCATCATCAGCATAAATAGCGTCAACCGGACATTCAGGCTCGCAAAGGGCGCAGTCAATGCATTCATCAGGATTGATGACCAGCATGTTGGGACCTTCATAAAAACAGTCAACAGGACAGACTTCCACACAATCAGTGTGCTTGCATTTGATACAGTTTTCACCCACGACAAAGGTCATTGTTATTCTCCTTATTCCCTTTACTCCCCATACTGTCTGTATGACTGACAAACAACTGAGGTGCTGGTTTGCATGAAGGCGACATTTTACCTGATAGATTCGGAATTAGTAAATTAAAGGAACTGGCTAAATGCAGCTCAGGACTTCAGCAAGTCCTGTAGTCGATAGAGCATGTCCAGAGCCTGTTTTGGCGAAAGATCATCGGCATTTATTTCTTCGAGCAGATTCACGGCACGATGCTGGGTTTGCGCCATAAACAATTCTGCCTGTCTGGTTTCGCCAGAACCTGATAGCGATGAAGTCTGACGATCATCCTGCTCCAGCTGGGACAATTTCTTGCGTGCTCTGTCGATAACCGGTGTTGGGATGCCCGCCAATTGGGCAACCTGAAGGCCATAACTCTGATTGGCAGGCCCGGGTTCTACGGAATGGAGAAAAACAATGCCCTTGTCGTGCTCGGTGGCATTAAGATGGACATTATTGATCCCGGGATAAAGGTCGGGTAAAGCGGTGAGTTCAAAATAATGGGTGGCAAAGAGAGTCAGTGCTTTAACTTCCGAGGCGATATACACAGCGCTGGCCCAGGCCAGAGATAGGCCATCAAAGGTGCTGGTGCCGCGTCCGATTTCATCCATCAGAACGAGGCTCTGTGCAGAGGCATTGTGCAGAATATTTGCTGTTTCAGTCATTTCCACCATGAAGGTAGAGCGTCCACCGGCCAGATCATCGGATGAGCCAATACGGGTGAAGATGCGATCAATGGGACCGATTCGCGCCGACTCTGCCGGAATATAACAACCGGTATGGGCAAGCAATACAATCAGCGCAGTCTGGCGCATGTAAGTGGATTTACCCCCCATGTTGGGGCCCGTAATAACTAGCATGGTGTTATCGCTATCCAGCTTGATGTCATTGGCGACAAAACTGCCTTCCAGGACCTGTTCTACAACCGGATGACGTCCCTGGCTGATGCTGATGCCTGCTTCCTCGCTTAATTGCGGACAATTCAGATTGAGGGCCATCGCACGTTCGGCAAAATTTGTCAGCACGTCGAGTTCACTTAAGGCATAAGCACACTGCTGGAGAGAAGGTAAATCTTTGGCGATGGTTTCAAGCAGTTCGTCGTATAAGAGGCGTTCACGGGCCAGGGATTTGGTCCGGGCACTGAGCGCCTTATCTTCAAACTCCTTGAGCTGGGGCGTAATAAAGCGCTCGGCATTCTTCAAGGTCTGGCGCCGTATGTAGTCGGCGGGGACCTCCCCGGATTGTAGACGGCTGATTTCAATGTAGTAGCCATGGACGCGGTTATAACCGACCTTTAGTGTTGATATGCCACTGCGTTGCTTTTCTTCGGTTTCCAGGCGTGTCAGAAACTCTCCCGCATTACTGCTTAATTGACGTAACTCGTCCAGTTCTTCATCAAAACCATCGGCAATGACCCCGCCTTCACGAATCACTACCGGTGGATTCTCAAAAATCGCCGCTTGCAGTAATTTGCTAAGTTGAGGATAGGGCTTAACACTGTCAGAAAGCAGCTTCAGTCGTGGTGCATCGATTACGTCAAGCTGGCGCTGCAGTGCTGGCAGTATTGCCAATGCCTCTCTCAGGTTGGATAAATC
Source organism: Gammaproteobacteria bacterium (assembly GCA_024644515.1). Classification (GTDB taxonomy): domain Bacteria; phylum Pseudomonadota; class Gammaproteobacteria; order Pseudomonadales; family Pseudohongiellaceae; genus Eutrophocola. Next base: position 3,689 of record JAHEHN010000077.1, read on the forward strand.
TCTGGGGCGCGCACTGCGCAGGGCAACGCGGGACAGGATGCGTTCAAGGTCCCCGGCTGGTTTCAGGGAATCGTGCAATGTTTCAAAGCGGTAATCGTTGATGAGTGCAGCTATGGCATTCTGACGCAGGCGAATCTGCTCATGGTCTCGTATCGGACGCTGCAACCAGCGGTTGAGCATGCGTGTGCCCATTGGCGTGGCGCAACAGGAGAGAATACCCAAAAGCGTATTTTCAGTTCCCCCGGCCAGGTTGCGATCGATTTCAAGGTTGCGGCGGCTGATGCTGTCAAGTATCAGACTGTCATCGCTGTTTTCCACACGAATCGACTGAATGTGCGGGAGATCATTTTGCTGTGTTTCCTGGGCGTAATTCAGCAGACAGCCGGCAGCCTGGAGAGCGCTCTCCAGATCAGCGCAGCCAAAACCCTCCAATGAGTCGGTCTTGAACTGCTGCTTCAGAGCGCGAATGGCTGAATCCAGATCAAATTCCCAGCCCGGTCGTGAGCGCAGTCCGCTGTGTCGAGTAATTTCATCAGGCAGTGTCAAGGCTTCCGGAGCAAGAATCTCTGCGGGATTAATACGGTTAACTTCACTGAGCATGGAAGCGTCGTCGCGTACCTGTAAAACAAAGAAGCGGCCGCTGCTAATATCCAGTGTAGCGATACCCCAGGTCCCATTGTGCTGAAACAGGGCCAGCAACAAGTTATCCCGGGTTTCTTTTAACAGCGCTTCATCGCTGAGAGTACCCGGAGTAATTAGGCGCACGACCTTGCGCTCAACCGGTCCCTTGCTGGTGGCCGGATCACCAATTTGTTCGCATATGGCAACCGAGACGCCAGCGTCTACCAGTCTGGCCAGATACCTGTCAGCGGCATGGTAGGGGATGCCACACATGGGAATGGGGGTGCCAGCGGATTTACCCCGTGCCGTGAGGGTAATGTCCAGCAGTTTGGCGGCTTTTTCGGCATCAGAGTAGAACAGCTCGTAAAAATCGCCCATGCGATAGAACACAAGCTCATCAGGATGCTCAGCTTTGACCTTCAGGTACTGCTGCATCATGGGGGTGTGTTGGGACGACGATTTGCTCAAAAGACTGCCAGCAGATTAGATAAGAAAACAAGGGCCTGATTCTACGTTATATAAAAATCAGGCTCCAATTTTTTCCTGCTGCTATTTTCCCAACAGGCAGCTAAAAAAGTGATTTCTATTTTGAATAAAACCCCTTTATCTGCTTTAATGAATCCATGCGAAACACGCGCAATTTTGGCAATATCCCGAAGAAATCTTCTTCGTTATTTTGCTAGAACAGGCAATATTCCTGCTAGTAAATTAATTAAACACTAACCCTCAAGGATTCCAACCGGCAATGGCTGAACAACAAGATTCGAATAAAGAAAAAGCACTCTCTGCGGCACTCTCACAAATAGAAAAGCAATTCGGCAAAGGCTCCATGATGCGTCTTGGAGACTCTGAAACTATTGCTGTACCCGCGATTTCTACCGGTTCACTTGGCCTTGATATTGCCCTGGGCGTGGGCGGTTTGCCGCGTGGGCGCGTGGTGGAAATTTACGGTCCGGAATCTTCCGGCAAGACTACGCTGGCTTTACAGGTCGTTGCAGAAGCCCAGAAACTGGGTGGCACCTGTGCTTTTGTTGATGCGGAGCACGCGCTGGACCCTATCTATGCTGAAGCCCTGGGCGTCGATGTCGACAACCTGCTGGTAAGCCAGCCAGATACCGGTGAACAGGCGCTGGAAATCTGCGACATGATTGTACGTTCAAGTGCGGTAGATGTGGTGGTTATCGACTCGGTGGCGGCCTTGACCCCAAGAGCAGAAATCGAAGGTGATATGGGCGATTCCCATATGGGCCTCCAGGCGCGTCTGATGTCCCAGGCACTGCGCAAAATGACGGGTAATATCAAGACCTCCAATACTCTGGTGATCTTTATTAACCAGATTCGCATGAAGATCGGTGTGATGTTCGGCTCGCCGGAGACTACTACCGGAGGTAATGCCCTCAAGTTTTATGCCTCCGTGCGCCTCGATATCCGTCGAATTGGCGCCATCAAAGACGGTGATGAAGTAGTGGGCAATGAAACCCGCGTCAAGGT
>JAHEHN010000080.1 GCA_024644515.1 Gammaproteobacteria bacterium
CAGTCTGGTCACCCAACCCGGATAACCCGCCGTTTTATCTTGACCTGCCGTTCAAGGATGGCGAGTTACAGCAAGATGTGGTGGCACGCTGGGTTGCCAATGCGCCGCTGGTGATGATGCACCAGTACATTCCCCAGCTCGAGTCTTCTACAGATATCTACCTTGATGCCGGTGACCGGGATGTCGGTATTGCTGCAACGGTTATGGAAATGGATGCCATACTGGACAACTATGGGGTTGCACACCGGGCAGCGATTTATGAAGGGGATCATGTCAGCGGCATTCATGAACGCATTACCACCCAATTGATGCCAATGTTTTCCGACGTCCTGGTTTCCCGCTAAGGTTCAGTCGCTGTTAACCAGCCCAAAAATAAAATATATCTGATGTATTTCAGGATTAGTTGTCCAATCACCTATGGATAGTTTGCCGAGCGATATTCAATCCGTTTCTGCAGCGCAGCTTGAACAGGCATATCGGCTTGATCCCGTTCAGTTTCGAAGCTGGTTCGATTCTGTGTATCAGCAAAACCCCCAATCGCAGCTGCTGCAGGCCTGGCAGGCGCGTCTGGATTTCGATGAAACGGTTCAACACCCTTACTCGCAGAATAAGGCTCTAGTTGATGCCTCCCGAAGTAACAATTCGCTATTACTCTATGTGGTTTTCATCTCGGTGCTGGTCTGGGCAATTGCGAAACTTCCTGATTTCATCGCAACTGATGCGCAATGGTTTTATCCCCGCTTTATTCCCTACCTGGTGATCTCTGCTCTGGTTATCTACTTCAGTATCAGTCGTGCCCTGGAGAAAGTTTACCTGTTGCTCGGTATTGGCGGATTAACACTGGTTTTGCTGGTATTACTTCTGTTGCCTGACCGCCCCGACTCCGATTCCATTACCATGGCCCTGATCCACAGTCCTTTTGTCATGCTGAGCCTGCTGGGCATGGCTTTTTGTGAAGGGCATTGGCGCGACTCTTCAGCGCGGCTGAAATATATCCGGTATGGCGGTGAACTATTGATCTTTACCGCTTTGATCCTTCTTGGCGGTGGCGTGCTTACCGCCTTGTCTCTGGGCCTGTTTGATTTAATTGGTATTCCCATTGATGAATGGTTTTTTGACTACATTGTAATGTGGGGCGTCATGTCTGCCCCGCTGATTGCTACCTGGCTCTGGGACCAGGTCCTGCACAGGGAAAGTAAACTGGCCAGCGTCATTGCCAACGTGTTTTCGCCATTATTTTTGCTGTTAACGGTGGCTTATCTGCTGGCACTTTTGGGTCAGCAACGCAGTCCATTTAATGACAGGGAATTCCTGATTATTTTTAATGCCCTGCTGCTGGTGGTGTGGGGGATTACTGTCTTTTCTGTGACTGGCAGGGCAGACAAGGGCTCACGCTTGCTGGACCTGACCAACCTCAGTCTGGTTTTTGTGACGCTGGTGATCGATGCCATCGCGCTGACGGCGATCCTGTACCGATGGTTTCAGTTTGGTATCACCCCGAACCGTATTGCGGTAACCGGGGCGAACCTGTTGATATTTGTTCATCTGGCGTGGATCTTCTTTGAATACCTTAAAGCATTTCGGAGCAAAAGTGGCACGGAGGTAATCAAGACAACCATCGGGCGCTATCTGCCGCTGTATTCTCTGTGGTCAATTTTTGTGTTTACAGGCCTGCCACTGCTGTTTGGTTTCAGCTAAGCGCCGAGCAGGCAAGCCTGCAAAGGCTTCCCAGGCAAATTGTCTATAGCTTGATAAAGGCCAGGGCATTATTCGGGTTCAGTGGAATCACCAGCTGTTTCTGAATCGTGTCATAGCACATGGAGGCGGCACTCGGAATACCGGTGGCAATGACTTCAGCTTCCTGCCCGGGTCGGATTTGTGACACGCTGCCAAAGCGCACACTGCTCACATACTTGGTGCCATCTTCTGTGACTACTACCCCGTCATTTCCGCCTTCTGCAGCATATTCAGTATTGATAACATCGCCATCAGGGTTGTAGCTAATCACCGCATTGTTATTGATATTTACCACTACAATATTGCCATCATTATCCATGGCAACGCCGTTGGGAACACTTAAAGGGCCACCTTGCGCGAATACACTTACTTCCCCCTGCGGATCGACTCTGTAAATGAGTTCAGGGTCCCGTGAATTGGAAATATAGGCGGTGCCGTCAGTCGCCACGGCAATGCCGTTAAGAATAGTAGAACCTGGTACCTCAATAGAGCTAAGGGGTTCGCCAGTCGCCAGATTAAAGATTCTCAGGTAGCCGACATCCACCGTGTATAAATTGTTACCCTGTATGGCGCTGCCAAGGGGGTTTTCGAGCTCAAGACCGTCGCGAGTGGCACCAATCCACTTGGTGGTGTGCACGCTGCCATCGGGATTAATCAGGGAAACAAAGCCATCCTGTTCGGCACCTTCGGCGCGGTTACCGGCATTCATGGCAAGGATCAGGTTTTTGTTGGCATCAAAGGTGCAGCTCTCGGTAAAGTTAAAACTGCCATAGACTTTTACGTTGTCAGACATAGGCATTTTAGTACCGGCTTCATTGACCGAACCCAAAGGTTCTCCAGCACTAAATTGCTGCGCGTATCCGGTTAAGGAAAAACTGCCTGCCAAAATTACTATTAAGGTGCTTAAGTGCCTTTGCTTCATTTTTTATGATTCTCCATTTTCGATGGTCTTTAGCGCTGTTAACGCCAGGGTCCGGAATTGACTTGTGAATTACTGAACTTATTGGGGGTCATCTTGAAGTGCGTCAAATTGCTTTCTTTTTTCATCAAACCAGTTTTCATTTTACCCGGCTCCTGCATAAGCGATTTCATTTTTTCCATGGCCAGTAAGTGGGCTTCATCTTTTTGCTGAAACATCTCCATGCCATGCTGCTTGCTTAATTCAGCGATGGCTTCGAAGGAGTCAGCGGTGAATGTTTTGTTACAGGCGCCTCCCAATTGCAGGCAGGTCATTGTTTTCATAAGTGTCTCCGGAATGCTTATTCATGCTTTAACAGCAGTTAAGAGCTTGTTTCCAAAACTGATGCGGTTGACTAAAATCTCTGTGTCCAGCACTATCCTTTGCCTGATTAAAGCACAAGAATAATTCATTGGGGTATCCCGCTAACAGGGACGTGATATGCTTTGCCTAGGTTAAAGCTGATCTGGAAGATAAAAATTAAAGCCTGAGAGAGACAGAGTGGAGTGCTCATGACGAACGTTTTCATTGGAATTATTACCAAAGGAATCAAAATAACGGCATCAGCGGTGCTGTTAATGCTATTGGCTCAGTTTTCTGTTGCCCAGACCACTACCCGCGATGGCGTTTATACTGAAGCCCAGGCCATTGCCGGGGGCGCGCTTTATCTGCGTTCCTGTGTTGAATGTCATGGTATTACTCTGGCCGGCGGTGAAGCCGGACCTGCACTTGTGGGCGGTGCTTTCTGGGAGCAGTGGCAGGATCAATCACTGGCGGCATTTTACCAGATCACGGCTTCCACCATGCCGGTGAATAACCCCAATGGATTTTCGCCTGCCCAATATACCGATCTGGTGGCGTTTATGTTGCAGCAAAACGGCCTACCCGCTGGAGACAATCCCCTGTCAGATAGTGCCGGAGATCTTGTTGCCATCACCATGCAGGCTTCATTGCAGCCGGTACGGGTTGCCTCTTTACTGAACGGCGCCTCAACCGCACAACGCGTCATCGAATACGAATGGCTGGGGTATCACAATGATACCCATGCGACGCGCTATGCCCCGCTTGATCAGATCAATAAAGACAATGTAAATAACCTGGAAGTCGCCTGGCGCTGGACCACACTTAACCACGGCCCCAATCCTGAATTTAATTATGAGTCCACCCCGGTGATGGCTGATGGTGTGTTGTATGCCACCGCGGGCAGGCGCCGTGATGTAGTGGCCATTGATCCGGTTACCGGTGAAAACCTGTGGATGTTTCGCTATGACGAGGGGACCAGGCGTGGCCCCAGAGTCAATTCCGGCAGAGGTGTTTCCTTCTGGCGTAACGAAAGTGAGTCCCGGGTTGTGCTGGTTACACCCGGCTATTATATGATTTCTCTGGACACGGCGACCGGCAAGCCTGATCCGGATTTCGGCGAAAATGGTGGAGTGGATCTGCGTGTTGGTCAGGAAGACCGTTTTGAGATTGATATCGAATCCATTGGTTCCGGACTTACTGCGCCGCCAGTAATTGTTAATGACGTGGTCATTATTGGCGCAGCCTTTTCCTCCGGAGGTTCACCGAGAAGCAAGAGTGGACCGGCTGGCAATATTCGTGGCTATGATATTCATACCGGTGAAATGCTGTGGATTTTTCATACCATTCCCCAGGATGATGAGTTCGGTGTAGAAACCTGGCGCAACAATAGCAATACCTATACCGGTAATGCCGGTTCCTGGGCGACCATGTCGGCTGACCAGGAACGCGGTATTGTCTATGTACCGGTTGAGGCAGCCACGGGCGATATGTATGGCGGCCATCGCCCTGGTGATAACCTGTTTAGTCAGACGCTGGTAGCACTGGACGCTAAAACCGGTGAGCGCATCTGGCACTTTCAGCTGATTCATCATGATGTCTGGGATTATGATCCTCCGACGGCGCCGGTATTGGCAGAACTGGAAGTGGATGGAGAGATAATTCCTGCGGCAATCCAGGTGAGCAAGCAGGGTCTGGTTTATACCCTTAATCGGGTCACCGGTGAGCCGGTATGGCCCATTGAGGAGCGAGCAGTACCCCAGTCCACCATTCCCGGCGAGCAGACCTCGCCCACCCAGCCTTTTCCTTCCAAACCGGCGCCTTTTGAACGCATTGGCCTGACGGAGGATGACCTGCTGGACTGGACCCCGGAAATAAAAGCCGAAGCGGTGCGTCTGCTGAATGAATACACCTATGGCCCGGTGTTTACACCGCCATCCCTGATTAGCGAAACAAACCGGGGAACCTTGTTCATGCCGGGCTTTGGCGGTGGGGCCAACTGGCAGGGCGTTGCTTTTGACCCTGAAACCAACATGCTTTACGTACCGTCTACCTCACATCCCATGAGTATTGGTTTAACCACAGATACCTTCTTTGAAGACAGTGATTTTGATTACGCCATGGGGCGCGGGTTTGGCGTCGAGGGGCCGTTTGGTTTACCTCTGATCAAGCCTCCCTATGGACGTATTACGGCAATCAATATGAATGCGGGTGAGCATGCCTGGATGATGGCTAACGCGGATACTCCCGAAGAAATACTAGAACACCCGAGATTGCGTGGCGTTGATATCCCCGAGCGCACCGGCCATGGAGATCGTGGTGGTTTGCTGGTGACGAAATCATTGCTGTTTGCCGGAGAAGGTGCTGGCTTATATGGCGGTCAGACTGGCGGTGGGCCCATGTTTCGTGCCCACGACAAGGCCACGGGTGAAATCATCAGTGAATTTGAACTACCGGCCAAACAAACCGGCTTGCCCATGACCTACCAGATAGATGGGGTGCAGTATATTGTGGTACCGGTGGGTGATACCGGGCATCCGGGTGAGCTTGTTGCGCTGAAGGTTGCGCAATAAAAAGAGGCAAGAGGCAAGAGACAAGCAACCGCTCTCCCAGGCTTAAATGGTTTTCTGTAGGTCGGATAAGGGCCGCAGGGACGCATCCGACGAGGCGACCATTTGGTCGCCTTTTTTGTGAATTGTGAATTGTGACTTGTTACCAATACCCGCTTGAGCATCTGTCCCAATCCTTCTCCCAGCTCTGGGGGATCTTGGCATCATT
>JAHEHN010000086.1 GCA_024644515.1 Gammaproteobacteria bacterium
ATCCCGATCAAGTATTCAGATCAGTTGTGATAGCGAGCTGGTTGAGGCCTTGCTGGCCAGTGATGAATACCCTCACACCGCCACGCTGGATTTCATGATTTCCAAAGACAAATCAACATTCCGGATTGCCGGACAGGTGGTCACTCACAGAAGGTTATCCCAGAATAATTATTATCTGGTGTTGGTGTTTCTTGATTTCCATGAAGGCAGCGATGAGCAACTGGTCGAGGATCTGAAAGATTTTGAGTCCAGCGGCTTTCGCCTGGGATCAAACTGAGCTTGCGGCAAGGTTGCCGTAAAGCTATTCCTGAATAAGGAGTTTCAGGATAGCCAATCAGTGGCTATCCGGCTTCCACCCAGTTAGCCAGCGTGTCTACCCATTCTTCACTGGCGTTCAGGCAGGGCACCAGAGTGACCGATTCACCGCCAGCTTCCTTGAACACCTCATCCCCCTGCAGTTCTATTTCTTCCAGTGTTTCCAGGCAGTCGGTAATAAAAGCTGGGCAAAGCACCAGTACGTTTTTTATGCCTTTGCCTGCCATTTCCTTCAAGGTTTCCTCCGTACTGGGCTCAAGCCACTTTGCCCGTCCCAGTCGGGATTGAAAGGTTACCGTGTACTGATCACTGCTCAGCCCGCTTTGCTCAACAAACAGACGCGTGGTTTCCATGACCTGATGGCGATAGCAGGTTGCATGGGCTGGTGAAGGCACGTTACAGCAATCTTTGGTTTTCAGACAATGGGAACCGGTAGGGTCAGCCTTGGTTAGATGCTGTTCTGGCAGACCGTGATAGCTGAACAGGATGTGGTCATAGGCTGATTTCTCAGCCAGGTATGACTCGGCACTTTTTGCCAGGGCATTGATGTAATCAGGCCGATTATAAAATGGCTTGAATGGTCGCAGTGTGACGCTTAAACCATGTTTTTTGATGACTCGCTCGGCTTCCGCGATAGACGTGGTCACTGTACTTTCTGCGTAATGGGGATAGAGAGGAATGAACACAATTTCCTCGATTCCGGGCATTGCGGCGAGCTTCAAAAGTTCGGATTCAATGGAAGGGTTGCCATAGCGCATACTCATTCCCACCGGCACATCCGTTTTAGCCTGCAATGCGGCGAGTAGATCCCGGGACAGGGCAACCAGCGGTGATCCTCTATCGGTCCAGACACTCTGATAGGCCTCTGCAGAACGTTTAGGCCTGAAGGGTAGAACAAATAAGCCGACAATAAGACGGCGCAGGATCCATGGCAGCTGGATGACATAGGGATCCATCAGGAACTGATTCAGGTAACGTCGCACTGAGGCAACATCAGCGTTATCAGGTGAACCCAGGTTGGCAAGTAAGACAGCGTGGTTTTTCATAGATCTATTGACACCAATTTTTCGTATTATTCGTTTATATGCTAATGACGCAGATAACTGTTTATTGTTAGCAGTGCCGTGCATTATATGTCAGCTGAATACGTATTACCTGGTGCAATGGATGTGATGGAAATTATGAATTTTATTAAAGAGATGAACAGATGAATAAAGCGGATTCCCCCAGACAGTTAATATTACTGGCCCATGGCAGCAGAGACAGTAACTGGTGTGCAACCTTTGAAAATGGTTTACAGGTAATCAATGGTGACCTTGCTCAGGATGCCTGTCTGGCATACATGGAAATGGCTTCCCCCAGTCTTGAGACGGTAATCTCCAATCACTATCTTCGCGGGGTTCGGCAGTTTAATATCCTGCCCCTGTTTTTTGCCGCTGGCCGGCATTTGCTGCATGATGTACCTGAACAAATTGAGAATCTTCAGCAGACCCATCCCGGTCTTGATGTCCGTTTGCTGGAAGCAGTTGGCAGGCAGGATGAATTCTGGCAGGCACTGGGAACAATGATCGCTGGGGTCTATGAACTGGATGACATTGAAAGCCCATCGTCGGCTGTCGTCAATCAAGCAGTAAGCGCGCAATAGGAAGCTGTAATTAATAGTGTCAACGCCACATCAGCAAAAAATTAAAGTGGGTATTAGCAGTTGTCTGCTGGGAGATGAAGTCCGCTATAACGGTGGCCATAAACATTCTTCCTTGTGTACCCGCGATCTCTCCGCGTACTTTGTATTTATTTCTGTGTGTCCGGAAGTCAGTATCGGACTTGGCGTCCCCCGCAAACCCATCCGTCTGGTGGGCAATCCCGATGACCCCGATATTGTCGGTGTCGATAATCCCGAGCATAACGTAACTCAGGACATGAAGGATTTTTCCCGGAAAAAGGTGAAGGATCTGGCAGACCTGAGCGGCTATATTTTTATCAAGGGCTCGCCAAGCTGCGGACTTTTTCGCGTCAAGGTATATAACGATAAAGGCTTTCCCCAGGAAGAAATGGGGCGAGGAGTGTATGCCAGGGCCGTTACCGATACTTATCCCTTGCTGCCGGTGGAAGAGTCAGGGCGTCTGATGGATGCGGTGTTGCGTGAGAACTTTATCACCCGGGTCTTTGCTTACGATAATTTCAAAGCACTGAAAAAAACCGGTTTGAGCGCAAAAAAACTCATCGACTTTCACTCTTCCTATAAATACACATTGATGGCCCATGACCCGCAGTCCTATTCAGGCCTGGGAAGAATGTTGGCGGATATTGGCAAGCAGGATCCGGATACGCTGGCAGAGAAATATTTTATTGCATTAATGGCTTCTCTGGAGAAAAAAGCTAACAGAAAAAGCAATACCAATGTGTTGATGCATTTGCAGGGTTATCTTAAAAATGACCTGGGGCCGCGTGAAAAGGAATCCCTTGGCAAGTTCATTGATCAATACCGCAAGGGCATTGTCCCCTTGATTGTCCCGGTGACGCTTTTGCGAAATTATTTTCACAGTTATCCCAATGACTACATAGCCCGGCAGTCTTTTTTACAACCCTACCCGGATGATCTCAGCCTGAGAAATCAGATTTAAGGAAGCTAATCATGTCGAACTCTCTCTGCTGGTTTCGCTCTGATCTAAGAGTACGAGACAATATGGCGCTTGAAGCTGCTTTTGCCATAGGCCCCACCGTAGGGCTATACATTGCTACTCCAAAACAATGGCAAAAACATGATGATGCGCTCATCAAACTGGATTTCTGGCGGCGTAATCTGCTGGAACTGGAATCTAGCCTGGCCAAATTGGGCATCCCCCTGGTGATTTGTCAGGTGGCGGATTATGCTGCGGTACCTGCTGTTATCAAGGATATTATAGAAAAGCTGGAAATCACTGCACTTGCGTTTAATGCCGAGTACCCCTTGTATGAAGCACGCCGGGATGAGGAAGTCAGCATGCTGTGCCAGGCACTTGGTGTCGAGGTAGAGGCCTTTCATGACCAGGTTCTGTTACAGCCGGGATCAATCCTGAATAACAGTGGTGAGCCATTCAAGGTATTTACCCCTTTTTCAAAAAAGTGCCGCGCCAATTTATATATGCCTGACACTGCCGGCACAGTTTCAGCGCCCAAATTAGCTGCGCCTGCGTTATCTGCCATTACAAAACTGTCAATTGCCGGGCAATGCCCTCTGAAAGACGTGGACTGGCCGCAAGCGGATCCAGTCTGGGCTGATCGTTGGCCGGCCGGAGAGGCGCACGCGCAAAAATTACTCAAAGAGTTTAGTGCAGCCCGGATCAGGGATTACAAGAAAAACCGGGATTTTCCCGCCGTTACCGGCACCAGTTCCCTGTCGCCCTGGATTAATGCCGGTGTTGTTTCCATCAGGGATTGCTGGCGTCAGGCGACCGCCTCTCATCAAGGCGAAGGGCCGGAAACCTGGAAGAATGAATTGTTATGGCGTGAATTTTATCGACATATTTTTTTCCATTATCCTCATGTCAGTAAAAAGCAGCCGTTCAAGAATAATGTTGGACATGTACCTTGGCGTCATGATGAGAATGAATTTAAATTATGGTGCGAAGGGCGTACAGGAATTCCAATCATTGATGCCGCCATGCGCCAGTTACTGGAAACCGGCTGGATGCATAATCGTTTGCGTATGATTACAGCCATGTTTCTCAGCAAGCATTTAATGATCGACTGGCGCTTGGGTGAACAGTGGTTCATGCAGAATCTCATCGACGGCGATTTCTCCGCCAACAATGGTGGCTGGCAGTGGAGTGCATCCACCGGTACTGACGCGGTACCGTATTTCAGGATTTTTAATCCGGTGACCCAATCGCGCCGCTTTGATGAGGCAGGGGACTTTATTCGTCATTTCGTTCCGGAACTTGAAGAACTGGATAACAAGTCTATTCATGAGCCCGGGTTGTTAAAGCCGGAGCAATACCCTGTGCCAATAATTGATTTGAAGTTTGGTCGCGAAAGGGCGCTTGCGGCTTTCAAACAGCAATGAATAAGCCCGCGATGGTTTGAGTTATGGAAGCCAAACCATGATGCTCCATGGGTTGATCTGCTTTCGACTCAAAGCCGAACCAAATACCTAAGTATTGCACTGGGATCGATAAAAATTATATTCTTGGTTGATAAAAAAAATCTAGTTGGTATAGATTTAATACGCTTTTCTTTTTAGCTGAGAGTCTACCTTTAATTACAAGGAAACATGAATATGTACGCAAAAGTATATCGGCTCGCTTGTAATCCAGATAATGCATCTAAAATGCTAGAACATTATGGCTCTGTGATGACGCCGGCTATTCAATCTAGCGAATTCCATGCGGGACATCAAATGGTTGAGACTGGCCCTGATAAATGGCTTTTAGTAAGTACATGCCATGACAGAGTTGCTGCCGAAGCTGCTGTTCCACTGGTTCAAGAGCTAGTTAAACTCATGGTTGAGCAATTCGGTTTGACTTTAGATGTGATTGCAGAAGGTGAGGTGGCTCGCTCAATCTAGCTATATCTATTTAAGCATCGAATATTGCCGCTTCCTCATAATTCGTGAAGGCCTGGCAGTGATGTAAATGGTTGGTCTTTTACTTGTGAGTCCGCTCTTGGCCGAAAGTGGCCATTAGAATAGAAAAAATTACCCCTCACCAGCTTTGCTTAGCATTCGAAAAAGGCCATATGTATCTAGATGCTCATCACATCCGTGTGGGCGATAATTAAAACATCAACGATAATTCCCTTTGCAAGTATACTTTTGATATTCTCTTTCATACTTTATTAAGCCATTATATTTACAATATATATACTTATATAGATTGAACTCTTGCCGATACGTCAATTGATTTACAGAAGCCAGAAGGCCGAAAGTTTCCCCGAATCAGAATTACATGCTTTGTTGCATGGATGTAAGGAGGCTAACACTGCTCACGAGATAACCGGGATACTTTTTATATCGACGGCCACTTTATTCAGTGTATAGAAGGAAGTGTGGCAGATGTTGAGCAATTACTTTCGAATATCATCCATGATGCCAGAAATATCAATGTGGTAGTTCTAAGCGATATGATGTTGGCAGAAAGGGTCTTTTCGACCTGGTGGATGGGATTCAGGAGGATGTCCACTGCTGAATTGATGCAGCAAAAAGGATTTATTGAAATAAGCAGTACAGAAACTCTGGACAACATTCTGGATCGGCATAAGGAGATGTTAAAATTGATGAGAGATTATTATCACGCCTTGTAAATAAACACAGGGCTCATGAAAAGCCATCTCTTGCCCCATAAGACTCTTTAATAAAGGAAAAAGACCCCTGGTACATGAATAGATTCTTTTATGTTACTGGAAAGGATCAAACAAATTGGTT
>JAHEHN010000005.1:0-11810 GCA_024644515.1 Gammaproteobacteria bacterium
GAGTTTTTTAGCCCAACATTCCAGGCAACAAACCCGTTTCATTATTAATCGCTTCGACTCTGCACTGGACAAAATACTCGACTCCGAAGCATCCATAACAACAAGAACCCGGTTACAGGAAAACTTTTATGCCGTTGCCAATGCCTCTCCGCCTCATGGCTTATATGCATTGATTGACTATGTTAATTTCAAGGGTACCGGCACCTCAGAACAGGAAACTTACCAGGCACAGGGTTGGGGTTTGAAACAGGTTTTACTGGGTATGGCGACCCATGATCATCTACCCCCCATCCAGGCATTTATTCAGTCGGCGCGTGACACCCTTCAGGCGCGAGTGAATCACGCCCCTGCTGAAAGAAATGAACAACGCTGGCTTTCCGGCTGGAATAATCGCCTGGATACTTATTCACCCTGAGCTGTGGCCAATGCTATTGGTCAACCCAACAAAGAGATTAAGACAAAAATGGCTTACGAGCGAAAAAACATAGAAAACATGGCGGCCTATATTCCAGGAGAGCAAATCGACTCACCCGGCATACTGAAACTCAATACCAACGAAAACCCCTATCCACCAAGTCCAAAGGTCGCTGCTGCTCTTGGCAAGTGTGATGTCGCCAGGTTGCGACAATACCCTCCGCCAACTGCCCGCAGCTTGCAGGAATCGATCGCCGCCAGGCATGGGCTTTCTCCGGATAATGTCATTGTTACCAACGGCGGCGACGAACTTCTGCGTATGACAATTGCCACTTTTGCTGATAGCAATGACAGCATTGCCGTAGCCCGCCCTACTTATACCCTCTATCAGGTTCTGGCAGCAGCACATGGTTGCAAGCTCACCAATTTTGAACTGAATGAAGACTGGACCCATCCGGAACACTATGCCGATTTATTGAATAAATCCGGTGCAAAAGTATGCTTTCTGGTAAATCCTCATGCCCCCTCAGGTACGCTCACAGCACTTGAACAAATAGCCTTGCTTGCAGCTGAGTTTCAGGGGGTCTTACTGTTGGACGAGGCCTATATTGATTTTGTTGATCCGGCGATTTCCTATCAATCCGAGCGTCTGCTGGAGGAATTCGATAACGTGCTCATTCTACGTACCTTTAGCAAGGGTTATTCCCTGGCCGGGCTACGCATGGCCTATGGCCTGGGTAACCCGGCCGTCATTTCTCCATTGATGAAAACCAAGGACAGTTACAATACTGACCTGATTTCCCAGTCCCTTGCCAGGGCAGCAATTGAAGATCAGGAGTATGCCAGTGAGACCTGGAAAAATGTACGAAGTGAACGTCAGGTAGTAACCGCGGCATTACGCGAGATGGGATGCGTGGTACCAGAGAGTCAAAGTAATTTTGTGCTTGCCACCATGCCCGCAGGCACCTCGGCAGAAAAAATTTATCTGGCATTAAAAGATCAGGGAATACTGGTGCGTTATTTCAGCACTGAAGAACGCCTAGAAAATAAATTACGCATAACCATTGGCACCCCGCAAGACAATAAACGCCTGCTGTCAGCCATGTCCGCGCTACAGGAAATGTCATAGCTTTTTATGAAGAAAAAAATGAACAAAAAAACCCGGAATGTAGTTTCGGGCATCATGGTCAGCATTGCTGCAATTTTTGCGGTTATTAGTTTTGCTGACATACCAGCGAGTGATGTAGGACGCTTTATTCTCTCTACAGTGATTTTCTTTATTGCAATAGTGTTGCTGGCATTGCTGGCTGTCACTGTCTTTAAACTAATTGGCTGGCTAAAAAACTACCTGCTCAAATCTGACGTCGACGACGAACTCAGGCACACAGATGATCTAGCTGAAAATTTATCCGAAGAGACAGATTACTCAGAGGGGGTTAACGAGAGCAAGGAAAAATGAGAAAGTGAATATACATAGCCATCTTCCCTGCCAATAATTGCTGGATAATAATCTTTCCTTTCTGCGATTTTTTCAAAGCCAAAACTTTCATACAAACTTTTTGCCGGGCTATTGGATGCCCTCACCTCAAGGTAGATCTTTTCAATATTTTCAACTTTAGCCTGCTGCAAAAGGAATTCCAGCAGTGTTCGCCCTACTCCCTGTTTTTGAAATGCAGGCCTGACACAAATATTTAACAAGGTCCTTTCTTCCAGAACACTGGTAACAATGGCAAATCCGACGATCATTTCACGTTCTTCATACTGCCTGCAGACTACCCAGCCCTGATGCCCGGCATTGAATCCGTCCAGGAACTGTAACAGGGTCCAGGGATGAGTCTGGCAATCAGCTTCTATTTTTGTAACAACAGGCAGATCTGCCTTGGTCATTTTCCTGATTCGCAAATTATGCATTTTGGAACAGATAAACCCGTCTAATGACGGATTTTTCTGGTAATACTCCAGATCTCTTTTTTCAGGAACGGCGTTTGCAGGATTTCATCCAGACTGCGGGTATAAAATGTCTGCCATTCCTGCGATTCGATTTTGGGGCGACTGGCGGCATGATCTGAATCTTTTCTGGAGTCACTTGCCGACGTGTCGGAATCCAGCGAAGGCCCCAGATTTTGCTTGTCCCCATTATCGCTATCACTGTTTGCCTCATCGGCAGCAACAAATAATCCGGTGACAACCTGCTCCCCCATCACCAGTAAATTCCTGAACTGCCAGTCCACCAGCTTTTGCTGTAGAAAGGCAATCAGTGCAGTAGCCGCTGCCGACTTACTGTTATCCACATGTTCCCCTTGCACCATAGGCCAGTGAAAAGGCTTTTCGTCTATTAACAAATCTTGTGTATCCATTCCGCTGGCCTGCAGCATATTGTGTAAAAGCGCCAAATGCTGACGTGACAATTGCCCCGAGCCAAAATGCGGCATCGCATTCAACACAGCCAGATTGTCATTAACGCGTATACAAAGTAACTGCAGCCGGACATCTTCCACAGCGACTTTTCTTTTACTGGAGGGTGTTGTCGATATCTCGGCTTGAGCTGATGATGTTTCTTTTTCAGCAGACTGAACTGATGTGGCTGGTCGGGTTGAATCCGGCTTTAGCCGGACTTGTGGCGAAGGTGGCGCAGACGGTGGGGAAAGCTGCTCATCCTGATTAATTACCCTGGCCGCTTCGCTTGCGGTGCTTTGTCTTTCATCAATGTGCTCTGGAATAGCGTCCTTTTGGGCAGACTGTGCCTGCGTCCAGGACTCAGGCCATTCGCAGGCTTGGGGATGCGGGGCTGCCGGCAGGATAAAACGCGGGAAATAACTCACTATTCCCAATGTTTCCAGATATTCCTGTCGTAAATCTTCCGGTAATGACAACGCATTCTCCCAGCATTTTACTGAATTTTTCTCGCGTCCCTATTCTACCGATCTATTGCGCCTTTGTAACGATATAGGCTTTGCCTGGCAGATTTTCGCAGTCACAGGAAAAGAGAACCACTTCACATTTTTGTCCCTCCCTGTCAACCGATGTTCTGTCACAGCGTTTTACACAGTGAACTGAATATTCCGGCCGGTATTCAATTTTAAAATTACTTAATGACTATATTTAAAAATAAAAGGAGTACGTAATAATGAAACTCAAGAGCCTGGTTGTACTAAGCACTACAGCAATTTTAAGCGCAGCAATCCTGCCGGCCGCTACTGCACAGGAAGGTGGTCCAAGGTTTAGCAGGGATATAGAGAGTGTTCAGGTCACTGCACGCCGCGGTGGAGAACTGATTCATTCTGAACAGAGCCGTCATCGCCGCGGTCGTCCCGGAGGTAATCCTGAAAAACTAATTGATCGTCTGGATAGCAATGGTGATGGCTTTGTCGATGAAAATGAATTCATTGATAGGCGTCTCAGCCGTGTTGATCAGCAATTTGATCGCAAGGATGAAAATGGTGATGGTCTGCTAAGCGAAGAAGAAGCCAGACGTGAACGCCCCAATGATCGCCCGGAAATCGATCGTGAAGCGGTTATCCAATGTGTCAGGGAGACCATTGCCGATTGGGAAGGTCCAGGTGAAGTGGAAGATCGTTTTGACGCAGTTGACCTTGATAACGATGGCTTTATTGATCTGGTTGAACTGAGTCTGGCTCTGGAAGAACGTGCCTGCGCGCTTTTCGACAGGATAGACAGCAATGATGATGGGCTCATCAGCCTTGAAGAAGTCGAAGCATCGCAGGACTATCAGATCAATGTTCGCAGGGTTATCCGTGCCTGCATTGAAGAGCTAAGCGATCCTTTTGAGGCCAGTTTGTAATATATGCAGTTCCCCTCCTGACAGGTTTCTGACCTGATAAGGATTAGCCGGGCCCCTGGCCCGGCTTTTTTTTATTGTCAGTCCTTTTTCCTTCTGCTCTTTTCTCAAGTGCTTTCAGTGTTTATTATCGCCTCTCGTTAACAGGAGAACCAAATGCCCATTATCCTCGATACCCCCCTTGTTTCTACCGAATGGCTTGCCAGACACTGCAATGAGCCTGACATCAGGATCCTTGATTGCACGCTGTTAATGAAGCCCAATGAGGATGGTAGCTATGGCTTTGTCTCGGGGTTCGATCAGTGGTCAGAGGGTCATATCCCCAACAGTATCTACATCAATGTCAGCGACGAGCTATCAGATCCTGGTCATGAATTTACCTTGATGATGCCCGCTGCCAAGGCCTTCGCCGACACCATGAGGAATAAGGGTATTGGAGATAATACCGCAGTAATCTGTTATGACCTCGGCAATCATGCCTGGGCTGCCAGAGTTTGGTGGATGTTACGTGTCTGTGGTTTCGATAATGCTGCAGTACTGGACGGGGGCTGGAAAAAATGGCTTGCAGAAAAAAGAGAGGTCTCTACCCGGGCGACCGGCTACACGAATGCAGAAAAGTTTACCATAACACATCGTCCTGAACTGATGGTCGACAAGCTGACCGTGAAAGCAGCCTGTGATGATGACAAAACCTTACTTCTGCACTCACTTCCCCTGCCAATGTTTAAAGGCGAGGTCAGCCCATATCAACGTGCAGGACGCATACCCGGCAGCAAGAATCTGTACTGTGAGTCCCTGATCAACCCTGACACCAATACTTATCTGGAAAAAGCGACCCTTGCGGAAAAGTTTGCTCCATTGGCCTGTATGGAAAAGGACAGGGTAATTACCTATTGCGGTGGCGGTATCGCCGCCAGTGCCAATGCTCTCGCACTCACCCTGTTGGGTCATGAGAACGTGGCCGTCTATGACGGCTCGCTAACAGAATGGACAGCAGACCCCGACCTGCCCATGGAAACCGATGCAGGAATCAGTTAAGTATTGCTCGCGCGGCATGATGCCCTGGTAAACCACTGACACCACCGCCCGGGTGCGCACCGGAGCCACATAAATACAGTCCTTTCAGAGGCATATTATATTGGGCCAGGCCAATGGCAGGCCGCGCCGTGAACAATTGCTCCAGCGACAGTCGCCCATGAAAAATATCACCGGACACCAGACTGAATTCCTGCTCGAGATCCCAGGGACTGAGGCTCTGTATCCCCAGAATCAACTGACTAAACCCCGGAAAAACATTTTCCACTGCCGCAATTATGTCAGCGATAGCGGCCTCCTTGGAGGTTTGCCACTGTTGCCCAAGCGCTGGTGAGAAATGCTGACAAAAAAGACTTGCTACATGACTGCCAGAGGGGGCCAGCGAATCATCCACCAGGCTGGGAATTAACATCTCCACCACCGGCTGTTCTGACCAGCCTGCATTTCTTGCGCTTTGCCATGCCTTATCCATGTAGTCCAGCGAGGGCGCAATAATAATTCCAGCCTCCTGCCAATGGGCACTGGTTCTGCCTGCATAGACAGGAAGTCCACTAAGGGCAACATTGAGTCGGAATGCCCCGCTACCACACTTGTATTGCCTGAAATGCGTTTTTAGTTCTTCTGGCACGCAGTCCTCATCCAGTAAACTCAGGAAAAGCAATGCCGGATTAATATTGGCAACCACAACATCTGCCTCAAACAGCTTGTCATCTTCTGTTATCACGCCTTTCACCCTGCCATCTTCAACAATAATTCGGGAAACAGCGCTATTAGTATGATACCTAACGCCATATAGCCGACCTTCAGCAGCTATAGCGTCACTTATGGCGCCCATACCACCGATGGCATGCCCCCAGCGACCGCTTTCACCATTTACCTCACCCAGCAGGTGATGCAGCAGGTTATAACCGTTACCCGGGGTATAGGGAGAAACAAAATTACCAACAATGGCATCAAATCCGAACAGGGCTTTCAGTGCGGGAGTTTCAAAAAAATCATCCAGAATTTCGCCAGCGCTGCGGGAAAACAGTGTGAAAAGGAATTGTTTTTGTTGACGTGACAGCGTTGAAAAATGTCGACTTAATCGAAACAACGAGAGCAGATCTGAAAAGCCTGCACTCTCCAGATCAGGCGGCTTCATCAACATGATTTCCTTGATGACCGGCATCACTGCCGCAAGGAACCCATCATATTCATATAAAGCCTGTTCATCCTTGCCGGAAAAACGACGAACTTCCGCAGCCAGCTCTCCTGCGATTGCAGTAAAGCTTTCACCATTCGCCAGTGGTAGAAAATTATTTACTCGACGCGAGACTATTCGCAGCCCATGTCGGTGAAGGTTTAGCTCAGCAATAATCTTCGGATGCAGCAAACTCACCGTGTAGGAACAGACAGAATTGCGAAAACCCGGAAAAAACTCTTGCGTAACCGCGGCCCCACCCAGAACCGGCCTTTTTTCCAGCACCTCCACCTCACGACCGGCCTTGGCAAGATACGCCGCACAGACCAGGCCATTATGCCCGCCACCAATGATGATTGTTTTTTTGCCGCCGGACTTTCGTGCCACGCGTGCCTCGATTCTGCTCAGGGTTGTAGTGACGCCAGATAGGCTGAAATGGCGACAATATCTTCTATGGCAAGATCCGCCACAACCTCAGCCATGAGTGGTGACCATAGCCCCCGGCGACGGCCATTCTGCAAATCAAATAGCTGTCTGGCTATATAACTGGGCGATCGCCCAGCCAGTGCAGGCACCGGCCCAAGACCCTTGAGTTCTGCGCCATGACAGGCACTGCAGGGAGCCCCACCAACAGTACTGGAGCACACCAGCTGCTCCCCCCTGGCAATACTGCCTACAGGGACATAGGCAATAAATCCCGAATTATCATCACGTAACTCTGTGCGCTCAAGATCTTCGGGCATTTCAAGAATACGATTACCAATGGGCTCAATGCCGGCACCCTCTTTCTCAATATACATCCAGCCAGCAACTATTGTTTCAGGCACGGTGTCTGTCTCAACTACCCGAATCCATTGCTTCGGTGTGAGACTGGAAAAATACGCTGCCGCCTCTTCGACCTCTTCCTCTGTCGCGTTGGCACCAATCGCCTGCATGGCCGAAGCGGGACCATGCAGGGGCTCGGAACTTCTGCGCAGACCGTTTCGCCAATCTGCCATTTGCTGAATAATGTACTGCGCTGACAAGCCACTCAGATTGGTATTTTCCGGACGCCCCTGGCCATTGGGCAAATGACAATAACCACAGGCAAAAACCAAGGGTTCCCGTCCCCGTGCAACGATTTCCGGCATCTCGGGATGATTTTCAGGATGCCAGTCAGGGGGCTGGTAAAGGTTGCGTGGATTACTGAAGACAAATTCAACATCAGATCCCGGAACTGTTCTGGGCACATTGAATTCAAAGGCTATTTCCACATCGGGCGTATTGAGGGCGTAGGCCCAGGGCATGGGTGTATTGCCCTGACTGGAGGGTGATTCTGCTGCAATAACAAGACCATAGCTGAACAACAGAGCAGGCACTGATAAACAAGCGACTATAATTTTCATAAATGACCTGGCCTGAATGACGCGACGCAATGCAAATGAACTATTGATCATCATTGCGCATCGCCCTTACAAATCTGAACGGTAAGATCGATCATCACAGTTATAGGGCTCCCACGGGTAGCTGGAAATAAACATGGTATCAGCACTCCGGTACTGACCTTCGAAATACAATGGATCCTCTGCCACATAGCTCCGGTTAAGTGAACCGTTATCAGGATCCAGACTGAATCTCTCCACAACCGTTAACTGCGAACTATGGGGCGTTCGCGTATCTGCCAGCAATATCCCTTCCTCAACCCCCCGGGTATATACCGTAAGCTCGTCGTTTTCCCAGCGACCAATGGAATAACCGCCTCGACTGGGCACAATATTTTCCGGAAAGTCGGCTTCATCCAGATGAATGATACGCTCAAAAATCATCGTGCCATAGATCAGTTTAATTTCATTTTCTGTCTGCTCAATTCGATTCACGGGATTATCAAAAGCCCAGTCCCACAAAATATTCGTAGTCTCGCAACGAAGCCGGGGATTGTCCGTTGAAGAACCATCAAAGCCGGCTATTGCCCTTTCACCAGCTTCGGTGAGAGGGAGAATACTGGGGCGCTCCCAGGTCGTTGCCAGAGGCGTCTGGGAAAACGATTCCGGGGTTCCTCGAGAGCCCTGAAAGGCGCGTGCACCGGCTGGCAATTCACCCGGCTCAAATTGATCAGCCACACTTAGCGGGACCAGTGTGCCTTCAAGACCCCGCGGATCCGTCATTACAACCTGTTCTGCCGCCCAGTCTCCATTAATATCCGGATCACCATTGCCAAGCCGGCTTATTTGAATGTTCTGGCGCAGGTATTTTTCTGCGTCGATGATCTGCTCATAACGGTCCAGACTCTCTCCGTTGGCAAAAGTAATTGTCCCGGTATAACAGGTGTTTTCCTCAAAACGATCCGGTGATCCGCTAATAGTGACTTCAGCGCCTATTTCAAACATATCCCGGGTCCAGCCGGAACGGCGTAAAACGGTGCCACCGCGTAATTCACATTTCCATTGGGAAATGCTGCCATCGGCATTGATCACATCCAGATATATCCACGAATGTGGATTTATCATGGCGATATCCGTTACCCGCCCTTTCACGCTTATATCGATATTCAGATTAAAATTTGCCAGCCCATGGTGGGCACTGCCCATTACCGGGTTAAGCAGGGCAATAAGCAGCACAGGGAGATGAATCTTTTGCAAAAATTGCATAATAGGGGTACTCCAATTATCCACATGATCCGTCAAGCATAAGAAAGCCAAAAAACAGATTCAATCAACCTGAAGTCCATAATCTGTACGAAAATAATACAAGCTATGGCAGGCTATGGCTAACACAGAAATATAGCGGAAAATATTCAGGACCAGGTCGGGTTGGCATTGTTTCATACCGCTTCCATAGCAGATTCCCGGGCAGAGCTTTCCTATTACCTTGAATTACCGGGAGTGCTCCATTATTCTTCCCCGCTTCAGGGGGAGTAAAACATGTCTACACTTTTTAAAAACAGAGTCAGGGGTCTGTTCGCGTTATGCACGCTGACGGCTCTGCCCTTTACCATTCAGGCCCAGCCCGCCGATATTGCCCATCAGCAGGAGTTTATAGAATCCTACTGTATCGAATGTCACAACTTTGAAGACTGGGCAGGCAGCCTCGATCTTGAAGGCGTCAATCTTGCCGATCCCCTGGCGGATGCTGAAATCTGGGAAAAAGTAATGCTCAAGTTTCGTGGCAGCCTGATGCCACCAATGAGCCAGCCACGACCCGACCCGGACCAGCAACAGGTATTTGTTAATTACCTGCAGGACAAAATAGATAGCGCCACACTCGCCAATCCCAATCCCGGCCCCTCTTCCCTGCATCGTCTGAACCGGACTGAATACGGCAATATTATTCGTGATTTACTCAATCTGCAGGTCGATATCAGCGAATATCTGCCTGCCGATGATGAAGGCTATGGTTTCGACAATATTGCCGATGTACTGCGCACCTCGCCTTCATTGCTGGAGCAGTATCTGGTGGCATCACGAAAAATTTCCGAGCTGGCTGTTGGCGATCCTCGTCAGGATGCCCTGTCCAAGGTTTATAAAGTGGCACCTGACGCCCCACAGGGCCAGCATCTCCCGGGACTGCCCATGGGCACAAGAGGCGGCATCCTTATCGAACACAATTTTCCCCTCGATGGTGAATATGAACTGCATTCCTACCTCACCCGAAATATCGTTGGTTACATGACCGGACTGGAATGGCCGAATGAATTTGAAATCAGCATTGATGGTGAGCGTGTCTTTCTGGCTCAGGTTGGTGGCCCTGCAGATAACCTGATGTCCGATGAAAATTTCGCCGAAGCTGCCGATATCATTGATCAGCGTCTGAAAACCCGCATTCCCGTCACCGCCGGCTTGCACAAAGTGGCAATCACCTTCATTCAGAAAAATGCCGCAGAAACCCATGAGCCTCTGGAGCTGCATACCCGTGATCTGGATCTGCAGAATATGAATGGACTGCCAACACTGGATTATGTGGACATTATTGGCCCCTATAATGCCAGCGGTCCTGGTGATACCCTTTCGCGCCAAGAGATATTCTTCTGCTACCCCGAGGAAACTCTGGAAGAAAGTGCATGTGCTTCTGAAATCCTTGGACGCCTCGGCAAGCTGGCCTATCGCAGACCTTTAACCAGTGAGGATTACGCCTTATTTGGTGATTTCTACCTGCAGGGCTACAGTCAGGGCGGATTTGAACGGGGCATTCAAACTGCCTTGCGTTTCATCCTGACCTCACCTGAATTTCTATTCCGCAGCGAACCGGATCCTGACGATGTCGCCCCGGGGGAAGTCTACAAGCTTGATAACCTGGCGCTGGCATCGCGCCTGTCATTTTTCCTGTGGAGCAGCATGCCCGATGAAGAACTGCTTGATCTGGCAGCAGCTGGCCAACTTGATGACCGCTCTGTTTTTGATGCCCAGGTAGAGCGCATGTTGCGTGACCCGAGAGCCACTTCCATGGTGGACAACTTTGCCGCCCAATGGCTCTATCTGCGCAACCTGAAAAGTGTTGCGCCCGATACCAGGACCTTTCCTGATTTTGACAATAAATTACGTGATGCTTTTCGTACAGAAACCGAAATGTTTGTCAGCGAAATTATTCAGAACGATCATTCCGTGCTCGACCTGCTAACCGCTGACTGGACTTATGTGAATGATCGTCTGGCAAATCATTATGGCATTCCCAATATCTATGGCACTCATTTTCGCCGCGTCGACCAGGTTGATGAAGCGCGCCGCGGCTTGCTGGGTCAGGGCAGCGTGCTGACGGTCACCTCATATCCGAACCGCACCTCACCGGTATTACGGGGAAAATGGGTAATGGAAAATATTATCGGCACCCCGGCCCCTGCTCCACCGCCCAACGTACCGGACCTGAAAGAAAATCTTGGCTCTGATGTGATGTCGATTCGCCAGCGTCTGGAATTACACCGGCAGGATCCCGTTTGTTCCAGTTGTCACAGCCTGCTGGACCCACTGGGTTTCGCTCTGGAGAATTTTGACGCCATTGGTCGCTATAGAACAAAGGAAGAAGGCGGACTGGTGAATTCAAGTGGCCAGCTTGGCGATGGCCGCTATATAGATGGCGTTGGTGACTTGCGCAGCGCCCTGCTAAGTAAACCGGAAAATTTTGTCGAGAACCTGACCGAGAAATTACTTACCTACGCCCTTGGCCGCGGCCTCGAGCCCTATGACATGCCCGTAGTACGCGCCATCAGAAAGGAAGCCGCTGAAGACAATTACCGCTTCTCCGCCATAGTAAAAGCCATCGTCAATTCAGTGCCTTTTACCATGAAACAGGCCGTAGATACCTCCGGCGCACAGGTAGCTAAACAATAGTTACAAGTTACAAGGGGCACGATAAAAGAAAAAGGATAAAGGAAAAAGGTGGGCGGGAGGCATCGGGAGACAGGATGCAGGA
>JAHEHN010000005.1:11910-28876 GCA_024644515.1 Gammaproteobacteria bacterium
AATTTGCTGAATGTTTTTGAGGCCGGCGCTGGAGGTTTGGTGCTGGTTTTGTAGGTCGGATAAGAACCGCAGGGACGCATCCGACAAGGCGACTGCAAGGTCGCCCCGTCTGAACAAACTTAACTAAACCAGCCCCAAACCTGAACCGCTCACCTTTTTCCTTTATCCTTTTTCCTGTCTCATGTGATACACGTAATTGCATCAATGCGTCAATGCATACACCGCAAAATTCACCCCCATACGAATACTGAGGTTCGCTTCAAACTGGGGATAACCTGGATCATTTGCCCGTTGCCAGCCATCAGCAATATCATTATTGAAAGCTATCATCACCATAATGCGTCCATTATCATCCAGAATAGCTCGCCAACCCGGCGTATCACCGCCCTGACGATAACCCCTGGGCAGATATTGCCAGGTAGGTATCTGGCGTTTGTCGGATAAATCAAACACCATGTGAAACACCGGGTGATCGTCTGGCAGATCAACTATCGGCCGATCAGGAAAGACCCGCTGCAAGGTCTTGATAAAGCCGCTCCACTCATATTCCCCATAAAAGGAATCGCACAGCAGAAAGCCTCCCTTAAGCAAGTGCTCGCGCAATTTAGTCGCCTGCGGTTCGGTCAGGTCCCAACTCCCCACCAAGCCTGAAATCATGAACGGCCAGAAAAACACATCATCGCCATCATCAAGATTCACCGGTTGCTCCACTGCGCGCACATCCAGGGTGGTCATGCGTTCCAGTAACATGGCAAAAACCCTGTCCCCTTCAGGATAATCCACCGACCATGCGGTCCCTCCAAGGCGCCAGTCCCCGGGGCCACTGCCAAAAGGACCGCGCTCATATTGAGGAAACATCAGCCGGCCAACGACAAACTCGCCGGGCTCGAGATAGTCAGCAGGCAGAGTGAAGGAATTATTTCCCCTCTCCATAGAGGGATATTCACGCCATTCACTCTGCGCATGCGCCATATTATGCAGGCATAATGCGAGAATCAGGGACACAACAGAGACGACAAGCTGGTGTAACAAAGAAGACATCCAGTGTAGGCAGTTATGGAAAATTAATTACAGCTTAGCGATCTTGTCAGAAAAATGCACTTTGCCGTAGACGTTGGTTTTTAATGCAGAAAGTCTATAATCGGGATAATTATCGGAGTAAATTTTTCAGGCTAGGAAAACAGCAGGAATTATTTAAAGAAATCGCCGGGGGGCAACATGTTTATCAGCAAAAAACACATCAGTCGCAGGCAGCTTTTAAAAGGGACCGGGGTGAGTCTCAGCTTGCCTTTGCTTACCAGCATGGTGCCGGCTTTTGCCCAGAGCTCTTCGGTGGTGCAACCCCGCCTGGGCTTTGTCTATATTCCCCATGGCGCCATCATGTCCGAATACACCCCGGACAAAGTCGGCTCGGATTTCGAATTCAAGACTATCCTCAAACCACTGGAATCCTATCGGGACCGCCTTACCATAGTTAGTGGCCTCGGTCATACTGCTGCCGACACCACGGCCGTTCATAGCCTGAGTCCGTGTACCTGGCTCAGTGGCATCAGGCCAAAAGCCACATTGGGCTCTGACGCTTTCGCCGGAGTCACCGCTGATCAGTATGCCGCCCAGGTCATTGGCCAGGATACTCCCCTGCCCTCTCTGGAACTCGCCACGGAAGATCATAGTGGTTTGCTGGGGGCCTGTGACAGGGATTATGGCTGTATCTATATGAACACCCTTTCCTGGCGCACCCCGACTACCCCAAACCCCATGGAAATCAATCCCCGCAAGGTCTTTGAGCGATTATTTGGCCAGGGCGGCTCCGTAGACGACAGGCTCGCTCGACAGGCGGAAGATCGCAGTATTCTGGATGCGGTTGTACAACAGACAAGCTCTTTCAGCGCTCAATTAGGCAATGGAGACCGTCAAAAAATTACCGATTACCTTGAAAATATCCGGGAAATTGAACGCCGGATCCAGCAGGCGGAACGGCTGATTGTTGAAAACCCCGACCTTGACATCCCCGATGCTCCGGCAGGCATTCCTTTTGATTATGAAGACCACCTGGCAATCATGTTCGACCTGATGGCCCTGGCCTTCCAGAGTGAAATTACCCGGGTTTCCACTTTTATGATGGCCCGTGAACTCAGTAACAGAACCTATCCACAGGTGGGGGTTAATACCGGCCATCATGCCACCTCACATCATGCCAACAATCCTGCCAAAATGGCCAGCAATGTAAAAATCCAGAATTACCATGTCAGCCAATTCAGGAAGTTTATCGATACGCTGGACTCAATTGAGGAAGGTGACGGCACGCTGCTGGATAACTCAATCATTCTTTACGGCTCCAACATGAGCAACTCCAACCTTCATGACCATTATCCATTGCCCAATGTCCTGCTTGGTGGAACTGGCAGAATCAAGGGTGGCCAGCATGTCAGCTATGATAAGCGTACGCCCATGACCAACCTGGTACTGACCATGCTCAACAAGGCAGGTGTCGAACTGGAACAGCTGGGTGACAGCACGGGCATTATTGAACAGATATGAGACTGATCATGCCCTCAAAGCCGACCTTTCACTTCATCAGCGCCTTTTTGCTGTTAGCCTGTTTGCTGGTCAGCCAGTCAGGCATTGCCCAGTCCTCACGGGAACTGGCCCTGCTTGAAGCGGTCAAGGCGGGCGATCAGGAAAGCGCCAGAGTATTGCTGGACGGCACGCAGAACGTCAATAGCGCTGAGGCTGATGGCACAACTGCCCTGCACTACGCTGTCCTTAATAATCAACTCAACCTGGTAGCTGCACTTATTCGTTCCGGGGCCGATGTCAATGCGCGAACCCGCTATGGTATTACGCCGATATACCTTGCCGCGCGCAATGGCAGCCGCTCAATGACACAGGTTCTGCTGAATGCCGGGGCCAGTGCCAACGAGATATTTAATGAAGGCGAAACCGTATTGATGACAGCGGCTCGCACCGGCGATGTAGACACCGTGAGGGTCTTACTTGAGGCAGGCGCCGTGGTTGATGCCCGCGAGGACTGGCATGGCCAGACTCCCATGATGTGGGCCGCAGCACAAAAGCATGCTCCGGTAATTGCACTGCTTGATGAATATGGAGCGAATGTAAATGCCACTTCTTCACTGGAAAAATGGGAACGTCAGGTAACAATGGAGCCCAGGGACAAGTGGCTACCTCCAGGCGTTATGACACCTCTTCATTTTGCTGCCCGTGAAGGATGCCTCGACTGTATTGCTACGCTGCTTGAATTGGGCGCTGACATCAACGCTACTACCCCAAAAGGAATTACTCCCTTACTGATGGCCATCATTAACGGCTACTATGATATCGCCTGGGAACTTATTGACGCCGGTGCTGATATCAATATTTCCGATGACACCAATCGCTCTCCTCTTTATGCGGCCGTGCATTTTAATATCATGCCTGAATCGAATCGCCCCTCGCCTTATGTGATTCCCAATGAACACAGCGCATTTGACCTGATGAAAAATCTTCTTGAGCGTGGTGCTGATGTTAATCAGCAGTTAAGCAGCATGATCCCGTATCGTCTGAAGCTCGACCGCGGTACAGATGGCATGCTGGTGGCGGGCACCACCGCCTTTCTCAGAGCCGCCAAAGGTGCCGATATTGCAGCAATGGAATTATTGCTTGAGTACGGCGCCGATCCTTCGCTGCCTACCGAACAGGGCATTAACCCACTAATGACAGCCGCCAATCTTGGCACCAAGGAATCCGACACCACCGGACGCTATAAAACCGAAGCTGAAATTATTCATGCTATTCAGATTTGTCTGGATCAGGGCGTGGACATTAATACCATGGATAATTCAGGTCGCAGCGCTATTTTCGGCGCAGCCACTTTTGGCCTCACCGAGGTAGTGCGCTTTCTTCATGAACAGGGCGCTATTTTGGAATATGAAGATAAGAATGGCATTTCGCCACTTGAAGCTGCCATGGGTCAGGCCGGTGGATACGGCTTTGTCGGCATTGATGGCGTCTTCCACGAAACAACAGTAGCGCTTATTCAGCAATTACAGAACTGACTCTCCTGCCAATCCTCCTGAAACAGCTCTGTTACAATCCATCTAAAAGCCTGCGGAAATTTACGCCAAAGGTTTAAGCCGGCGTGAAAATAAAAAAGGGGAGAAAAAAATGTTGAAGGTAATAAAACCCGGGCTCGCCATGTTCGCTATGGCCCTGATTAGTTCATGCAGCACCACCGGCTCCATTGACAATGCCTCCGCTGCACGCTCCCTCGCCCCGCCACCTGCAGCGACTGTATTTGGCAAAGCGGTCCCCGTCACAGCCCATAAGGACCATCGCTTTTTACTGGAGAGTGATGATCCCCAGTTGAGAACCAACAAACGTCTGGCCTACGATCTTTGGCGCACGGTGCTCAATGCCGGACAGGTGGAAGCCGCCGATCGTTTTCTTAGCCCCGATTATATTCAGCACAATCCTACCGCCCCAACTGGTCTGGAGGCATTCAAGCAAATTTTCTCGTCCTTTGTACCGCGCCAGGATGATGTTCCTGAAACCATTCAGAACCCGGTTGTCACTATTATCGCTGAGGGTGATCTGGTAATAATGGCCTTTGTCAGTGAGTACCCGGAACCCGATGGTTCAGGACGCACCTATACCTCTACCCATTTTGACATGTTCCGCATTGAAAATGGCCGCGTCGCCGAGCATTGGGATTCCATCCAGATAGCTCCGGGACAGGACACCCCGGATTTTGGTAATGGGGGTCCCGTGCCTGTAGTGGGTACTCGTGGCCTTGCTCAGCTGGACATGATTTATAACGATGATCCGCAATTGTTTGCCAACAAAAGACTGGCTTTTGATGTCTGGCGTCATATCCCTGAAGCCGGTCGTGAAGAATTAGCCGAGCTTTATCTCGATCCCATCTATATTCAACACAATCCCAATGCCGCGACTGGCCGCGATGGCTTCAAGGAATATTTCTCCATGCGCCCGGACTCAGCCATTGAAACTACTCTGGAAGATCCGCTGGTCGCCATAGTGGCGGAGGGAGATCTGGTGGTACAGGTGCTTCAGGAAGAGCGCCCCCATCCAAACAAACCCGGGGAAATATATTATGTTGCCTGGTTTGATATGTTTCGCATGAAAGATGGCAGGATTATTGAACACTGGGACACTGCATCCAAAGGCGAGTTGCCTGCGGCAATGCAGTAAAAAGTCCGTTGGTGGCAAATTACCCAGGAACCTGGGAAAAGCGCCGGCCAGCTGATCCAGTTATCTAATTTACAGACTTTATGCTACTGAAATATATAGGGAAATCAGCCCACATCAAACCCAGCAGAACGACACTTTACTGGTAAATTGAAAGAATCTGATTTACTCTCCGTTTCTAAATAGTTTCCCTGATTCTTTGAAGCCGGGAATGACTCTGTAAGAAGCAAGGCAGTCAGAGCAATGATCGACATTCTTTTTCAACTATCCCCGATATTCATTTATTTTGGCCTCGGCATTGTGCTCAAGTATGCCGGCATTGCCAATAACGCCCATGGTGAATTCATGCTTCGTCTGGTGTTAATGGTGACACTGCCCCTGCTGATCGTGTCAACGCTCTCCACGACGCAAATGACCATGAACAAGGCGGTTCTGCCGCTGGCCAATATCGCGGTCAGTTTTGCCTGCATGCTGGTGACCCTGATAGTGATCAAGCTATTCTCTGTTGAACGCAGGCAGGCTGGCACTATGCTGGTCAGCACCATGATTCTGAACAATACCTATATGTTCCCGTTTATTCTGGTGGTCTATGGCAGCGAAGCCTTTGCCGATGCCATTCTGTTTGACTTTGGTAACGCCCTGTTGATGTCTACCTATGTCTATGCTCTTGCCTTCAAATATGGCGGTGAAGAAAACCATGGCATGACAATGCTGTTAAAAATGGCCAAATCACCGATGGTATGGGCCATTGTTGCCTCAATAGCACTTGCTGTAATTGGTATTCCGCTGCCACAACCGGTTTTTGACATGATCAACCCCCTGGCCCAAATGACCGCTCCCCTTATCCTGATCACCCTGGGTATTTATTTCACTCTGGACATAAAAGAGCTGAAATTGGTAGGGCTAACCGTCTTTGTGCGCATGGGTATGGGACTGCTGTTTGGCATCGCCATAGCCAATTATCTGGGGTTTAGCGAAACAACTTTCATCGTTGTCGCCTTATGTGCGGCTGCCCCCGTGGGCTTTAATGCACTCACTTTCTCTTCAATCACCAAGCTGGATACCGCTCTTGCCTCGAGCGCCGTATCTATTTCTATACTTGCCGGCCTGATATATATCCCATTGCTTATGCTGTATTTCGGGATTCCCTGAAAACAGTAGGGTTTCGCGCTTTCGAAACCGTGGAAAATGTTTTTAAGCGTGCAATTATTCAGCTAGATTTAGCCTGCCCCCCACTGAACACAGTGTTTTCCTTGCTTTAATCCACTCATATTGGCCTTTAAAGCCTGTCTGCCCCTGCTCCCGAAACTGATTAAAAAGGCGATCAAAGATCGCCTTGTCGGATGCGCTTCGCTTATCCGACCAACGGGAATATCTGTATGCCCGCTGGTTTCACTAAACCGCCCACCTTTATCCTTTTTCCTTTATCTTTTATCCTTTATCCAAACTCGTGCCGTAATTAAAATAATCCGCCAATGCCAATCCTGCCGCTACACTGGTAAACGGATCATGCTCCACCACCTTACCGGGGAAACGTTGCTCGAGAATATTGGTCACCGCAGGGATAAGGCAGGAACCGCCCGTTCTCAACACCAGCTGTATTTCATTTCTTCCCAACCCGGCCTTGTCGAGGGTGTCATCCAAAGCCTGTTCAAAGCGTGCCAATAATGGCGCGATCATGCGCTCAAACTCATGTCGGGTGATGGTGACTTCTACATCTATTTCCGGAATATCCAGCACCCACTCATCATTCACCGATAACGCGGCTTTACAATCCTTGATGGCCTGAAATACCTGGTAGGAATAGTTCTGTGTGATCAACTCATACAGGCGCTCAAACTTGACTGCTGAATCCCCGCCCTGCTGCATCTTGTCGATAACTGGTGTGGTGTATTCGTTTTGATTCAGGATATAACTGACGGTCCAGTTAATCAGCAAATCTGCATAGGCTTCAAAGGGAAACAGGGTTTCAACGGTTTTACCCTCCACCTCCCTTTCCCAGCGCTCACCCCTACCCAGCAAGGGAAACAGGATTTCACGAAACATGCACTGATCGATATGATCTCCGCCCAGACCAATACCATGAATGGCCGTGACGTCAAAATGCTCTTCATTGCGCTGTAAAATACATAAATCCAGTGTGCCGCCACCAAAGTCCACTGTAAGTATGACATCGCTTTGCTCGGCAGGATTGCTTTGCAGATAACTAATGGCTGCCGCTGTTGGCTCGGGATAAAATGACTGGTGCGTGATGCCTGCGTGTTGATAGGACTCGCTCAGGCGTTCCATCGCCACCTTGTTATGATCATTATCACGCCCTTCAAAATTTACCGGATGACCAATACAGGCCTGATTTATCTTTATGCCTGAAATCGGTATCTGCTGAACAAACTTTTCGACACTGAGCTTGATGCGCAACAAAATCGGTGTGATAAGTGCCACCAGCCTGAAGGGCCGGTTAAATACCATGACACGGTGTGTATCAACACTCCCAAGTAGCCGTTTGGTACCCCTGAATAACCTGCCCGGAAGACTGCCGTCATTGAATGCCTGGCCATAGACCAACTGGGTATCAGGCTCGGAAGGCAGTTGCGTAGACATGTCCATTTGACCTGTACTGGTTCTGGCTTCACCCAGAACCTCAAGGCTCATTTCGACTTTTCGCCCCTGGTTCCTGGCAATATAGGTATCAATGGCGTCCTGACCGGTACTGGTAACAAAATCCCTGTCAATGTAGCT
The DNA here is from genome assembly GCA_024644515.1 of Gammaproteobacteria bacterium. Classification (GTDB taxonomy): domain Bacteria; phylum Pseudomonadota; class Gammaproteobacteria; order Pseudomonadales; family Pseudohongiellaceae; genus Eutrophocola. Next base: position 19,855 of record JAHEHN010000005.1, read on the forward strand.
GGCCGAAGGCATGATCGGGCTGTCAGGCTCCAGCATCACCATGGTAACTTTCTCGCCGTCAAAGATGGCAGCGGTGCTGTTGGACGTACCGAAGTCGATACCCAGTCCGACTTTATTATTGGCCGGCCTGTTTTTGGAATGATTAACGTCGGACATTTTTTTGACTACTTTCAATACGGTTTAATTTTTTTAAGCCGGCTCATCAGTTGAATGAGAGCAGAGCCCGGGGAGAGGGGAAGATACATAAGAACAAATTGCAGAACAAGCCGTTATTGTGTCAATTAGGCGTCTTTGCTGTTCTATCGGCCCCTTGCCAATCCTGTTGCCTCGTCGTTGAATTCAGCCACGCTCCCTGCTAGTCTCAATTGCCCGCTTTTGTATTCAGGGATCAATAAAACAACAAAAAACACTGGTTAACCGGAATAACATGTCATCTGCATCTTGCAGAGGTCACTATCGATGATTCAAACCAGATTAACCATGCCTGATTGGAAGGAAACCTTGATGACACGATTACTATTTTCTGGCTTGTTAGTAGCCAGTACCTATTTTCTCTCCGCCTGCAGTGAGCAGATGCCGAAAGACAGCTCCAGCGAAATTACCGATACCATATCGATCAATCTTCCCCCTTCCCTGCAAGCCAACGGTGATGTCAGTACGTTTACCATGCTGTCCGAAAATGCCGGCCCAACCACTATCTCGATCGCGCCGAACGGCGACATCTGGTACACCCTGAGCGCCGCCAATGCCATTGGCAGAATGAGTCCGGATGGCTCTGGTATGGTTGAATTTCCAATCCCTACTCCGAACAGCTCTCCCCGTATTATCAGCCTGGGTGCAGATGGCAATATGTGGTTTTCAGAACATGAAGGCAACAAAATGGGCAGAATTACACCGAGTGGAGAAATTACTGAATTTCCCCTGCTGAGCGAAAACAGCCAACCGCGCGCCATAGCACTGGGCAGTCACGGCAATATCTGGATTGGCATGTTTGCTGCCAGCAAAATTGGCCGCATCACCCCAGAGGGTGAAGTCAACGAATTTACTATTCCAACACCCGATAGCGGACCGCGGGCACTGGCTGCCGGGCCCGATGGCAATATCTGGTTTTCAGAATTCAAGGCCGGAAAAATTGGCCGCATCACCCCGCAAGGAGAAATCACTGAATTTCCACTACCGCGCCCCAACACCGGTCCCGGCGATATAACTGCGGGCGCTGATGGCAATATGTGGTTTCTTGAGCTCAATGGCAATATGGACAATACCCCGGTCGATGGCAATCGCGTCGCCCGTATCACCATGAGCGGTGACATTACTGAATTCATGATTCCCAGTGAGGGCTCTACCCCAATAAATATCGCCGTCGGACCTGACAGAAATATCTGGTACACCAAGAACAATACCCTGGGCCGAGTGACCCCGGCGGGGCAAATTACCGAGTTTTCCTTTGCCGACGGTCCTGCCAGAGCCGTAGGTTTAAGTGCCGGCAGTGACCGCCAGACACCAGATCGCCTGATTGATAAACTCTGGTTTACCGACCCCGCCAATAATCGTGTGGGTTATCTGAATTTTGAGTAAGACGGCCAGGGTCAATTCCCATTCTTTGCTGTGCCGCCAGTTTGCAGACTCCCTGACCGGGTATAAGACATATTCCGCTGGTGCCATGGTCAAGGCAGCCTATTGCGTACTGGACTTCCTGTCCTGCGCCAATGCCACACAGCATTTCTCCTGGGTTGAGCAGGCCCGGCAAGTGGCCATAAACAATTCCGGCATTGAACCCGGTTCGTCTACTGTCGCTGCCGGCTGTAGCGGTGCAACACTTATCGGCTCAACACAGCAGGTCTCACTTCAGGATGCAGTATTCGTCAATTCAGTGGCGGGGCATTCACTGGTCCGCGATGATATGCATTTAGGCAGTGTCTCCCACCTTGGCGTCGCGGTTATCCCTGTAGCACTGGCATTGGCCGAACAGAACAAGGTCAGTAGCAAACAGTTACTGGAAGCCATCATTTGTGGTTACGAGGCCGGTGCCAGACTCGGTGCCATGTTGATGGATGTAGAAACTGCCCGCACTTTCCGTCCCACCGGACTGATAGGTGCATTTGCCGCCGCGGCTACTGCAGCGAAACTGAATAACCTTGATACGGAAGCAAGCGCCAATGCACTGGGCTTTGCTACCAATTACATTACCGGGCTCAATGAGTGGGCGGCCTGGGGCAGTGATGATATGTATTTCCATCCCGGCATCGCAGCCAGAAACGGACTCACCGCAGCACAACTTGCACAAGCCGGAGCGCAGGCAGCACAGGGTTCTCTGGATGGTAAGGCGGGCTTGTTTGCCGCTTTTGCCAAGGCTGTTCCCACCCCGCCAGCCCTTCCCTTTAGTGACCCTGATGAGGAAATACTGAGGGTATTTTTCAAGCAGGTTCCCGCCTGTAATTATGCCCAGACTGCGGCGCAGGTGGCTGTGCGGGTAAAGACAGAACACGCTATAGCGGCAGACGCTATTACCAAAGTGTGTATCAATGTTCCCTATGCCGCTGCCCATTATCCTGGCTGTGATTACCCGGGGCCTTTTACCAGTATCCTGCAGGCCAGAATGAGCATTCATTTCAATGTGGCCAGCGCCCTCTTATATGGTGATTTCGATGATAATCATTATCAGGCTTTCGCCAGTGAAGAAGTCCGGATATTGGCAGGCCTCGTGAGCGTGACAGTTGATGCGACGCTCACAGAAAATTATCCGGCTATGCAGGGCGCCAGTATTGAGGTAGCTACTCAAAACGATAAGAACTTTAGCGCTAGTCTGGCGGATGTTGTACCGGCAGATTTAGCACAGGTCATGTCCCGCTACCAGAGAGCGGCTGCTGGAAAACCTGTTGCTGAACCACACCACCTCCTGCTCCAGGAACTGAACAAAGCCTTCTTTTTGGAAAGCCTTATAATCAACGATGATCAAACACCCTGATCAGACTTGCCAGGCAATAATGAAGAAACATCACTTCAAACAAAAAAGTAATATTGCCCAGGCCGGTTTACCCGGCGCAGACTCGGGCATTGAGGAACCATTAAGACAGGCCGGCATAGATCCGGACCGGCTCTCAATTATCAAGTTTGGACAGCAGGCTCATGCACAGACATCCGGGCTGAGACCATGGATCAAGCGCTTGATTGTTGGCATCGTGCTGTGGGTTATTTCCCTCACCATGGAAGTGGGCGAGATTATGCCCAACAGTTTCATCCATGCTGCCCTGTCCCTTGTCATCGGCCTGATAATTTTACAGGTCGCCTGCCAGGCCTTGTTGAAAGCCTCTGAAAAACTGGCGGCACGCCTGCACTGGAATCATTATGTGGCCGGCACGGTGGCAGAAATACTCTCTACTACACCGGAACTGGTGGTAATCGCCTTTGTTATTCCTGTCAGCCCGCTTGTGGCTTTTATCATCACGCTCATAACGATTTATAACAACGCCCTGGTATTCAGTTTTCATTCCTTTTTCCTGCCCAAGGATAAACAGGGAAAATTCCTCATGCCCTTACCGATTACCGAAGCCGGCACCCAGATATTAATCGGCGGTGGCGCCATGGGCCTTATCCTGGGCCTGGTGATGATGGCATTTACCTCGGATTCCCCTACCAAAAACAGCTTTCTACCCATTGATCTATTCACTATCAGCGTGTTTCTGCTCACTATTTTTGTTTTCTATACCTACAAACTCATTACTGCCTATGCACAGGAAGAGGATGAGGTCAGGGAAAGCCTTGGCATGACCGGCAAAGATATTGAAAAACGTCTGGCCATTGTTTACGAAGATGTGACAGAAAACTCCATCGGCAGAATAGCTGGCCTGTTGTTGATTGGTGTCGTAGGCGCACTGATTGGTGGTGAGCAAGTGTCCGAATTTGCCGAAGCCATGGTGAAGGAACTGGATGTGAATCCTATCCTGACCGCGCTGATTCTCGCCGTATTTGCCGGCATGAGTGAATACGTGATCCTCTGGCAATCACACCAGAAAAAAGAATATGGCATCGCACTGGCCAATGCTTTTGGCGGCATTACCCAGGTCATGTTCATGGTGTTTCCTTTCACGCTGCTAAGCATCGCTTTCTATCAGCAGTTTATTAATCCTGCCCATGGGGATTTTCCCATCAGCTTTTCCCTGTCCAATATTTTTCTGCTGATCTTTCTGTTTCCTACTTTTTATACCCTGTCCTCCCTGCTGGAAGAAGACCACACCATGGGAGTGCTGGGTACGGTAATCATGACCAGCATCTTTCTGTTTTTGATTCTGCTCATGGTGAGCTATGGGCAAGTACCGTCTGACAAGGCAAAGAGTTGATTTGTTCCCTTTCGTGAACGTCTGTTTCAGTTGCAACTAAACCCGGGCTTTTCTGCTTTCACTTGATGCCCTCACGCTTGTTCTTTATCCTGCCCGTTGCGCATATAAAAAGTCATCTGTAACAATAATAATGAGCAACGCAGCCGCAGGGGAATATCATGAAACACAACAGCCTGATAGCAGTTATGCTATTTACCATTTCATTAAGTACACTGCCCGTGATGGCACAAACAAACGCATATAAAGACATACTCTATGCCAGTCCTGATGGTCAGGATCTCGGGCTGGATATCTATATTCCCGACTCCGCTGTTAATCCTCCTCTTGTGGTTCAGGTGCATGGTGGCGCCTGGCGCTTTGGTGACAAGGCCGGGGGTGTCCCCATGGAGTTCGTCGAGCATGGCTATGCCGTGGCCAGCCTGGATTTTCGTCAGTCTACTGATGCCCCCTTTCCTGCCATGATCCATGACATCAAGGCCGCCATTCGTTTTCTGCGCGCCAATGCGTCCGACTATGGTTATGATGCGTCCAAAATAGCGATTACCGGCGCTTCATCAGGCGCTCACCTGGCGCTGCTTGTGGGTGTCAGCAATGGCCATCCTGAACTGGAAGGCACACTGGGTAATCATCTGGACACCTCCTCCGCCGTTCAGGCCATTGTCAGTTATTTTGCCGCGACGGATTTGACCACCATTCTTTCGCAATCCACCCCGTTTGGTCTGGGTGTCAGGGAACCGGCACTGGAATTACTGCTGGGGTCTTTGCCACAGGACAATGAAGCCCTGGCCAGACAGGCCAGCCCGGTAACTCTGGTGGATGCCAATGACCCGCCGCTGTTATTACTGCACGGTGATCGTGATCCGCAGATGCCCATCAACCAGAGTCTGCAAATGTTTGGCGCCTATAAAGCTGCCGGACTGGATGTCACCTTCGATCCGGTACATGGGGCAGTGCATGGCGGACCCGGATTTTTTGATGAAGAGCACCTGGGCAATGCGCTGGCCTTTCTGCAGCGAACCATAGGCAAGTAGGGTATATGTCAGGATCAGGAGTGGCTAACAGAGTATGACTGTTCGGGTCGGCGAAATTGTGATTGATCGCGTGTTGGAAATGGAAATCCCCTTTCTGTTACCCGCCGATGCTTTCCCTCGAACTGATGTTGCTGAAGCCATTGAAAAGCACCGTCACTGGCTGGAACCTTCAGCCATGTGTGCTGAAACCGGCATGCTCATCATTGCCATCCAGACCTGGATAATTCGTACCCCAAAGCATTTGATTCTGGTGGACACCTGTATCGGCTGCGATAAAACCAATCACTATTTCAAGGACTGGCATCAGCGCAGCGATACGCACTGGTATCAGGCACTGCTGGCCAAAGGCATAAACCCTGCCGAAGTGGATTATGTTTTTTGTACCCACCTGCATGGTGATCATTGTGGCTGGAATACCCGTTTGATCGATGGGCGCTGGGTGCCAACCTTCCCCAATGCCAAATACATCATCGCCAAAGACGAGGTGGATCATGTGGCCGCCGGAAACACCCCCGCCTATCAGGAAAGTGTGCTGCCCTGTATAGAGACCGGTCAGGTCATGGCAGTGGATACCGGCTTTACCCTGGATGACCAGGTCTGGCTGGAACCCACAATCGGTCATACACCGGGGCATGTGGCAGTGCACTTACAGTCCAGGGGAGAAAAAGCCATATTGTGCGGCGACCTTATCCACAGCCCCCTGCAATGCCTTTACCCGCAATGGGAATACTGGATTGATTTTGACCCCAAACAAGCCGTGCAAACCCGCAAGCACTTTCTGGAAACCCAGAGTGAGACCAACAACCTGATATTGACAGCACACTTTCCATCGCCTTCCATGGGCTTTGTGGATGCCAGCGAGAATGCCTTCAGATTTCGCTTTCTGACTTGAAAGGATCAGCACCACGCGCAGTATTCAATTCTGCGCCTGGCAACCCCGTCAATTGACCCCTGTCAAAGAAAGAGAAAGCAGCAAAAATTTTCCCGCTTTCAGGGCCATGTTTCGCTATAATGACGGCCCTTCGTTAATTGAAAACAGCAGAAACACCATACAGCAGGAGTTATTTATGGCCAAGATAGTCGGCGGTATCGCCACTTCCCATACCCCCACCATTGGCTTTGCCCTTGATGCACACAAACAGGAAGATCCTGTGTGGGCACCCATTTTCAAAGGCTATGAGCCGGTACAGCAGTGGCTGAAAGATCAGGCCCCCGATGTCATTTTCTATATTTTCAATGACCACATGACTTCATTCTTTATTGATCACTATTCCCACTTTTCCCTGGGTGTGGGTGAGAACTTTCCTGTCGCGGACGAAGGCGGCGGTCCACGTAATCTGCCGCCGTTGAAAGGTCACCCGGCACTGGCGGAACATATAGCCAAGGGACTGGTGGCCGATGAGTTCGATTTATCCTATTTCCAGGAAAAGGCGCTGGATCACGGCTGTTTTTCACCACTGTCACTGTTGCTTGATCATGAAACTGAGTGGCCCTGCAAGGTACTGCCGTTTCAGATAGGCGTATTGCAATCTCCAACACCTACGGCAAAACGCTGCTACAACATCGGCCGCTCGCTGCGTAAAGCCATCCAGAGCTATCCGGAAGATATCAAGGTAGCCATAGCCGGTACTGGTGGACTTTCCCATCAGGTCCACGGCGAACGTTGTGGTTTCAATAACACGCCCTGGGATATGGAGTTCATGGAGCGTCTTGAAAAAGACCCAGAAGGCCTGACCGACATCACCATTGCCGAATACGCAGAACTCGGTGGTATGGAAGGAGCCGAAGTCATTATGTGGCTGATCATGCGGGGCGCACTGTCCAAGGAAGTGGAAACCACTCACAAAACCTATTACCTGCCTTCGATGACTCCAATCGCCAGCATGATTCTGGAAGAACGTTCCGATGAAGTCTCCGATGAAAGTCAGGAAGACTACATGAAACGTATCAATCACCAGCTGGCCGGCATTGAAAAGCTCGAAGGCACTTACCCGACCACCATCGGCAGCAGCGTTAAAGCCTATCGACTCAACAACTTTCTTCACGAACTGATCATTCCGGAACATCGCAAGTTGTTTCTGGAAGATAAGGAAGCAGCCTTCAAACAGGCAGGCCTGACAGACGTGGAAAAAGAAATGGTACGCAATCTAGACTGGCGCGCCATGATTCATTATGGGGTTATTTTCTTCATGCTGGAGAAACTGGGCGCCGTAGTGGGCACAACCAACCTTCATATTTACGCGGCTATGCGCGGCGAATCTCTTGATGATTTTCAGAAAACGCGAAATGCCCAGGTGCTGTATTCTGTGGCAGGCCAGGATGAAGGCAAGACGGACTGGGACAAGGAACAGAGTCCGAATTAGGGCTTAATAAGATCTTCAGGTTCTGGTTAGTTTTTTTGTGTTTGCAAAAAAACTAACCAAAACAAAGGTCGATGACTTACACTGGCTCTATTCTTCCTTTAGTCGACTTACGTTTACCCCGGAGTAATAAATGATCTGGTTAATTGCAGGATTGGTACTCTTCTTCAGCGTTCACTCCGCGCGTATCTTCGCCGATAGCTGGCGTACCCGGTGTATTCAAGTCAAAGGTGAAAATGTCTGGAAAGGTATTTACAGCCTGCTATCAATTGTCGGCCTGCTACTTATTATTTATGGCTATGGTTTAAGTCGAGCTGACCCGGTCTTTCTCTGGACTCCACCGACATGGACCCGTCACCTGGCCTCATTGCTGGTACTGTTTTCCTTTTTTCTGCTTGCTGCAGCCTATGTTCCAGGGAATCATATCAAGGCCAGGCTGGGGCAGCCCATGTATGCCGGCATCAAGATCTGGGCGTTTTCTCACCTGATCACCAATGGCCGTCTGGGGGATACTCTTCTCTTTGGCTGCTTCCTGGTATGGGCCATTGTCGGCTTTTCGTCAGCGCGCCGACGTGACCGCCTGGCCGGAACTGTGTATATGAGCGGCACGGCAAAAGGAACCGTAATCACTTTTGTTGCCGGCTTTATCGCGTATGGGGTATTTGCGTCCTACCTGCACCGGGTTCTGATTGGCGTACCCCCTTTCTGAATTTTCTAATTCAGATGATTGACCATTCAATTCAGGGCCGCCTCACTGACGGCTTTATCTATCCTTTGCTTACGGGTTTCAGGTTTCTTTGCTGACTTTATCCACATAAGAATATTTTTTTCACTTGCTGCGGGAATTTAGCCCAATGCTTTTTGGCGCTGGCATTACTTTTTAATGCCTGCTTTAAATCCAGCGGCTCTATCCCTTTCTCGATGTCATCAAACAGTCGCCAGGAACCATCCTTTTTAGCTGCCTCTATTTTTTCCAGTCCAGGCTGCATCATATAGTCATCTTCAATTAATCGTTGTACACGGCTCTTGTTAACCGCGGACCAGGGACTGCCTTTCTTGATGGGAGCGACGTAGAGTTTAGTTCTGTCGTTATCCACTCTGCGCTGCATCGAACCAACCCAACCAAAACACAGGGCGGCATCCACCAGAGAATCGAACTGGACATAATCCTCCCCACAATGTTCATTGCAGGTTATGACCCAGACGCCATCTTCTCACTCGAAATTATCAGACAGCCATTCGCGCCATTGCTCGATACTGTCTATTTCCAAGCGCTCTTTTCTTCTGCCAT
>JAHEHN010000006.1 GCA_024644515.1 Gammaproteobacteria bacterium
CTGTCCGGCAATCCGGAATGTTAATTTGTCTTTGGAAATCATGAAATCCAGCGTGGCGGTGTGTGGGTATTCATCACTGGCCAGCAAGGCCTCAACCAGCTCGCTACCACAACTGATCTCAATACTTGAGCGGGATATATCCACACATTCAGATTCGTACTTGAGATTATCCTCAGCGCCATTGAGTCCAAATTTCACCGGAAAAATGATTGGATATCGTGGAAATGCACGTCTTTCTTTCATAATTCACCCAAAGCTATGGTTTGTACCTTTACTTGATATTTTCCTGGAAATCCCTGTTTTAGGTAATTAACACCCGATTCTAGAACTCGCTTCTTGAGGAAAATATGCCTAAAACCATAAACCATGATCTGTCTCACACCAAGCCTGCAAAGCATGCCGAAAATGTGAGCTTCTGCACTCATTTTCTCGGGATTCAATGGCTAAGGATATCAGTCAAAGCTCCATCGAGATCTGGAAAATCAAAACTGAATCCGGCTTCCAGCAGATTGTGCGGCACCACGTTTTGCCCCATTAATAACAGACGTTCCCCCATTTCCCCAAAAACGGTTTTCACCACGAATGCGGGCAATGGGAAAAGTGTTGGCCGGGAAATCACTTTACCAATAGCCTGGGTAAATTGTGTATTACTGACGGTACCCGGGGCGGTGAGATTAAACACGCCACTGAGACTATTCTCATCCACCAGGTAATCCACTGCCCTGATCACATCATTCACATGGACCCATGACATATACTGTTTACCCGAGCCAATACGGCCACCCAGGCCAAAGTAAAAAGGCGGGAGCATTCTTTTCAGTACGCCACCATTTTTCCCCAGTACAATACCCAGTCGGATAATGCATAGACGAATGCCCAGATCCCCCACTGCGGCCGCCTCCTTTTCCCAGGCCTCACAAAGCTCATGGGAAAATTCCTGATGACAGGCAGAATCTTCTGTCAGCGGTGTCTCATCATGGGCACCATACCAGCCGACGGCGGAAGCACTGATCATCACTTCAGGACGTTTTTCCAGCCGCGCAAGACACTTCACCAGGTGATTGGTCAGCCCAATACGGCTAGCCAGTAATTGCTGTTTGCGTTTGGCACTCCAGCGTTTATCGGCAATGCCCTCTCCACCCAGGTTGATGACGGCATCAAAACAGGTACTGTTGTCGATAGCACTGAAGCTGCCGATATAGCGTATCTTTTCAGCAAAGGACCCCCCATGTTTTTCAGGACGACGCGTCACCACAACCGCCTCATGGCCCGCATTCACCAGTTGTGCTACCAACTTTTTACCAATGAAACCGGTGCCGCCGGTAATTAGAAAGTTTGCCATGCTACTACTCCTTGACTTTTGTTGGTGTCAACTTAAGCCGATTAACAGCTGGCCTTTACCAGCCAGGCACAGCCTTCCAGTTCAACCTTGCCTCCGCTGCTATAGCCGCGCAGTAGCTCAACCGCTTCCTGGTAAGCCTGTTGCTTTATTTCATCGGCCTGGTCCGCCAGGGCATCTCCAAGAAACAGCGCATCCATGACAAAGCGGGCAGCACTTTCCGGTGTCGCCTCGGCACCACCTATTTGTTGCTTGCCACGCCACAGGGTGATCTCGAGATTCCTGAAGGAGGCACTCTCGAGAATATCGCGCAGATAATCCTGGTTACCAAAAGCAAATGGTCCCGGTGCATTAGGCACTGGTGCGGGTAATTCGACATACTTGCCGGCGATTGCCATTAGCTGACCGACCCAGGGTTGTTCCGTGGGAGGTCCCCAACAGACAAAACTGATACGACCGCTTTCCTTGAGAAAACGACGCATATTTTGAAAGGCAGCATAGGGGTCTTCAAAAAACATGACACCAAAACGCGAAAACAGGACATCATAATTATTGACGCTACTGGTTGAAGCATCGTCACAGATAAAATCGATATTCGATAAGCCCGATTCTGCCAGCCGACGGTTCGCGGTATCTACCAGCGTCTGGGAAAGGTCAAGACCCGTCACATGACCGTCACCGATCTTGCGTGCAATATCAAAAGTTGTGGCGCCACCGCCACAACCAATATCAATAACCCGTTCCCCTGGCTGAAAAGCGGCATACTCAATAGCCGCAGCGCCAACCGGCGCAATCATGCCTTCAAACTGATCGACATAGGTATTCCATTTTTCACCCATTTCGCCGGCCCAGCTGTCCGACTCCATTTCCTGGGGTAATTTATCTGCCATCTTGTTCTCCTGTTAACAGTTTCTGCCTGCCATCCGCCAGACTTGTTCACCATCCCATGGACTGACATTTTTCCGCAAACTTGGCTGGAAGGCCAGCGGGTTCATGCCGGCAAACAAAGTTTTCATAGTAATGAATAAAGCAGGTTGGCAATCAGGCTAAAATTCAGACAAAAAAAAGCAGGCCAACAACCTGCTTTTAATCTGAAAAATCGTCGATCAATATTATTTATCCGGCGTTTTTGCCTGGGGTGAAATCAGGGTAGGAAACGGTGAAACATTATCGCCTTTGCTGATTTTGCTGACCCCTTCCTTTTCGACTTCATCGATACGAATAATGGCCTGCATGGGAATGAAACTTCGCTTAACCCCGGCAAATTCGGCTTTCAGTTTTTCCTCGCTGGGATCAACCACAAGCTGGGAGCGTTCGCCAAAAATATAATCTTCTATTTCTATAAAGCCATAAAGATCGCTGGAATACACCTGCTTGGCAAAGACTTCGTATATTTCGCCTTTGTTGAGGAAGGAAATTTTATAGATTTCTGTAGGTTCTTTTGTGGAATTAGCCATTGTTGCCTGCTACCTGATGGATTAACGCTTGCTAATATCAGGCTTTTTTCTCCGATTTCAAGGGCAGTGTAACGACTTTAGGCATCAGTAACGACTTTTCTAGAGAGTTTTTTCCGATACCGTTATAATCCGCCCTCATTTCCGGCAAGTCCCCTTGCCAGACCAAGTATTCAAGACGTAACAAGACAAGCTTATGGCGCAGAAAGTATTTATCAAAACCCATGGTTGCCAGATGAACGAGTACGACTCGGCGCGTATGTTCGACCTGTTGCATGAAAATCGCGATATGGAGCGTGTCGATACCCCGGAAGAAGCCGACCTGCTGCTGCTAAACACCTGTTCTATAAGGGAAAAAGCCCAGGAGAAAGTGTTTCATCAACTGGGGCGCTGGCGCGAACTGAAAAAGGCAAAACCAGGCATGAAGATCGCCGTGGGTGGCTGCGTTGCCAGTCAGGAAGGCGAAATGATCGGCAAACGGGCGCCCTATGTCGATGTGGTCTTTGGCCCACAGACCCTGCATCGCCTGCCGGAACTGCTGGATGCCTCGGGCGGCAGCAAACCTGTTGTGGATATCAGTTTTCCTGAAATTGAAAAATTTGACCGCCTGCCTGAGCCTACTGTATCGGAATGTCAGGCTTTTCTGACAATTCAGGAAGGCTGCAGCAAATACTGTTCTTTTTGCGTGGTGCCCTATACCCGTGGCGAAGAAGTCAGCCGGCCTCTGGATGATATTCTGGCCGAAGCCGTGCACCTGGCAGATCAGGGCGTAAGGGAAGTGAACCTGCTGGGCCAGAACGTAAATGCCTATCGCGGCCTTAGCCATGATGGCGAAATCATCGACATGGCAACTCTGGTGACCTATATCGCTGCCATAGATGGCATCGATCGCATTCGCTACACCACCTCGCATCCGGTGGAGTTCAATCAGAATCTCATAGACACCTATGACAGTGTGCCGGAACTGGTCAGTCATTTGCATCTGCCAGTTCAGCATGGCTCCGACCGCATACTGGCCCTGATGAAGCGTAATCACACCGTGCTGGAATACAAATCCATTATCAGGAAACTACGGGCAATTCGACCCAATATCAGTATTTCATCGGACTTCATCATTGGCTTTCCGGGTGAAACCGAAAAGGATTTTGAAGACACCATGAACCTGATCAATGAGATTGGCTTCGACCACAGTTTCAGTTTCATCTATAGCGCTCGCCCGGGCACCCCGGCGGCAGAACTCTCCGATGACACACCAATGGAAGTGAAAAAACAGCGTCTGGCTATTTTGCAGACACGAATATTGCAGCATGCGGCAACTATCAGTGAAGCCATGGTGGGTACTATTGAACCAGTGCTGGTCACCGGGGTCTCGAAGAAAGATCCAGGAGAGCTGCAGGGCCGTAGTGAAAACAACCGCGTGGTTAATTTTCGGGCTGAGTCCAACGCCATCATTGGCCAAATCGTTGACATGAAAATAGCTGCGGCTCTGCCAAATTCACTGCGCGGCGAACTGGTTTAGTCCATTTCTGTCAGTAGCCACATTAAACAATGGCGCTATTTTGTGCCTCCTGATGACCTCGTGAGCAGGCCACCTGATCGATATTTCAATATATTCTTATATATAACAGCATATTAGAGAAATTGAATAAAATTTGGACTGCCTAAAAATTAATACAAAATTCGTATTCAATTGGTATACTCTCCCCATATTTACTGCCTTTGGAGGGCTGTTTTCTCACTACATGACTAGTCAAAACCTTTCCCAGCGTCTGGTGCTGGAACCCGAAAACCCCCAACGTCTTGCTAACCTTTGCGGACGCCTTAATGAACACCTGAAACAGATAGAAAAACGCCTGCTGGTGAAGATCAAAAATCGGGGGAGTGAGTTCATGGTGACCGGCGCTCCCGAAGCGGTAAAAAGCACCTCCAGTATCATCCGTCAATTGTATGCAATGACCCAGAATTCACAGAACCTGGCACCGGATAATATTCATATGGCTATTCAGGAAGGCATCAATACCGCGACTCAGGAAAACTCTACAGCTGAAAATACCCCCGGCACAGAACAACACAGTGGCGATAACAATGAAGACAATAACGACGAATTCCTGATATTGCGCACTCCCAAGGCCTCGGTAAAACCCAGAGGTCAAAACCAGAACAATTATGTCCGCGACATCGTGCGTCATGACATTAATTTCGGAATTGGCCCCGCCGGGACCGGCAAAACCTATCTGGCAGTTGCCTGCGCGGTAGAAGCCCTGATCAAGGAACAAATCAGCCGCATTCTGCTGGTGCGCCCTGCGGTTGAAGCGGGTGAAAAACTTGGCTTCCTGCCAGGCGATCTGAGCCAGAAAGTAGACCCCTACCTGCGCCCCTTGTATGACGCGCTCTATGAAATGCTAGGCTTTGAACGTGTAGGTCGTCTAATTGAGAAAAATGTTATCGAAGTAGCGCCGCTTGCCTACATGCGCGGGCGCACACTGAACAACGCCTTTATCATTCTTGATGAAAGCCAGAATACAACCACCTCACAAATGAAGATGTTTCTGACCCGTATTGGCTTTGGTTCCACTGCGGTGATCACCGGCGATGTTACCCAGATTGATCTACCCAAGGGGGCAGGCAGTGGTCTGGTTCAGGCCAGTAAAATACTGGAAAACGTGGACGGAGTTAGTTTTACCTACTTTAAGTCCAGAGATGTCGTCAGACACCCGATAGTCCAGCAGGTTGTTGAAGCCTATGATGCCCATGATCGACAGTCCATAACTGAGCTCAACTCTGAATCCAGCTCTTCACAGAACTCTTCACAAAGCTCTTCACAGAATCAGGAAAGTGATCGTTTAAATGAACGTGACCATTGAGTTGATGAACGCCAGTACGGAAACCATACTGCCCTCACCAAAGGAATTTCAATGCTGGTCTGAAGCGGCACTAAAGGCTATTCCCGCTGCAGACGATGCTGCTATTGCAGAAAATAGCGAGCTGAGCATTCGCATTGTTGACGAGAGCGAGTCCGCCAGCCTGAACGAAACCTACCGGCACAAAAAAGGCCCCACCAATATCCTGTCTTTTCCCTGTTCCGGCGTTCCGGGCACTGATATCAATCTGCTTGGTGACCTGGCTATATGTGCAGCGCTGGTAAAACAGGAAGCAGCACAACAGTCAAAATCCATTGAATCGCACTGGGCCCATCTCACCGTACACGGCGTGTTACATTTGCAGGGTTTTGATCACGAGGAAACCGCTGCAGCTGAAGAGATGGAAACACTGGAAATCAATATTCTGAACACACTGGGCTATACCGATCCATACCAGGAAATAAAAGGCGATGAGTGACGACCAATCTAGTAGCGATTCGGGAAACTCTTCCTGGATCGGTAAACTAACAAACATGTTCACAGACCAGGTGGATGACACCAAGAGCCTGGTCACCTTTCTCCGCAAGGCAGAACAAAACCAGGTCATTGATGCCGATGGGCTCAGCATCATTGAGGGGGCCCTGCAGGTCACAGACATGCAGGTGAGAGAAATCATGATTCCCCGCTCTCAGGTAGCCACCATCGACATTACTGATTCTCCCGATGAAATTATTCCCAAGGTAATACAGGCCGGACACTCGCGCTTTCCGGTCATCGGAGAAAGCAAGGACGACGTGGTGGGCATATTGCTCGCCAAGGATTTGCTGGAACTGGTATTGATTAGTGATCAGCGCAAGTTCAATCTGAAGGACGTGCTGCGTCCGGCGATTTATGTACCCGAATCCAAGCGTCTGAATATTCTGCTCAAGGAGTTTCGTGAAAACAGAAATCATATGGCCATTGTTATCGATGAATACGGCGGCCTTGGTGGAGTTGTCACCATCGAAGATGTGTTGGAGCAGATTGTTGGCGAAATTGAAGATGAGTACGATGTCGATGAAGAGGACTATATCAAGGTCTACGACAAGGACAGTTATACCATCAAGGCCCTCACCCCCATTGAAGACTTTAATACTTTTTTCCACAGCAATCTGCCGGATGATGAGTTTGATACCATTGGTGGTCTGGTGGTCAATCAGTTTCGCCATATCCCGCAACGTGACGAAAGCGTCGGCATCGGCCCCTATATGTTCAAGGTGTTGAGCGCAGATAATCGCCAGATCAGGCTGTTGCTGGTGACGACCCTTTTTGTAGCCGGTTCTGACGGCTGATAAGCATGACTGAAACCGGTTCGGAACCAGTCCTGTCTACCCATGCCGTCGGCTTCAGCCCCTCCGTGCCGAGGCGCTGCATGATTGCCCTGCTTAGTGGCGCCATCGGCCCACTGGCATTTAGTCCCAATCATATGTGGCTAATTGGTTTTGTCTCGGTAATGGGGTTTTATGTTGCCCTGAAATTTGCCAGTCCACGCCAGGGCGCAATTACCGGCTGGTTTTTTGGCCTTGGCTTCTTTGGCGTCGGCGCATCCTGGGTCTTCGTCAGCATCAATGTCTATGGCAATGCCGGCGAACTGCTGGCAGGCTTTCTGACTTTTCTTTTTGTCGCGGGACTCGCCCTGCTGTATTCACTGCAAAGCTGGCTCAACCAACGGTTTTTCCATGCCTCATTTTATATGTTCGGTTTTGCCGCCCTTTGGGTACTCGGGGAATGGTTTCGCAGCTGGTTTCTTACTGGCTTCCCCTGGTTATATATGGGATACCCCCACATTCAATCCAGCTTTTCCGGTCTTGCTCCAATTTTTGGCGTACTGTCCATCAGCCTGGTCGTGGCGCTGTCTGGAGCCGGCTTTGGTGAAATGTTTCTGATATGGCAGCGCCATGATGAAAGAAAGGCCTATACCGTTGCCCGCTCCTATATCCCTACCGGTCTTTTTTTTATCTGGATCGCGGCCGGACTTAGCGGGAAATTGACCTGGGTAGAGCCCGTAGAGAACGGAATTATTGACGTCGGCCTGGTGCAGGCAAATATCGATCAGGGACAAAAATTTGATTCCGCCTTTATTGCACAAAATCTGGATCGTTACGAAGAACTCAGCGACTCACTTTGGGACAGCGATGTTATAGTCTGGCCGGAAACGGCCATTCCCTATGTAGCGGGCCGCTCAAATCGGGTGCTGGATTATTTTGCAGAGAAAGCCCGCTCCACCAATACCACACTGGTCACCGGCATTTTTGGAGAAACACAAGCCGGTCTGCACAACAGCATAACCAGTCTCGGGAATGGCGAAGGAATTTATCACAAACAAAAACTTGTACCGTTTGGCGAATACGTTCCCATGCGCGCCCTCTTCTCTACTCTGCTTGAAGTTTTTGACCTGCCTATGTCTTCACTTGAACCTGGCCCCAACACGCAGCCAATGCTGAGCGCAGGTCCCTATACCCTGGCGTCATTTATTTGTTACGAGGTGGTGTACCCGGATTTTGTTCGACGTGGAGCAAAAGAATCAGACTTCATGGTGACTATCAGTAACGATACCTGGTTTGGCGCATCCTGGGGGCCTCTGCAGCACCTTGAAATGGCTGCCATGCGCGCCCTTGAAAATGGCCGTTACCTGGTTCGCGCCACCAACAATGGCGTGTCTGCCATCATCAATGAGAAAGGTATCATCATTGCGCAAACCGGGCAGTTCACAGCGGAAGTATTACGTGGTGAAGTTCAGGTATTTTCCGGGCGCACGCCCTTTTCCTACTGGGGCTCCTGGCCAATCCTGCTCTTGTGTGCAGGCATGCTTGTGTTTGTAAGCCGCGTTCCAGCCTCTGTTCCCGCCTTTCTGGAACATTTACGTAACCGATAACTTCCGGTTTTTTTTGGTTTCAATTCAGCAAGGCATTACCTGAATTGGTACTCATATACCAAGCAGGAAGGTATAAAAACTGATACTGAAAACGGAAAGCAGACAGGTTAGTCCAATGGACGTAGCAGCCAGGTTTTCACAACACTGATAACGGATTGAAAACACATAGACAGAAATTCCTACCGGCATGCACGATAATAAAACTGCCGTTTGCGCCCACAACAAATCAATTTCAAAAACGACGACAGTAAAAAACCAGACCAGGCCCGGCAGCACAAATAGTTTCATTGCACTAATCACCAGAGCCATGGGTATTTCTCCCCTGATGCGATAGCGGTTCATGCCCGCCCCCAGCACCATCAATGCTGCTGGAATCGCTGCACGACTGATTAATTCCAAAGACTGAAGCAATGGTTGATAAACCGGCATTCCCACAAGATTGACCAGCGCTCCGAGCACCAGAGAGCCGCTAATCGGATTTTTTACCACGCCCTTGAATACCGTCCATACATGGGCGCCGATGGCCTTGCCTTCTTCCCGTTTTAATTCAGCAATCACCGTACCAAAGGAAAATATCAGCAGATTATGGATGGTGATAATCATGAACATGGGCACAAACGCCTCTTCACCCACCAACTCGAGACATATGGGAATGCCCAGAATAGTGACATTGGGATAGGCGCAACCCATACCGAAAACCCCCAGCCGGGCTTGCCCAGCCCCATAATAAAACCAGGCTATGAGCATCCCTGCGAGATACACCAGTAATATTGGCAGGTAGTAGCCCCACAATAGATTCCAGTCAAGAGCCTCCGGAATGTCTGCCGTGGCCGTGCCAAAAAACAGCATGATGGGAATAAAGAAATTGAAGGTAATTTTTTCCAGCGCACGGACTTCAGTGTTACTGACAAACTGATGACGCGCCGCCAGCCATGCCAGGGAGGCAATGGCAACAATAGGAAAAAGGGCTTCAAGGATAGTCATGAAAATCTTACGACCAAAAAAAATGCTGGCAACATTAAAGCATGCCAGCATTCTTCCAGGAAATACTCAGTTTCCGTGTTAGCTCATATTTTGCCTTGCTAGCTGCAAAAAAGTGAGGCTATTTTAGATAATAAGGGGTGCTATCCTCCAGCGTCGCAAACTGCGGCAAGGCTTCAAAAGACTGGAGCTGCAGTTTTCCCTGTTCATTAAAAACTATTTCTCCATCCAGCGAGGACTTGGCCACTCCGTTTTCATCACTCATCTCTACCTGGACGAGAGTAAATGCAGGTGAGTTGTTATTAGGTGTTTCCCATAAATAGGGGTTTCGGGTTTTCAGCCCGGGGGTTACCAGAAAGTGCATCACCTGGTTATTCCCCCTGTCCTGTTTCCAGGCATACTTTATTCGATAGCCGGTGGCCGCTGCAGTAAACAGATAGCCGCGGGTATCCTGTTGATCAACGGTTTCAAGAAATGCTTCCAGATCGCTGTCATCCTGATATTGTCGATAGGCTGTTTCAATCGCTGCCAGTTGTTCGGGGGCGGACCAGTCTATGACCGACAACCTGAGTTCGGCATCATCTTCATATTTGACCCCCTCTGCCGTTCCGGAAAGTGACAGAATGGATGCCGCCTGAGTCCCGCAAGAGAATACTGTCAACATCAATAAGACCATCAAACCCTTAGCGGTTGACAGTGAATTTGCAAATAATTTCATTTGAGTAACCTCCTTAAGTTATCAAGTAAAAAATACTGTGCACTATCAGGAACATTACTAGCGCACGATCAGAAAAAGTAATTGCTCTCCCCTTCTTACATTGAGGGCGACTGTGCCATTTATGTCTTCGAGTATCCGCAGCATCTGGGACCTTGATGTTACAGGCTGTCTGTTTACTGCGGTAATAATATCCCCCGCCTCCAAACCACTGCGATAGGCACGACTGCCTTGCTCTACGGCACTGACCAATACACCTTGCACCTCACCATAGGCCTCATCACTTTCAGGAATATTACTTAGCTGCGCGCCCTCCAGAACAGATCGTTCATCCGCCCTGATGCCAGCCTCAGCCGTGGTCCCGGCATTACCAATCCTGACATCGAAAGCAAGTCGCCGGTTTTCCCGCACAAGCCCAATGGCCACTTCTTCACCCGCCCGGGTCAGGCCAATGGTGTTTCTTAAATCAGACGCACTTTTAATGATGTGCTCATCAACGGCGACAATGACATCACCGGCTTCAATTCCTGCTGCCTGGGCGGGAGAATCCGGTTCAACACTGGAAACCACCGCACCCGCGCTGACTTCCAGATCAAGGGCTTCCCCAATATCGGGGGTGAGATCAGTAATACGTACTCCCAGCATACCGCGGCGAATTTCACCGTATTCAAGCAACTGGTCTACGATGGACATGGCCATATTGATTGGAACAGCAAAGCCGATTCCAACATTACCGCCGGCTGGCGAGATAATGGCAGAATTTATACCTACCAGATTACCGTCGAAGTCCACCAAAGCACCGCCGGAATTGCCGGGGTTGATGGAGGCATCAGTCTGAATAAAATCCTCATAACCATCAGCATTAATGCCAGTCTGCCGACTCAGGGCACTGACGATGCCTGTGGTAACAGTCTGGCCAATTCCGAAAGGATTACCAATGGCCGCGACATAATCCCCTACCCGCAAGCTATCTGAATCAGAGATTGGCACAGCCTTGAGCCCGGCAGCATCAATCTGCAATAAGGCGATATCAGTTGCCGCATCGCTACCGATAACTTTAGCCGGAATTTCACGTCGGTCCTGAAGCACAATAGTGACTTCCTCAGCATCTTTCACAACATGATGATTGGTTAAAATATACCCGTCTGCTGCATCAATAATCACGCCTGAGCCTGCACTTTGTACCGGGCGCGTCTGAGGCTGATCCGGCATGTCAAAGAAACGCCGGAAATAGGGATCATTAAGCAGGGGATTTTGTGGCACGGCTGCCCGGCCGGTAACAGAAATATTCACCACCGCAGGGGTGACGTTCTCCAGTACCTGGGCAATACCTGGTCGATCTACAGAAATAATTTCCTGTGCATCACTGACAGCAACTCTTCCAAAAAGTAGGAAGTTTGCCAACAGTAAGGCCAGAAAATAACGCATTGTTATTTTCATACTGTAACTCCTAATATCCTGGACTCAATAGCCATTGATTAATCAATAGCCAATGTCTTCACAAGCAGCGTGAAATTAATATGTAGGTTCAGTCAGAAAAATTTCAAGGGGATAAATTCAGTGGCTTTCAGGCCACTGAATCTATGTGTTCGGGGATTAAGGAATGGACGCGGAGAGCTATGCTGTAAGCAGATTCAGGAAGACAGTACTTTATCGTGGAAAAGCAGTCCCGCCAGCAGTGCAACAACGAACAGGACTATCCTGCCATCAAACGCATTCAGCGCCACCAGGGAAGGCCCCGGGCATATACCAGCAAGGCCCCAGCCAATACCAAAAAGGACGGCACCAAGAATCAATTTTTTATCCAGGTCTTTTTTGCCCGGCATACTGAAACTCATGCCGAGGACGGGTTTATGCATCAGGCGTGCATATTGAAAACCGGGAACCGCGACAGTGAGCGCACCGCCCATGACAAAGATCAGGGTGGGGTCCCAGGGTCCAAGAATATTCAAAAATCCCAGCACCCGGGCCGGATTAACCATTTCGGAAACACTCAGGCCCAGACCAAACAAAATGCCACTGGCGATAATAATAATCAGGTTGCTAAAAGGGATGCCTTTATCTGTAGATTCCATCAATTCTCCTCCTTAAGCTGTGATCAGACTGAAAACAGTATGAGTAAGCGCCGCAGTGGCAATGAAGGTTACCGTCGCGACGATGGAACGATTTGAAAGTCTGGCCAGACCACAAATGCCATGACCACTGGTACAGCCACTGCCCATGCGTGTACCAACGCCAACCAGCAGACCTGCTACCAGATAAACAGGCCAGGAATAATCCAGCGTAACCGAAAGATCCTTGCCCCAGAGGAAGGGATAAATCGCGCCACCTGTCACCAGGCTGAGAACGAAAATAACACGCCAGCTCACCTGCCCTTTCTCGGGCATGACGATGCCGCCGATGATGCCGCTGATGCCGGTAATGCGGCCAAGAAACAGCCACATCAGAATGACGGCAAAGCCAATCATGACGCCGCCGCTGAATGCATTGATGAAAGAAAAATCAGTCATAGGGTTAAGTTCCAGAGCAAATACAAGAATTAGTTACCAGCACTTTAGGGTAAAACAGAGGGAGAGTATTGCCTTATATCAATTAATCGGAGCCAATGACGTAATTTCAGCTGATTGCTGTCATTGGCTCCGTCAAGTAAGACTATCAGAAACTGTATTGGAAACTATAGCTGTTCGAGAATCGCTTCAGCGGTGCTGATACCCATTTCACCAGGAGGCTCAATAGCCAGATGAGTAACTGTGCCATCATCGACAATCATGGCCAGACGCTTGCAACGGGTACCCAGTCCAAAACCACTACCGTCAAGCTCTGTGCCCATGGCTGTAGTTAATTCTGCATTGCCATCTGCCAGCATGGTGATTTTTTCGGCATTCTGCGCCTCGCCCCAGGCACCCATAACAAAGGCATCATTTACAGACAGGCAAATAATACTGTCGGCTTTTTCTAAAATGGCATCAGCATTTACTACATAACCGGGAAGATGAGTCATGGAACATCCAGGTGTGAAAGCGCCAGGAACGGCAAACATCACAACTTTTTTTCCGCCAAACAAATCATCAGTGGTAACGTCTTTTGGCCCATCGGCACTCATCACTTTCAAGGTGACCGAAGGGATTTTATCTCCAGTTTGAATTGTCATTACTATCTCCAGTTGCTTATAAATTCGGGGCACCTATGATCCGCAAAAGCCTCCCCTAACACAATAGCCATCACTAAAAATTTGGTCGCTGGTGTGCGCTCCTTTAAACTATGCCTTATTCAACGCTTATAACCCTAGTTTAATTGAGGAATTATGAAGACTCGCGCCCGCAATATATTACTCTCGATACTTTCCCTGCTCGCTGCTTCAATCATCAACATAGCGCCTGTGAATGCACAGGACGATGCCTTTGAACCCTATGAGTGGGATCTGACTGAGCTCTATCCCAGTCTCGAAGCCTGGGAAGCTGAACGCCAGCGCATCCTGCAGCAGATTGACAATATCGAAGCCTTCCGCGGCACACTGGGGAATGATGCGGATTCTCTTTATGCCGCACTGCGTTTTGTCTCCGATATCTACCGGGAAGTATTACGGGTGTATTCCTATGCCAGCATGGAGCAGGATGAAGATCTTCGGGTCACCAATGCCCAGGAACGTAACCAGCTGGGAGAAGGCCTGTTTGCCAGCTTTATCCAGGCCACTGCCTGGATGGATCCCGAACTCATTGCCGTAGGTGAAGAGCGCATCAACAGTTTTCTGGAAGATAACGAGGAACTGGCTGATTTTAGCTTTAGCCTTGAAGACACCATTCGCCAGGGCGAACATACCCTCAGTGATGAAACCGAACAGGCGCTGTCCTATTTTTCCCAGTCTTTTGATGCGCCCTCCAATATTTATTCTCTCATTGCCAACTCAGATATCCCGTTTCCAACCATCACCTTGTCTACCGGGGACGAGGCAATGATCAACGCCCAGGGTTACAGTTTCTGGCGTGGCAGTGAAAACCGCGATGACCGTAAACTGGCCTTCGATGCTTACTGGAGCAAATGGGCGGAATACAATTCCAGCGTCGGTATGGTGCTTAACTCCCATGTACAAATGCAGGTGGCACTGGCAAAGGCGCGAAAGTTTGACAGTGTTTTGCAGCGCGAGTTATTTAACGACAATCTGCCGGAAACGGTTTATCACAGCCTGGTGGAAGAAGTGAACAAGGCCTTGCCCACTTTGCATCGCTACTTCAAATTACGCGGCCGAATGCTTGGCTTGGAACAGATGCATTACTACGATATCTATCCGCCCCTGGTGTCCATGGACAAGGTCTTTGATATCGAAACCACCAAGGAAATTACCCTGGATGCCATGGCCATTCTTGGTCAGGACTGGGTGGATATGCAGCGCGCCGCAATCGCCGAACGCTGGATGCATGTCTATCCGGGCCAGGGCAAACGTAGCGGCGCCTACATGAACGGCTCGGCCTATGATGTGCATCCTTACCTGCTGCTGAATCACAATGATGACTACGATTCGCTTTCGACTTTTGCCCATGAGTGGGGCCATGCCATGCATACCCTGTATGCGAAACAGGTACAGCCCTTTGAAACCGCTGACTATTCCACCTTTATTGCGGAAATTCCTTCCACCTCGCTGGAGCTGATTCTGGAACAGTACATGGTGGAAAATGCGCAATCCGTGGATGAAAAGCTGTTCTATCTGGGGCAGGGTCTGGAAAGTCTGCGCGGGACTTTTTTTCGCCAGACCATGTTCGCCGAATTCGAACTGGCGCTGTATGAAGCCGTAGAACGGGGTGAAGCCTTAAGTGGTGCCCGAATCACTGAAATATATGGTGATATTGTGCGCCGCTATCATGGCCATGATGAAGGTGTCGTCATTATTGATGATCTTTACACCAACGAGTGGATGTTTGTGCCCCACTTCTACTACAACATGTATGTATTCCAATATGCGACCTCACTGACCGCGGGCACAGCGCTGTATGCAAAGATTGTCGAAGAGGGGCAGTCCGGTGTCGATAACTATAAAACCCTGTTGCGCTCCGGTGGCTCGGATTATCCCTATGAATTACTGAAGGCGGCCGGTGTCGACATGGCCACACCGGAACCCTACCGCGCAGTGGTGGATCGCATGAATGCCATCATGGATGAAATGGAAGCCCTGTTGGATGCTCAGGCAGGTAATTAATTCTCATCTAAAAAAATTCGGGAATGCACCATATTTTTACAGGGCAGACCTGGTAGCGTTACGAGCGATGACTATTCGAGACAAAAATGCGCGCAGGGAAGCAATCTACGAATAGCACATGACTGACTGAGCACATTTTTAACGCAGAGTAGCCGAGTGCTGTAGTTACACTACCCTCTACCAATATAGGGCATCTTGGTGGCCATTACAGTCATAAACTGGACATTAGCCTCCAGCGGCAAACTGTCCATATAAACAATGGCATCGCCCACGTGCTTCACATCCATCATGGCTTCGTTTTTTAACGACCCATCGGCCTGTGGTGCGCCCCTGGATACAGCTTTGCCCATGGCCGTTTGTGCATTGCCAATATCAATTTGTCCGCAGGCAATATTGTATTGTCGTCCCTCCAGGGAAGTTGACTTGGTCATGCCAGTCACGGCATGTTTACTGGCGGTATAGGCAATGGAATTGGGACGCGGCCGATCTGCAGAAATGGAACCATTGTTTATGATCCTGCCTCCCATCGGCTGCTGCTGTTTCATCATTCTGAATGCCCCCTGCAGACAATAGAATACACCATTCACATTTGTCGCTATCACCCTGGACCAGTCATCAACAGGCAAATCCTCAATCGGCGCACCAATGCCTATCCCTGCATTATTGAATAACAGGTCAAGGCGCCCATAATCCTTTGCGATAGTGTCAAACAGGGCATCAACCGATTTGCTGTCAGTCACATCAGTGACGATACAGGACACCTTGTTAGCACCGGGTGTCAGCAGGGAAGCGGTTTCCTGCAGTGACTCATTATTTCGACCCGCCAGAACCAGATGGTAATTTTTTTCTGCCAGGGCGATGGCAACCGTACGTCCTATACCACTGCCGGCGCCGGTAATCAGCGCAGTTTTATATTCCATAATATTTTCTCACTTGAGCTTTAACAGGGTGAAATTAATGACCCTATTAAAACATAAGGCAGCACTATTGCAGGACCAAAAAAAAGCCCTCTAAAGAGAGGGCCAAAGCGCCAGAAGCTATGGCGCGCTCAAATGCTGTATTGCCTGTCAGTTGCTTTGTGGCAGTGGTGGAATCGCTGAAGAGGCTCGTCTGTCGATTATCACAGGAGTCGCCTGAAAGTGTTTCTGGCAGTAATAGATGGCCTCATCCATGGCCTGATGAATGGAAATAAGACGGCGATTTTCATTGATCAGCCAGATTACGTCGTCAGATAGAATTTCTGCAATATAAGCCATGGCGCTTTCGCGCTGCATGCCTTTTATTGTACTCACCGATTTATTCATAACTTTCTCATCCAGTACCCGTTCCAAATTGCGCCTTGGCTCTCCTTCTTTGTCGCCTTCTCTGTTATCCTATGCGCCTTTTTTAAAGCGCTAACATTGTTATGAGCAACTCATAACAGTAGACCAGAGATGCGGCTTAGTTATTGCCGCTCCAAGCCCGTAAATGGGCCATGTATTAAGCTGGCATTAAGTCAATAAATCAGGAACAACGAAAAGCCCAATGAGCATCATATTTTCAGATGAGTACAACCCATCAGCCGTGGAAACCCAGGCCCAGAGCTATTGGAACAACCATGACAGCTTTCGCGTAGAAATTGATCACAGCAAGGAAAAGTTCTACTGCCTGGCCATGTTCCCCTACCCCAGCGGCAGGCTGCACATGGGACATGTGCGTAACTACACCATCGGTGATGTAGTCAGCCGCTTTCAGCGTATGCGCGGGAAAAACGTACTGCAACCCATGGGCTGGGATGCCTTTGGTTTGCCGGCTGAAAATGCCGCCATGAAGAACAAGGTGCCGCCTGCGCAATGGACCTATGCCAATATCGATGACATGCGTGGTCAACTGCAGCAACTGGGTTATGCCTATGACTGGCAGCGGGAAGTGGCGACCTGCCATGTGGATTATTACCGCTGGGAACAATGGTTTTTTGTTCAGTTATACAAAAAAGGCCTGGTATATAAAAAAGAATCAGAAGTGAACTGGGATCCAGTAGACCACACCGTGCTGGCCAATGAACAGGTTATCGACGGCAAGGGCTGGCGTTCCGGCGCGCCGGTTGAGCGCCGCAAGATTCCGCAATGGTTTATCAAGATTACCGACTACGCCCAGGAACTTCTGGACGATCTTGGCAAGCTCGACGGCTGGCCGGAGCGGGTACGGGTAATGCAACAAAACTGGATAGGTCGCAGTGAAGGCCTGGAGTTTGAATTTACCGTTGCAGGCGAGTCCGAGCCTTTACAGGTCTATACCACCCGCCCGGATACCATCATGGGAGTAACCTACTGTGCAGTGGCGCCGGAACATCCACTGGCACTGAAGGCCGCAGAAAATGATCCGGCGCTGGCAGACAAGATTGCCGCCCTGGAAGTTGGTGGTGTGTCTGAAGCAGACATGGCCACCATCGAAAAAGCCGGCGTCGATACCGGTTTTAAGGCAGTGCATCCAATGACAGGCGAAGAAGTGCCGATCTGGGCCGGTAATTTTGTCCTCATGAGTTATGGTTCCGGCGCTGTTATGTCCGTTCCCGGTCATGACCAGCGCGATTATGAATTTGCCAAAAAGTATGGCCTTGCCATCAAGCAGGTAATCAGACCGGCAGATGAC
This sequence comes from Gammaproteobacteria bacterium, assembly GCA_024644515.1. Classification (GTDB taxonomy): domain Bacteria; phylum Pseudomonadota; class Gammaproteobacteria; order Pseudomonadales; family Pseudohongiellaceae; genus Eutrophocola. The sequence continues at coordinate 18,087 of JAHEHN010000006.1, forward strand.
AACACACCATGCGATCTGGAAAAGGAAGCCTTTACCGAAAAAGGCATCTGTATCAATTCCGGCGACATGGATGGCATGGCTTTCAAGGATGCCTTTGCCCATATGGTGCGCTTTTTCGAGGAAAAAGGCACCGGCCGCAAGACCATCAACTTTCGCCTGCGCGACTGGGGGGTCAGTCGTCAGCGCTACTGGGGCACACCTATACCGATGATCAATTGTGAGGCCTGCGGTAGTGTGCCGGTTCCGGAAGAAGATCTGCCGGTTGTGCTGCCCACCAATGTGGATTTCGACGGGACCGGTTCTCCCATCAAGAAGATGCCTGAATTTTATGAAACCAGCTGTCCCCAGTGTGGTGGCAAGGCGGAACGCGAGACCGACACCTTTGATACCTTCATGGAAAGCTCATGGTATTACGCACGCTTTGCCTCGCCGCGGGAACACGGCGCCATGCTCAACAAGGAAGCAATGGATTACTGGCTCGATGTGGACCAGTACATCGGTGGCATTGAGCATGCCATTCTGCATCTGCTCTATGCCCGCTTTTTCCACAAATTACTGCGCGACGAAGGCCTGGTTTCAACCGACGAACCCTTCACCCGCCTGCTGACCCAGGGCATGGTCTTGAAAGACGGAGCAAAAATGTCCAAGTCCCTGGGCAATACTGTCGACCCGGAAAGTATGATCAGCCAGTACGGCGCCGACACCGTGCGCATGTACATGATGTTTACTTCTCCGCCTGATCAAAGCCTGGAATGGTCTGATTCCGGTGTGGAAGGCGCTTTTCGTTTTCTGAAACGTTTGTGGAATCTTCTGGGCAACTATCAGGAAGCAGACCTCAGCATTAATCGGGAAAGCCTGAATGATGCCCAAAAAGCCATGCGCCTGAAAACCCACAGCACCATCAGGAAAGTGACTGATGATTATGACCGCCGACAGATTTTCAATACGGCGATTGCCGCGGTGATGGAGCTGTACAACGAGCTCAGCAGTTTTGCCAACGCCAATGATATTCATGATGGCGCACAAAACCAGGCAGTCTTTCAGGAAGCGGCTGAGACCATTGTCCTGCTGCTGGCACCTATCGTGCCGCACATGAGTCATGTGTTATGGAATCACCTGGGCAAGAGCGATGCGATTATAGATGCCAGCTGGCCAAGCCATGATGAAAGCGCACTGGTTCAGGACAGCATTCAGATCGTCGTGCAGGTGAACGGGAAACTCCGTGCCAAGCTGGAGGTGGATGCCGATATCAGCAAGGACGATATGGAAGCCGCTGCCCTTGAGGATGTGAACGTGAAGAAATTCACTGACGGGCTCACCGTGCGCAAAGTCATTGTGATTCCAGGGAAACTGGTGAATGTGGTCGCAAACTAGGTTTGCTCGAGATACAAGTTACAAGTCGCAAGTCACAAGAGGGCTTCGATAGGACCCGTCTTTTCTTCTTGAGACTTGTTACTTGGGACTGAGCGCCAACAACCCGCTATAATCCCTTCAATGCACATAAACATCAAAAAGCTGCTTGTTCTATTCACCCTGCTGGCGCTCGCCAGCTGCGGCTTTACGCTGCGAGGCAGTGCCAACATTCCACCCCAGCTTCAGAACCTGGTGCTGATCAGCAGTGATGAAAACAGCGATATCATGCAGGAACTGCGCCGCGCCTTACAGGCCAACAAGGTCAACATACTGGACGCTGCCAGCGCAGACAGTTATCAGCTATTCATTGGTGAAGCAGAAATTCAGGAACGTATCTTGTCCGTTAACTCCAATGCCCGCGCCGGTGAATTTGAACTCTCCATTAGCGTGCCCTACCAGCTGCGCTCAAGCACTACAGTTTTTCTGGAACCGGAAGTCCTTACGCTGGAAAAAGTCTATCTGGCTGACCCCAATAGTGCTGTGGCCAAAGCCGAAGAACGGGAATTGATGGAAACTGAAATTCGTCGTGAGCTGGTCAGTCTCATCCTGCGCAGACTACAGAATGCGGAACTCTAAAATCGATTTCTGTAACAGCCTGAACATCCATGCAATGAAAATCCATTTCCACCGTGCTGCGATGACACTACTTATTCCTGCAATTTTGACCGGTTGCACCGCCGTTACCGTAGCAGGCGCCACAGTCGGTGCCGCCGTGGCGGTTACCGGTGTTGCCGTTAAAACTACTGGCGCTGCCGTAGGTGCTGTTATCCCTGATGGCGACCAGGAAAATGAAGAACAGAACACCCATGACTAGGCTTGCAGCCCTTGGCCAGTAGAAACATGCCTGAAGGGAATTTTATTCATAGCCTGATTCTGAAAATGCCCAACTGTGTCGAAGGAATTTGCTCACAGCCCTTTGCTTTCCTGCGCTGCTATAGCAGAATTGGCTACCTAACCTGATTCTTCGTTCCAGCCATAGGAAAAATCATGCTGACTTTCAATTACAAACAATTTTCACTCATCGGCAGCCTGCTGATCCTATTTACTCATATCACTATTGCCGCTGACAACACCAATAGCGTCAGCGCCGGGGAACTGGTGCTGGAACCCCCCACACTGATCTCATTGGGACTGGAATGGTATATCGAAGGTGATAACGACCGCGATGCCATGGTGGAAGTCGCTTACCGAAAAAGCGGGGAGAGACGCTGGCAGGAAGGCCTGCCCCTGCTGCGAGTGCAGAATGAAGTTTCCCTTTATGACCAGACCCTGGATTACACCGCACCCAATATGTTTGCCGGCAGTATTTTTTATCTGGAACCGGATACTGACTACGACGTCCAGTTAACCATGACAGACCCCGATGGCGTTATTGGCAGAGCCGAACGCACGGTCACCATGCATACCCGCGCAGAACCGGAAGCCTTTTCCGGCGGCCGGGTTTTTCATGTTTACCCAATGGATCATACCGGACCGGAAGAGCAACCGGCTTACCATGGTCTGGTAGGCGCCTATTATATGGCCGGACTGGGTGGCGACTGGAGCCGGGCTTCGGCACCCCGGGTCAGAGCCGGCGATACCCTGCTCGTTCATGCCGGTGTCTATCAGGAGTTCAATCGTCGCAGCTACACCCATGAAATTGATTCCGGCTATACCACCTGCTGCGGCACTACCTGGGATGGCACCTATTATCTAACCGCTGACGGCACTGAAGAAATGCCCATCACCATCAAGGCTGCCGGCGATGGTGAAGTGATTTTTGATGGCGCCGACAACTATGTGCTGTTCAATATGATGGGCGGTGACTGGCATTTATTTGAAGGTATCACCTTCCGCAATACCTCCATTGCCATTGAGGCAGGCATTAAAGGCATTACCGGTGCCGAAGGCATCATGGTTAAACACAGCCGCTTTGAAGATGTCTCGACCGCGATTCACAGCGACTGGTCCGGTTCCAATAAATTTTATATTGCAGACAATGTCATGGTGGGACGACGCCCGCAGGAACTTATGGGCTGGTACAACATTCCACCCTGGAATGAAGATCCTGATTTTGAGGAAAAGCGTTTACTGGACTCCTACTATGCCGTCGCCATCTATGGTGCGGGTCACGTCATCGCCTATAACAAGGTCACCGGCTTTCATGATGCCCTGGATCACGCCACCTATGGCATGCCCGATGGCTATCCCAATATCCCGCGTGATCGTATGCCCGTCTCCATCGATATCTATGGCAATGATGTGTCCAATCTGGATGACAACTGTTTTGAGGCAGATGGTTCGATGCACAATATGCGCGTCTTCGACAATCGCTGTTTTAATGTTGCCGTAGGCGGTATGAGCCCGCAGCCAGTATTTGGCGGGCCGGTGTATTTTATTCGTAACGTGGTTTACCACAGCCCTTATGGCCCGGTAAAAATCCATGCCGACCCTGCAGGCGTGCTTTATTATCACAATACCTTTATTGGTGAAGTAAGACAGATCACACCTGCGTCGAATCTGCATTTTCGCAATAACCTGATTTTTGGACAGGGTAGACAGCCGGCCACCATGGCGATTCGAACCTATACCAACTATTCCTCAAGTGACTACAACGGCTATCGGATAAATCCCGAATCCGATATCGCCTTTAGCTGGAGCTCTCCTCCCCGGGAAATGGCCAGACAATATGGTGCACCCCTGGTTACCAGAGAATATGCGAGCTTTGAGGAATACCAACAGGGCAGCGGCCAGGACGCCAACAGCGTGCTGCTGGATTATGATATTTTCGTGAATGCACAAATGCCCGACCTTGATGACCCGGGCCGACTGTATGATCCCGAAGTGGTGGATTTACGCTTGCGTCGTGGCGCCGATGCCATCGATGCTGGCATGGCACTGCCGAATATCAATGACGGCTTCAATGGTCGCGCACCCGATCTGGGCGCCTATGAATATGGGCAGGACATGCCCCATTACGGACCACGACCCAGAGACTAGCTCTCAACACAACTGGCCGGGAGAAAGTCATGATAAGAACTTATTGGCGATCACTGCTTTGTCTTGGCTGGCTGTTTGCGGCCGTTCCGGCCCTGGGGGCCACTTGTGCTGATCTCGGACTTGTTGCTATCGACTCCGTCAGCATTAGTGTTACAGAGCAGCATGAAGCGGGATTTTTGAGCCAGAATCGCGGTGCTGACCTCTCCTTGCCGGCCCATTGCCGGGTAGTAGAGGTACTTAGCCCCTCTGATGTCTCTCATATCGAAATGGAACTGTGGTTACCAGACAACTGGAACGGCAAGTTTCTGGCGCTGGGAAATGGTGGCTGGGCCGGATCCATCAGTTTTTCTGCCATGGCCCTTGGCCTGCAATCGGGCTATGCCGTGGCTTCCAACGATACCGGTCATATAGGAGGCAGTGCTGCCTTTGCCGTGGGCCATCCGGAAAAAGTCTTCGATTTTGCCTGGCGCGCCATGCATGAAATGGCAGTGCACTCCAAAACCCTGATCGAGAGTTACTATGAACGCCCGCCCGGGCTTTCCTATTATCAGGGCTGCTCCACCGGTGGCCGCCAGGGCATGATGTCTGCCCTGCGTTTTCCCGAAGATTTTGACGCTATTATTGCCGGCGCACCGGTATACAACCAGTTAGCCCTGAATGCGGTGCAATTTCATAATATGAAAACGCTGATCGAGAACCGCTCTCTCGCCTTGTCTGAAGAAAAAGTACAGCTGCTTCATGAGGCAGTACTGGCAAGCTGTGAGGCCAATGATGGTGTTGCGGATGGCTTCCTTAATAACCCCCTGTCCTGTGCTTTTGAACCTCAATCCCTGCGCTGTGATGGCGCTCAATCAAGCAGTTGCCTGACCGAAGCTGAGCTTACCGCCGTCGATAGTGTTTTTAATGGCACTTATACCTCCAATGGAGAACTGTTATATCCGGGCCATGCCAAGGGCTTTGAGCTGGGCTGGTGCATACCAGCGGCGAATTCAGTACCGTCGGCTTTGCAAACCGAAGCGACACAATATGTCGGTTATGAAGACCCGGACTGGGACTGGCGGGAATTTGAACTGGAACGCGACCTGGCGCTGGTGCGCAGTAAAGCCGGCTTTATTGAGGCGCTGGATACAGACTTAAGTGAATTTAAAGCCCGCGGTGGCAAAATTTTGTTCTATCACGGCTGGAATGACCCTGGCCCTTCTCCCATCAATACCATAAATTACTATAACCAGGTGCTGGCCACCGTAGACGGTGAGCACAAGGACTGGCTGCGCCTTTTCATGATGCCCGGCATGGGCCATTGTCGTGGCGGTGTTGGGCCTGATCAGGCAAACTTCCTTGGTGCCCTGGAAGCCTGGGTGGAAAACGGAACAACGCCAGAGCGCATTACCGCTTCACGCATTCGTGAAGGCCGCGTGGATATGACGCGTCCTTTATGCGCCTATCCTGAAGTAGCAAACTGGGATGGCAAAGGCGATACCAATGATGCCGCCAGTTATAGCTGTCAGGTACAATAGCTGCTCATCTCTGGCGAGCAGCCTTATTAGACTGCCACTGGCAAATGCTGTCAGGCTTGGCGTTGCCACATGAATATTTTCGAACCTTAGCTTTCAGTAGAGCTACCAGCAGCTGATTAACACCTGACCAGGACACTATGGATTCCATTACACAGTTTGCCCTCGGCGCTTCCATAGGCGAGGCTGTACTAGGCCGCAAAATTGGCAATCGTGCTCCTGTGATTGGCGGACTTGTTGCGACCCTGCCAGATCTCGACTCATTCATCCCCTGGGATGATGCCATAGCTTCAATGACCTACCATCGCTCCGCCACGCACTCCCTGTTTGTACTGGCGGCCTTATCTCCGCTTTTATGCTGGCTGATAATTAAAATACAGCCGAAACTTCAGGATCAGCGCAAGGAAATTTTCATACTGGTATTCCTGGCACTTATCACACATCCCTTGCTGGATGCCTTTACCGTTTATGGCACGCAATTATTCTGGCCAATAACCGAATACCCGGTGAGTCTGTCCACTATTTTTATTGTAGATCCTGCCTACACTCTGTGGCTGCTGATCGGTTTTTTATCCGCCATGGTGATAAGTCGTGAGAAGCTGATCGGTCACCGACTAAATACTGCGGGATTGATTCTAAGCTCTGTTTACCTCGGCTGGACCGCGATGGCAAAGGTGATTGTCGATCATAATTCAGAAGCAGTACTTGCCGCACAGGGCATTGAATACAAGCGATTAATGTCAACACCCGCGCCGTTTAACACCGTGGTCTGGCGAATTATTGGCAGAAATGATGAGGGCTATTTTGATGGCTTTTTATCGGTATTTGGCCAGGCTGATTCCTTGCAGTTTAATTATTATGGCAGCGACGATTATCTGCTTGATGAGATTTCAGATCACTGGCCAGTGCAACGTATTCTCTGGTTCACTCACGGTTTCTACAAGGTAACACTGCGCGGCGGCGATGTGCTTATTACGGATCTGCGTATGGGGCTGGAAGCCAACTATGTGTTCAATTTTAAAGTCGCAGAATCGACCGGTAGCGAAACTATTCCGGTGACCAGTGTACAGGTTCCATAAATCAGGCCAGAAAAAAGCCTTGGGTTTGATTCATATTAATTACAGTGAAACAACTGGCCAACATAATTCATTACCGCAAAATATTAGGGTTTCGATGGCCAAGTTGGGTGTAATATACTCTGATACTAACAGGGCTCATGCTTGATTCCTTACTCATTCCCGCTTCCGGGAAATCCCGTGAAAAACCATGAATACTGATAACCCTGACAAACCTGCCAGACGAAAGTCTGACCTGCCGCTGTTGGGCAAGACTTCTCAGGATTTCGAGAACCGGGTTTATACACTGGATTTCAAGGTCAACCTGACACAGATTACTTTTGAAGGTCTGAGTTATTATGCCGTTACCATTTCCTGCTTTGATAAAGACACCCAACAGACTGAAAGTATCAGCAGCGTTCTGGACATCAGCCTCAAACAGGATAACAACAGTCTCATTATTGAGGGCGGACCAACGGTCTTTTTTTCTGTGAGCGAAGACACATTGGACCTTTCAGACCTGAAACTGGATGAAGGCATTGTCGAAGCAGTGACCAACGGCATTGCCTGGCTGAAAGATGGCAGAACCACAGAAAGGGTTGAAAACAGGCGCTAGGTTCCCAGGGAACTACTTGAGGATAGGATAGCGATGAATCTGTTAATGAGCAGCATCAGCACGATAATTGCCGGCTCCATGGAATGCCATCAAAAAGTGATCAAGGAGAAACAGCGACTGTTTACCCATAAAAATGATTACATTGATGCCATGTATGAGTGTCTGCAGAGAAATCTGAACGACTTGACGGTGGTGGCCATCAATCGCGGCGTCCAATACTATGTGGATCACAGTTAAACCCGGAAAAACCAGGCAGGCGATTTAAATACAAAGCTATTGGCTGCCTTTCTCACATCAACTATTACTGAATCACTCCACACCCGCTGCTATTCCAGACTTTACGCTATTTTACCTCGCTTATTCACCCTTCCTGTCTCCCCCTGCCCCTAAGCGGTGACCAAAAAATAAGACGTGCATCACTCTTTCATTCGGCAAATAGCCCTAGTCTTGTAAATTGACACATGGATAGCGTAGAAGGACTAGCGCGCTATCAAATTGCCACCATCCAGAGTTACAATATCGTTATCAGGGACTCAAAATGAACATGGAAGCATTTGCACCAGTGACTGAAGAAAAAAAAGCGTCATTAGATACCGCTGGGTTTAATGCAGACAGCCTGATTGAGCTGTGCAGCCTGTCTCATGAAACCGATGATCGGCTTTATACCGTGCGACTGGAAACCAATACGGCCCAGGTCTCACTGGAAGGCATGAATGAGTTTCGTATATCTGTCATTAGCCAACAAAAAGTCAGTAATCGGAAAGAAACGCTTTGGGCCAGTCTGGAAATCAATTTGCGCGAGGAAATGAACAGTGTCTCCATCGCAGATGGTTCTCCCTACTATTTTACAATTACCGGTAAATCTTTGGAGCTGGATAACGACGCCATCGATTCCAGCATTCATGAAGCTGTAGATCTTGGCCTGCTGGATCATCGAATTCTTACCGGCCTGAACCCCCTCAAGGAAAGTAAAGAAGATAAGGAAAGAAAAAACGCCTCTATATTTTTTGATGCGTTTTCCTGCAATCTCATCAAGGCCAGTATTAGCACCTTGCTCTCTTACTCTACCTTCTGTCACAAACAGGTTATTCACAATGCGGGACGATTATTTGCCAGCCGACAGGATTATGTCAGGGATATGTGCAACTGCATGGCAAACAATGATGACTCTCTGTCATCCAGTATTACCAGCAAAGCGCTGAACTGTGACCTGCTAATTCTTTAGTAGCCTGTTATATTTGTATCCCCGCTACCAATTTCACTCCTGCAGAGTTATCACGTCCTTTCACTATCGACATAGATAACAAAAAATACCTGTATAACCCTCCCTTTAAATGTAGTTAGACTTGCTAAATATTCTTGATGTATTCATCTTACCGGGCTGGGACCTGACGGAATTAGCCTGGTACAACAGATACTGACAATGTCCAAACACAAGCTGCAATTAGCCATTTACCTTTCTGCCATCCTCTTGTCTGGCAGTGTTTTTCTCCCTCTGGCCACTTTTCCTGTCTATGGTGATGCCAGTTATTATCGTATTGCGGAAATAGAAGCATGGCTGGTAATTATAATCAGCATGATGGCACCGGGCTTGATGCTCTATGGCAAAGAAAAACTCGCCATTCTCTCTCCTCTGGCTGTCTGGGGGGTTCTGCTTTATCCCACTTTGAGAAATACCCTTGGGGCCACTAACAACTCCCTGCTAAATCAGTTAGGCAATGGCGTTAGCACCGCCATGTCAGACTTTGCAGCCAATCTGTTTTTCAATATCGGCGATTATCATTGGGGAGGTTTTGTCTTTCTTTTTGCGCTGCTGACATTTTCTGCCAGCAATATTTTTTACCGGATCAAGGCCTGAGCTGAAAGCTCGATAGCGTAAATTGCAGCATGGCTTATGCAGCCCGCAATTATGAGTAAGTATCGTGGATACGGCTCTGCTAGAATCATGTCAGGAATAAAAAAGTTTGGAAATAACACCATTGTCACAAGATCAGGAATCACTACAGCAATTAAGGAAAATTTTTCTGACCCAGGCAAAATATTGCCAGGAGCTGGACTCGCCCTTCATGGTCCGCTTATGCACCCTGTTTGCCGAACACCTGGAAGCTGGTAATAGTGTTAGCCATAATCTGCTTGGCATGGCAGATACGCAGGAATTCTGGAATGTCGCGCTACCCTTGAGAATTGCCGGCGCATTGCATGCACTTGTATTGAAGGACCAGTGTGGAAAATTAAAACGGGTATATCCGCCTGACCATAAGAGCGTCAGTGGCGCTGATCTATGGCAGGCAGTGAATCATGCGATGGATGAGCATGCCGATTTCATCCATCCTTTTCTGGCTCACGCACCACAGACCAATGAAGTAAGACGCTGCGCCGCCTTGATACCCGGCTTTTTAACTATTGCCGAAAAAACCAAACTGCCTTTTACAATTTCTGAACTTGGCGCCAGTGCCGGCATCAATCAATGCTGGGATAGTTTTGCCTATCTACTGGATGGACAGCATTGGGGCGAGCCAAGCAATGGCATCGTTCTGTCGCCGCAATGGCGCGGAAATCCGCCTCCCCAACCGGTCAATATCAAAGTCGCTGAAAGAGCTGCCTGCGATTTAAAACCGGTCGATTTTCGCGACCCGGGTGAAAGGCTGAGACTGCTTTCCTATATCTGGGCAGATCAGGAAGATCGTTTTATCCTCACAGATCATGCCCTCGCTTTTCTTGAAAAATGTAACTACCCGGTAGATGCAGAAGATATTTCAAGCTGGCTACCCAAAAGGCTTGGGAGAAATACTGAAGGCCACGTTCATGTGATTTATCACACCATTGTCTGGGGCTATCAGGAAGAAGAGGCCAAAATCGCCAACCGTGCTCTTATTGAAAAGGCTGGTAAAAAGGCTACTGAAAGCTCCCCTCTGGCCTGGTTGCGCCTGGAACCTGATGGCAAGGATCCGGGGGCGGCCATCACGCTCACGCTATGGCCTGGTGGACGGGAACAAAGCCTGGGGCGGGCAGATTATCATGGCCGCTGGGTAAACTGGGCAGGTTAGTGTGCAACAGG
>JAHEHN010000007.1 GCA_024644515.1 Gammaproteobacteria bacterium
CAGCTTTAATGGTAAAACGGATCTGATCAAGTATTTCTATACTATGCGCACATCACAAAGGTCGATAATTAAAATAAAGCACCAGAGGAACATTTATGGGGACTCAAGACACTGGCAAAGGAATTAATTTTGTACTTTCGATTCTTCTGGGAGCCACTTTAGCCTGCAGCAACGCCAATGCTCAATGGATAAGCTATCCAACCAGGGATGTGCCGCGAAATGCAGATGGTAGTGTGCACATGACGGCACCCGTTCCTCGCATGGCCAATGGCAAACCGGATTTATCTGGCATCTGGATTTCAGATCGCACTCCTGAAGGCGAGGAAACTCCCAGCAGCGTGAACAATATTCAGTCATCGCGGCAGATGGGCAATCTAGGAATTGATATACCTGGAGGCCTGCCCTATCAGGACTGGTTAGCACCCATCGTCGCCGAACGTACCGCTAACCTGGCATTAGACGATCCTCATATTCGCTGCCTGCCGGACAACTTTCTTCGCGCCTATGGCCTGCCCCATCTGCTTAAATTTGTTCATACCGATGATTTGCTGGTCGTGCTTAATGAAATGAATGCCGGATATCGCCAGGTTTTTACCGATGCCCGGCCCTTACCGGATGACCCTTCCCCTTCATGGCAAGGCTATTCAACGGCAACGTGGCAGGGCGATACTCTGGTTATTGATACTATCGGTGTGCGTGACGATACCTGGATCGACTGGAATGGCAGTGTTCTGACTGAACAAGGCAAAGTACGCAAAGAAATCAGACGCCTCGACTATGGTCATATGGAAATAAAAGTTACCGTAGATGATCCGGGAGCCTATACCGCCCCCTGGACGGTAACCCTTACCGAACGCATCGTGGTCGATGCTGAATTAATTGATGAAATCTGCCTAGAAAATGAGCAGTTTGTTGAACGCATGAATCTTCAAAATTAATCCAATAATACGCGCCTTAAATTTCCCAATGCGAGGGACAGATTATGAAATACACCTATAGAGCAACACCTTTCTTTTTATTACTCGCAGGCCTCTTTGTTTATTCTTTACCAGTAAGCGGCCATCATTCTTTTCCCGCACAGTATGACGCATCAAAAACCGTCACATTGAACGGCAAGGTCACCAGGGTGGAATGGACCAATCCCCATATTTTTATCTACATCGAAGTGGCGGACGATGCATCCGGAAGGACTGAAAACTGGGCACTGGAACTGGGAGGCCCAAATGCACTGCTTCGCGCAGGTTGGAAACGAAATTCGTTAAAAACCGATGATGTCATTACAGTCGATGGAGCCCTTGCCAGAGATGGCAGCAATCTTGTGAATGCTACATCAATTGTTCTTGATGCAAGCGGCAAACGTATGCTGACGGCTTCCAGTCGCGACAACCAGAATGAATAGGCAGAGCCAAAAAAGAAAACGGCTATCGCAAGAAATTATTTAATACTTTCCCGACGATATATTTTAATCCGGCAACACGCGACCATGATTTAAAATACCCTTGGGATCCAGCGCCAGCTTGAGCGTTTTCATCAGGGCAATTTCCTCCGGGTTTCTTGAATGGTGCAGATATTTAATTTTCTGCACCCCAATGCCATGTTCTGCAGAGACTGAGCCATTAAAATCTCCCACCACTTTATAAACGACGTCATACATCGCTTTAACATCATCATGGCTGCCGCTATGACAAAGAAAATGTAAATTGCTGTCGGCAATATGTCCAAACACCATAATCTTGGCTTTTGGCACGGCCTCTACCACTTCCTTTTCTACCTGCTCAAGAAAGGCGGACATGGATGAAATGGGAACACTGATATCAAAATTCGCTGAATCCCTGATAAAGGCAGATATTTCACCCACCCCGTCACGTATTTTCCAGAAGCCTTCCCGATCTTTTTCAGAGTTGGCTATTAAGGCATCAACCACCAGTCCTTCTTCCATTGCAGCGGCCAGAGTATTTTCAAAAAGCTCCTGGTCTTTTTCCGGGTTACTACCTTCCAGTTCCGTCAGTACATAGAGAGGATAGCGCTGCTCCAGCGGCGAATCGATAGTATCCACATTGTCGGTGATAAAATGAAAATAACTTTCCCACATCACTTCAAATGCACTCAGGTTGCCACTAAATTCAGCAGTCAGTTTATGCATAAGACTGACAACATCATCAAATTTTTCCAGCGCCAGTAAGGCCGTACAGCGACTTCCAGCTTTTGGGAACAGTCTCAGAACTGCCCTGGCAACGATACCCAGAGTGCCCTCAGTGCCAATAAACAGATGCTTTAAATCATACCCGGCATTGTTCTTAAGCATCTTGTTCATGGATGAAATTACGGTACCGTCGGCCATCACCGCTTCCAGCCCCATTACCAGGTTCCGTGTCATACCAAAACGCAAAACCTGGTTACCGCCGGCATTGGTTGAAATATTACCGCCGATATTGCAGGTCCCTCTGGCACCCAGATCGAGGGGAAAAATAAAGCCGGCCTCATCAGCAGCTTCCTGAATAACCTGTAATGGCGTTCCTGCTTTGACGGTCATGGTCATCGCATCACGATCCAGCTCTTCAATACCTGTCATGCGCTCCAGATTGATGGCAATTTCACCGGATTTTGGAATACCGCCACCAGTCAGCCCGGTAAGGCCGCCCTGAACAACCACTGACTGATCAAGACCATGACACAATGCCAGGACTTCGGAAAGCGCGCGGGTTGTAGATGGTCGCACTACTGCACCCGGAATGCCCGGAGCATCTGCAGACCAGTCATGCTGATATTTTTCGGAAATGCTGTCGCCAAGCAGCACATCGGTGTTCTGCAATTTTTGTAGTTCTGCTATTAATACCTGCATGCTCTTCCCGCTTATTTATTTAAGTCTCTGGTCTATGGTCTGTTTATCTGTAAGTTGAAAAACCACATCGGCCTTGTCACCAAGAGTTTCAAGACCATGACGGGTAACGCGTTCATAATGCTGTATGAACCGTCGAAGCTGGATCGGTGACATGATGCGGTTATCAATTTCATTGCTGGATTTTTCACTCGCATATTTTTCCTGTAATCGATTCTCCTGATTTTGGCGCCATTCAAACACCTTTGCGAAATCCGGGGCCTTTAGAAATACCAGGTAATCCAGCAGCGCATAAAGTTCTTGATATTTCCCTGACATCGCAGCATTGACATAATGACGCCAGGTGCCATCAGCATCTTCCAGTGTCTCCAGTTCATTGGTCGGTTCCTCAAGTAATTCATTCGGCTGGGCTGTAACTGAAACACACCAGCCTTCCAGCACGATAACATCTACTGGCCCCCTGATTTTAGGCCACTGATCCGCTGGCATGCGGTCATCAAGCGCCTTGTCAAATCGCGGTACCGCTGTCTCAGCGGAATTTTGCAGGGAAGAAATTGTTTTAATGGCCAGATCCACATCATGAGTGCCTGGCACGCCTCTGGTGGCCAGCAAAGGATGTGTGGATTTGCCGAGGGCCTGTCTTTCCTCATGGGTAAGGTAAAAATCATCAATGGAGAGATTAATACAGCGCAGGCCAAGCATCTTGTTCAGCATCATTACCAGCAGTGACGCCAGTGTCGATTTACCACTGCCCTGACAACCACTGATACCGATAGCATAGGTTCCCTGATGGAATGAAATTTTATAAAGAATTTCATCGACCATGGGCAGAAACCATTTTTCTACAGTGTTGAAATATTCAGCAGGTAGCTGTTCTTGCTCGATAAAGGATTCTACATGGGGTTTTAATGCCGGGTTCATGGGTAGGTTATTAACTCTGACTGCTAGTGATTCTTGCCATTGTAGCAGATGTTCATTATGCTTCTTTCGCCTTCAACAACAATAATATTCTTCATGCCAAACTCAATATTTACTTTACTCAGCCGCTCATTTTTACTGTTATTTATCACCTCGGCTCTACCCTCAGTGAGCTTTGCTGCTGAAAATACTGAGCCAACCCGGGTTATCATTCTTGGCACCGGCACACCCGTTCCAGACGCCCAACGCACCGGCCCCGGTGTTGCTATTATCACCAACGGCGAAGCCTATGTCTTTGATGCTGGTGGCGGCATGGTAAAACGGGCTACACAGGCAAATGAAATCCATGATATTCCTGAATTGTATCCTCAGGACATCAAATATCTGTTTATTACCCACCTGCATAGTGACCATATACATGATATCGCGGAACTTTCCGGCCACCGCTGGTGGGGAAGACAGCAGAGGCTTTCCGTGTTTGGACCAAAAGGCTTGTCTGAGTATGTGAATAACATGAACTCAATGCTGGCGATTGAAGCCAATATTCGAACCATCGGCACCCCACCGCAACTTATTACTGACAGGCAGGGTTATCTGGCCAGCGCTACGGAAATCGAGGACGGCATTGTCTTTTCCAATGCCGATATCACCGTAGAAGCCTTTACCGTACCTCATGGAGAGATCAGGCCGGCATTTGGTTATAAAGTCACCACCGCAGATAAAGTTATTGTGATCTCGGGAGACACTACCTACAGCGAAACGCTTGCTGAAAAAGCCAAGGGGGCAGACCTTCTCATTCATGAAGTCTATAGTGGCGACAGACTAAGCCAGCAATCTGAATTCTGGCAGGATTACCATGGCCACTCCCATACCAGCGCAACCCAGGTAGCAGAAATAGCCAACATTGCCCAACCCGGGCTGGTCGTGTTGACCCATATCCTGTTTTTTAACGCGAGCGCAGAAGACATTGTTGCTGAAGTAAAACGCAGCTACTCCGGCGCGGTGGCCCTGGCCAACGATCTGGATAATTTTTAACTGCATTATTGATGGACTTATCAGCCCAGCAAGAAGTAACTGCCGCCATTGTCAATTATGGTAACAGCAAGGACACCGCCGCCCTTGTTTCGCGCCTGAAAGATCAGGTATCTGACACTATCATTATTGATAACAGTAATGATATTGATCAGGATCAGCCTGAGTTTCAGAACACCAGAGTTATCACTCCTGCTCACAATATCGGTTTTGGCGCGGCAATCAACCTGGCCGCCAAAAGCCTGAAAACCCGCTGGCTTTTAATTCTTAATCCCGATGTGCGCCTGCAAAGAAATTGTCTGAAACACCTGCTTGATGCCTCAAAACAACTTCGCGCGCCGCTATGTGGTCCGCGTTTTTACTGGGATGATGCCTGCACACTGCAACTCCCTCCGGCGCTGGGTCATCCCCTGTGGTTACTTTCAGACCGACATATTCCCAACCAGGGACTATCCGAAAACCCTGACCTGAGCCAGCTTGCCCAGGCACGCCACGTTCGCTTCTGGAAAGAAAAAGTGCCATTTAGTGAGCCGGTTTTGTCCGGCGCCTGCCTGCTGGCAGACAATCATTGGTTTATGCAGCAAAACATGCCAATTTTTGACGAAGACTTTTTTCTTTACTACGAGGACACGGATTTATGTGGTCGCCTGATGCGAAAAGGGGTTATACCCGTGTGTGTCGCCCAGGCAAAAGCAGTGCACTACTGGAACCAGTCAGCGGAACCCCCTGAGAGTAAAGCCGCCCTGATGAGCCAGAGTGAAAAAATATTCCTGCAGAAATATTATCCCGGTGGACCACCACCATTACCACAATCAGAAAGTCTGACTGACTTGTTGGATCTGGGAAAGCTGAACAGCGCCCCGGTTTTGTCATTGCCGGAAGAAGCTTGTTACATTGATATTGGTGTGCAGGAAGATTTTATTGTGTTTGCCAGAGCCACGCCTAAAGCCGACGCATTCACTTTCAGTAACACCATGTGGAATCGCCTCAGGGATGGCCACTATTTTCTACGCGCAGTGAATGAGAATGGTCAGTTCCTGCAATTCTGGCAATTAGTGAAAGAGTCATACTAAAGGAGAAGTCCGAATAATGAACAAGACTTTCGTAATCCTGGGCTGCCACCGCAGTGCCTCCAGTCTGGTTGCCAAGGCTCTGAATGAAGCAGGAGTACATATGGGAGACGATTTACTTTCCGGGCTGCCCGACAATCCCGAGGGCCATTTTGAAGACATGGATTTTCTCAAGAAAAACGTGGAAATCCTCGGGGGAAATATCTGGGATGATGTAGACAGACCATTAAATCCGGTCGATACCGAGAGCCTGATAAGGCGTAAGGACAACAAGCCGCTTTGGGGCTGGAAGGATCCCCGCACCACAATGACCATTGAAAAGTATTATGATCATCTGGATGATCCGGTCATTGTCGCGCTGTTTCGCAAGCCAGAGCATGTAGCAAAAAGCATGGCAAAACGAGGCGATATCAGCGAGGAAAAAGCCCTTGCTCTGGCAAAAGCCTATAATAGAAAAATTATCGATTTCCTGAGCAGGAAATTTCTTTAATTCACAACATTAACTTAGCGCGGTATAACTGGTATAAACACCCCATAATTATAAAACTTACGGGAAATAATTACTTATGAACTCTATCATTGTTTTATTGAAAGTCATTTTCAGACAACCTGTTTTAGTCGGCGCCTTATGCCTGTTGCCGCTGGCGACAGCTAATGCCCAGCGCGACATCCCGTTTAGCGGCCCGTTCCCAACCGCACCCACAGGGCTTGAAAATATTCCCATGGGAGAAGGTCCCTGGATTTATCCAACGGCAGAAGGCATGGATATCAAGGTCTCTGTTGTGGCAAAACTGGAGTATCCGATGGCGCTGGAATTTCTTCCGGATGGTAAATTGCTGGTCATCACAAGACGTGGCGAAATCTACCTGATTGAAGACGGTGAAATGCAAAGTAATCCGATCATGGGCGGACCACCTTCAGTGTTTGCTGGAGAATCCGGTGCCGGTGGCACCTCCCACGGTTATATCGATCTGGTAAAACACCCGGATTTTGAAAACAACCAGCTACTCTACCTCAGCTACACCAAACCAAAACCTGAAGGCACCAACAATATTGCCATCGGCCGTGCGCGCTGGAATGGCAGTTCACTTGAGAACTTTACCGACATCTTTGATCCCGGCCCAGGAGTCTATGGTGTGGCCCGACTTGCCTTTGGCCATAATGGCAAGCTTTATGTCACCACCAACGGTACCGACCCTCAGTCACTGCAAACTCTCAGTGGCAAAGTCCTGCGCCTTAATGATGATGGCAGCGCACCGCTTGACAATCCTTTTGTGGGCAACAGTGAGGCGCGTCCGGAAATATTTTCCTATGGCCATCGTGGCGCACTGGGTCTCGCCATCCATCCTGAAACCGGTGAAGTCTTCCAGAATGAAAATGGTCCCAACGGTGGCGATGAACTGAACTGGATCAAACCCGGCTATAACTATGGCTGGCCGCTGGTAAGCCTGGGACGGACCTACCCTGGCCCATGGCAAACCAATGACCGCCCTACCCATGCTATTTTCGAACCACCCATCGTCTACTGGACGCCGGCAATAGCTGTCTCCGGCATGCTTTTCTATACGGGCGATGCCCTGCCAGCCTGGAAAAATGACATACTTGTCGGCGCTTTGCGTACCGGAGAGATCCCCGGCACCGGCCATCTGGAACGCATCATGCTTAATCGTGATTACCAGGAAATACGTCGAGAATCCCTGATCATCGACCTGCGCCAGCGCGTGCGGGATATTGAAATGGGCCCGGATGAATTTATATACCTGGCCACAGAACAACGTGACGGCGCCATCCTTAAAATAGAACCGGCAGATTAGAAAAGCGGAAAAAGGATAAAGGATAAAGGATAAAGGATAAAGGATAAAAGCAAAAGGGGGCTAGATGCCCCCTTTTGTATGATGCCATTGTAGATTAAAGCCTCTATTGCTGTTAAAAATCCGCCCCCGGACTAACAACCCACCTGAACCGTTTGTATCCTGTGACTTGTGACTTCGTTATTGAACCACTTCCGTTCTTCCCGTTACCGGATTGGCATAGTGATAAGGAGGCAGAAAGGCTTTCGGGTACATTTCAAACTGCATTGTTGGCGGCTCGTCCGGCGGATTACTTTGTGTAATACCCGGGGGGCTTGAACGTGTGAGATTGATCCAGCCATCATCAGTACCGGCAAAATAGGTATTGATTTGCTGATCCTTGAACATCATCCACTGACCATTTCGCTTCACAAAAATATTCTCGTAAGTCCCGCCCATGAAACGTCCCTGATTACCGAAACTGCCCATCATACTAAAAGCCCGTGAACGTAAATTAGCACTCAATCCATCATCTGCCACATGAATAACCGGCTGGTATTGCATATGGTTATGTAATTCACCGGGCAACTCATCCTGCACTCCATAGAGATTCAGATTTCGACGAATACTGGCGGCTCCTCGATAGACGCCACGCATGGCGATCTCAATGGTGCCATCTGATGCAAAAATTCCGGTTAGCTCATCCCACTGGTTGCGGGCAAGGTAATAACCGTAAATAGTTTGCAGGCGCTCAATATCATTCGCGTCTTCCAGTCGACTCAGCCTGTGATCCAGCTCTTCCAGTTCGACTGCAAGAGTTTCTGCTGTGGGAACAGATAACACCTCCACTGCAATGTTGGGAACAAAAGGTGATGTCACCGGGTGCTCATAATGAAATGGCACAACATAAACCGACGGATAATTTTCATAATCAACCGACGCAGGTCGATCCGGGGGAAATTCTTCACTGGGTTGCGACCTGGGTAATGCGGTTACACGCCAACCATCATCAACTGGAGTTCGCATGGTGGAGTAAAGATGCAGCTTGCTGATTTTCCAGACGCCGTCTTCCCTGAGATATTCATTTTCATAGATGCCCGTGCCCCAGAAATGACTGACGCGCAATTCTGCCTGCTGGGAAAAATGATGCCAGCGCCCCTTTGCTGTTCCGTCAGGACTAACATGGACAACCGGCTGTAATTGCATATGGTCATTCAGAATTCCTTCCTGGGGCCCCTCTGCCCCCATGCGCTTGAAATATTCCAGGATCCTGGCTTTTTCCACGTAGACTCCAGAGCCACCAATTTCGAGCGTTGCATCATCAGTAAACAGATCCGCTGCCTGGGTCCATTGATGCTTGTCGATATAAAATCCAAAAATACGTTGCAGGTTTTCCACTTCACTTTCATCTTCCAGTAGCTGAATTTCCATTTCAGCCCGGGCAATATCTGTAGCCAATGATAGTAATGCGTCATCCTGTGCTCTGGCATTGAGCGACGTCAGCAATAAACATATCAGGAGTAATGGTTTTGGATAGTTCATTGGCCTTCTCCTTCAGTGGTTGATTCGGACGGCACATAGCGACCTACCGGATTATCGAAATGGAAGGGAGGCAGGAAGGTTTCCGGCCAGGAGCCAAAATTATCGGTCTGTGGTTCATCGGGCGGAAAGTCCGGAGAGACATAAATCCCCTGATTGACGTCTTCATTAAGCCCCCAACCGCCGTTATAAGGCACCATGATGGTCTGGTACCAGCGCAATTTACTTATTTTCCAAACACCATCCTGCTTTACATATTCATTTTCATAAGGCCCTTCACCCCACAAGGCAGACTCCTGATACTGCCCGGCGAGAATCAGTGCACGCCAGCGACCCTGCGCGGACATACCATCCTCAGACAAGGTGATAACCGGCATTAGCTGGAAATGCTCATTCAGCTGTCCCGTTGCCAGTCCTGACCGGTTGTCGCCCAAGCGATAAAGATATTCACGAATACGCTCTTTACCGCGATAGAGACCATCCCTTGCATACTCTACTGTGGCATTATCAGTAAACAGTTCCGTCAGATCATCCCACATGGCCTCATCAAGATAGTAACCATAGGCGCGCTGGAGACGTTTAATCTCTTTTGTGTCCCTGAGTCTTTGGGCTCTTTCCTGCAGGTCATTCAGGCGCGCCTGCAATAAAACCAGTTCACTGCCGTCAGCATCCATTTCCCCGGCGCTTGAAACTGTCGGAGAAACCTCTTCACTGCAGGCCGAGACCAACAACAGCAGTGACATTAATCCTGCAAGGATTTTTGGTGTGTACATACTTGTTTCCAGTTTTTTATTAATTCGGGTAAGGGGTCCGCAAAGCGATTTTTATCATATTTTTGCTTCATCCGGATTTAAAACATGAATGTTCTTGCCCTTGATTCTCAGCCGAGTATAAAGGAGAGATTATGCAGCAGGTACCCTTTCTGGCTTTTTATCCGCATAAAGTCTACACTTTTTTCTTGAGGGAGTAGCTCAATCATGCCGCAGAAAAGTCATATCAAAGCTCAATGTCGCTATTTACTGGCGCTTTTATTGTGCCTGGGTTTTTACTCTGTCCAGGCACAGGAAAATCCTTCCCCTGCACACTTCGGACGCTGGGTCATCAATACTGAACTTAGTGACAACACTGATAAAAAGGTAGGAAGCGCACTGCGGGCAATGGGCAAAAAAGTCAGTCGTTGCTGGCTCAGATGCGAAGAAGATCGATTCAGAGGGGGACCAGCCGAGCAGGAACTCTATGACCGTATCTCTTATGACAAGACCCTGACAACACAATTCGGCGAGGGACAGTATTTATTTACCTATGATGACAATTACAAGCGACCGGTCTATACAGATGGACGCAGTCAGAGTGTGAGCCTTACCGGCCTTGATACGGTAAAGGACTTTTCTTTTGCACACTGGGAAGGCAAGACATTATTGGTTGAGGCAAGGCCCAGAGATGGCGGTTTTGCCAATGAAACCTACACTATTCTGGATGCCGGCAAACGCCTCAGGGTCGAGATGTATATCCATCCTGAAGGCTTCACCGAGGCTATCGAGCTGGTTCGTGTTTATGACAGAGTTGCCAACAATTCCACAGATTAATACCCACAAAAACCATATATTGGATCCCATGAAATATTTCGAATTTCGATTACTCAGGCTTTGTCTGGTTTTTTTTGCAGTCAGCCTGAATGTCATGTCAAACCAGGCCTTGGCCCAGCTGGATACCACAAAATACGCGCTGGTTGGCGGCTTGCTCATTGATGGCAGCGGTGCAGAACCGGTGCGCAATAGTATTGTGCTGATCAATGGCAACAGGATTGAAGCGGTTGGGACTATTGGCAGGCTTGCGGTACCTGAAGACTATCAACTGGTATCTACGGAAGGAATGACGCTGATGCCGGGTTTATGGGACCCCCATGTTCACCTGCTCTATAGTGGTCACCCTGATTTTTCTCACTGGTTTGCCACCTACTCAGATCAGTTTGCCAACGTCACCATTCCGGCTTCAGCACACCAGATTCTAATGGCCGGGGTTACTAGTGTGCGCGATCTGGCCGTTAACACCCGGGATATTGCCAGGGTGAGGCAACGCATTGAAGAAGGTGAGTTACCCGGTCCCACTATCTATGCTGCCGGGGCGGCATTAATGCCCATCGATGTGCTGCAAACCATGCCTCATATAATTCCCATAGATAATGACAGGAAAGCCGTCAATGAAACCAAGCGTCTGATTGCTGACGGTATGGACTTTATAAAGATTCTTGGCGCGGTTCCGGAATCACAGAATATGGTGAATGCTATTGTAAGAACGGCCCATGCAGCGGGTATTCGAGTGACGGCACATGGCCGCAATGACGATGAAATTCGTGTTGCCCTGATCGCTGGCGTAGATGAAATTCAGCATATCGGTGTTGATACGCCGACCTTTCCAGAAGACATCCTTGATCTTATTGAGCAACGAATCGCCAGCGGCATTCCCCTTTACTGGAATCCAACTGTCGGCATGATTTTAAATACCGATGAACTGGCTGCCGATCCCGAGTGGCTGGATGATCCAAAAAACTTTCTCGATTTACCGGCAGACATGGAACTGGATATTCGTCAGGCCATTGCCAGAGCCAATTTCAATGTGCAACCCCGTTCTGCATCCGACACCATCAAGCGTAAATTGCAAAGTCTGAGTGAGCGCGGTGTCATCATGGTCTTTGGAAGTGACGAAGGCAGCTTCGGTCACCCGGCCAGTGAATCCACCTGGCGTGAACTGGAAACCTGGGTATTTGAACTTGGTATGTCACCCCTGGTTGCAATCAAATGGGCAACCTCGGATGCTGCTGAATATATGGGCGTAGGTGATGAAGTCGGCACCATCACCCCGGGGAAACTGGCTGACATCATCACCGTGACTGGCAGCCCTTTACGGCATTTCAGTACCCTGCGGGAACCGGCAATGGTTTTCAAGAATGGGGTTAGAGTAAGATAAAATCGGGGGATAAGCACTGAATAATTGCTTCAGGTGTTATTTTTGATTGATGAGCTTCATATCAAAAAAAACCAACTGATTGCTGTCTTGTTGACAGCAATCCCGACGATATAGACAAAGGTAAAAATCGCCAGAAAAAAAGCGATTACCCTCACATATTTAGTCCCCCCCCTGCTTAAGGCAATTCCCACAAACAAGAGATAAAACATCAGCAGAAAAATCTTCATGGTGAGCCAGCCCTGTGCAAACAATCCGATGTTTAGCAAAAAAGCCATACTGAAGCCGCTGAATAAAAACACGGTATCAATGATATGGGGGGTCACCAGTATTAATTTATGATTGAGCCACTTTGATTCAATAAACATCAGGTAGGAACGAAACAAAAAGCCGGTAAAGCTGATCAGCGCGCAACACATGTGAATGGTTTTGATAGTGAGGAGCATTGGTGAATACTACTTCTTTCTAGGAAGCCTGAATTGTAGGGGAAAGCCCAGCAGGAGTCATGGGGAAACTGTTCTCAAGTTTCAAGTCGCAAGAGACAAGAGGCAAGCAACCGCTCTCCCGGGCTTTAATGGTTTTCTGTAGGTCGGATAAGGACCGCAGGGACGCATCCGACGGGATGACCTGTGGTCGCCTGCTTGCGACTTGCGACTATTTTAATCTTCTGAAAAAGTCACATCCTGTAGCTCATCAGACATGCCTTGTTCCCAGGTAGACCAGCCAGAATTCATGCCGTAGGGAACTCTTTCCAGAATTGCTTCAATTTGATGGATGGTGCCATCATAGACCTTGAATATTTCTGCTATACCCCAGGTCCAGGGCTGAACCGGACCTGCTACTACGTTTCGTCCATTGGGGGTGACGCCATGTCTGAACTTCCCGCCGGAGTGATCAAAAAAGACAAAGGCAAAGACCAATCCCCTTTCTTCGTCCACTGCCACGAAGCGACGGTCCCTGATACGATTTACAAAAAAGATCAGGCCTGACTGAAACTGTTCCATACAGCTCCATTGCGCTGAATAACTACTGGCATCGGATGGATCTGGACGCGTTTCGCCTTCTGGAGTCGGCCTGTTGGTAGATTGCATTCCATTTTCAATACGGTCGCAATCATCGGCAAACGGGTAATCCATCTTGCCGTCATTTTTTTGCATGCCAGTAAAATACATATTGGCAACCTCGAGCATTTCATTGCGCGACATGCGCTGGCTTTCAGTCACAGGCATGCTAAATTCCGGACGAGGTTTTGCCTGCGAGAGCCTTTCTGCGGCACTGGTACTGCGCACAACAAAATGTTCTATTTCACTTATCTGGCTATCTTCAATCCGTAAACGAAGAGAAAGCACTGCCGGAGTCATCTGGGCAGGATCGCGATGTTCTTCAAAAATGGTACCCAGAAAAGTCACCTGTTGCGCCGGCACATCGGTGACGAAAATACGATAATCACCCTTGGCCTGCATGGTCTGCCAGAGACCATCACGAAGATTCAGGCGTTGCCCGTTTTCAGTAAAGCGCACATCAGCGGCCAGAGGAACTGAATCGGGGTTATTATCAATAAGCGCATCCAGGTATTGATCCACGAAGCCTTCCAGGCACGATCGTTCACACTCCTGAGCCTGAATTGAAAAT
Organism: Gammaproteobacteria bacterium; assembly: GCA_024644515.1. Classification (GTDB taxonomy): domain Bacteria; phylum Pseudomonadota; class Gammaproteobacteria; order Pseudomonadales; family Pseudohongiellaceae; genus Eutrophocola. The sequence goes on from JAHEHN010000007.1 coordinate 13,785, forward strand.
GGTAACAATGTAAGTAACAGACTGACGAATATGCTTGTTTTAAATATTGGAATAATTCTACTCATGCAAAAAATCTCTCTTGATTCCCCTAACTAAAACGGCTTGCACCAGCCTACTCGATTTCCTGAAAAAAATACAGATAAGGAAAAATCACAGCAACCCGAGTTCCCTTCCGGGCAATATTTTTTCTCCAATAGGGTGGTTTTGTGATAAATTAGCTCGCTTTGAAATGACTTTGTCTTTGTAGGGAATATGAATCTATGACAAAATCCTGTATGGCGCCAGATCCAGATACCAAAACACCCAAGTTCAAATTACCAGCCAATGCCACTGATGCGCATTGTCATATTTTCGGACCTGGTGATAAATACCCTTACTCTCCAACCCGCAGCTATACCCCGCCGGATGCCGGACTGGATGATTTCAAGAAACTGCAGAGTATTCTGGGTCTGACCCGCGCGGTTTTGGTGAATGCCAGTTGCCACGGCATCAATAATGATCCCATCCTTGATGCCATTGCCCAGAGTGGTGGTGCCTACCGGGGCGTCGCCAATATCAATGACGACTTCACCGAAGCAGATATCGAAAAGCTTAATGACGGTGGCTGTCGAGGCTGTCGTTTTAATTTTGTACGCCATCTGGGCGGTATTCCAGACATGGACAAATTTCACAGTATTATTAATAAAATCAAAGGCTTTGGCTGGCATGTCGTACTCCATTTTGACGCCATTGACCTGGTGGATTTCCAGGATCTGCTGGACAACCTGCCAATCCCCTACATCATTGATCATATGGGCCGGGTACCAACCAAGGACGGCCTCGATCAGGAACCGTTTAATATCCTGATGGAGTTTGCAAAGAGAGATAACTGCTGGATCAAGGTTTGCGGAGCAGAGAGAATTTCTTCCGCAGGACCACCATTCACAGACGCAATGCCTTTTGCCAAGGCCATCATTGAAGTAGCTCCTGATCGGGTTTTATGGGGAACTGACTGGCCGCATCCAAATATCAAACTCCACATGCCAAATGACGGTGACCTGGTAGATCTCATTCCCCTGATGGCTTCGGATGCCCAGATTCAGCAAAAATTGCTCGTTGATAATCCCCATCGTCTATATGGATTTTCCAACTAAAGAGCGGCAGCAATAGTCAGACAAGCTATCGGCTAGCTGAATTTTACAGAGACAGGGGAAGCCCTCTTCCCCTGCAGAGGCTGAAATTCAATTATGACAAAAACCATACTAATTACCGGGGCAACGGATGGCCTGGGCAAGGAAGTCGCTCATCGACTGGCCAGCCAGGGGAATAAAGTACTGCTACATGGAAGAAGCCCGGAGAAAGGTCAGGCAGTCCTTTCTGATCTGGTATCAGCAACCGGCAATAATACCCTTGAATACTTTAATGCCGACCTCTCTTCCCTTGCTGAAGTAAAGAAACTTGCCGCCGGCATACTGAGCTCCCAACAACAGCTTGAAGTGCTGGTCAACAATGCAGGAATTGGACCCAGAACGCCGGAGTCAACCAGATCATTAAGCAAAGACGGCTATGAAATATTTTTTGCAGTCAATTACCTGGCCGGTTATTTGTTAGCCAGAGAATTGTTACCGTTATTAAAATCTTCAGCACCTGCCAGAATAATCAACGTAGCTTCCATCGCGCAGGCCCCGGTCAATTTCAACGATCCCATGCTGGAAAAATATTACAGCGATGGTCTGGCCTATAGCCAAAGCAAGCTGGCACAAATTCTCCATACCATGGATCTGGCACAGCAACTGGAAGGTTCCGGTGTCACCGCTAATTCATTACACCCGGCTACCCTCATGAATACCAAAATGGTGCTGGACTCCACTGCCCTGCCTGACAGCAGAACAACAATTGATGATGGCGCCAACGCGGTGGAAAGACTGATTCTGAACGAAGACATGGCATCTGTTAGCGGTCACTACTTTGACTGCATGGAGAATGCCGAACCTGATGCGCAGGCTTCAGATCCACAGGCACTGAATAAATTGCGCGAATTAAGCGATAACCTGGTCGCCCAGGTTATCTGAAAGAATAAAGAATATAGGAGGGGGAAATCATGAACCGATTTGAACAAGCCGTATATGACTGTATGAATCCTGTAGAGGAATTACTGCAGCGCACTGAAAATCCATTACACAGGGCGATACTGGAAAACTTTAGACGCCATGTGCATCTGGAAGGCTCGGGTCAATTTGACAAGATCACCGCACCCGACATGACCGTGGATAATCCCGTTTACCGGGTTTCCTGGGGCGACCATCCGGCGCTAATTGAAGGCAAGGAAGGCGTCATTGGGTTTTACAGCAGTGTTACCGAGGCCGTGCTATGGAATTCCGACGACCTCATTGCCGTGAACGACTGGGGTATTGCTGATGAATTGACCTTCAACCAGCTTATTAAAGGCAGTGACCTGCAAAACCTGGGGTATGCGGCTGAATCTCCGAATGCTTATTATCATCTTCGCAGTCGTCAGGCGTTCATCTGGCCTTACAACGAAAAGGCACTGCTAAAGGGTGAGAATCTCTACGAAGACAAAACCAGTGTGGAAATCACCGAGGTTGACGAAAGTGAGCTGATTACGCCGCAACGGGTTGCTGAAATACACCGGGAACAGCTTGCACGACTGGAAGCGGAGAAAGGTCCCAACTGGTGGGTTTATAAATAACCCCTTCTGCGCCTATCGCTCTTTTTATCAGCAACGGGCGGATAAGCAATAGACGTCTGGCCCTGCCAGAAAACCAATCAAAAAAAACGGCGTTCAATTGAACGCCGTTTTTTATTACTTTCAAGATCTTTTTTTACAGATAGTAAATCTGATATTTAGTCTTCTGAAATTTAATCTAAAGTCGCTTCTGCAAGTGGGTCATCACCAATCTGCACAGAGCCTTCAACGGAATCACAATGCATGCCTGGCTCAGGCGGAGTTCGTTCCGGACATTTGAATAATCCACCCTGTCTGGAGCCAGCATTCTCGCCATTACGTAATGGATGAAGGCCTACACTAAATACGGTTCCCTGAGGAAAGGCGTTCACAGATACGCCCTGACGCGCCATGGCAGCAGATCCCTGCATCTCAACTGACCAGATGATCGGCTCACCGTTTTCATCACGCAGAACATTGGTTCGCTCTTCATTCATTGGCGCAAAGAAAATTGCCAGATGATTTGCAGCGGGGTCTACACGGGTAACCACACCAGTGAAAAGCTTTACATTTCTCATGTCATACATGGCAAATGAATGATGCGCCTGCACTGGCATGGCCAGCAAACCAGCCAATACTGACAGCGGCAACGCAATATTTACTAACTTATTGATAAACTTCATATTCTACTCCTTATCCCCCACTGGTAATTCTCAGTATTACTTATCCGAACTTACTAGAAGCTGAATATATCCTCTTCTTCGGGCTTTTCCATATCCTGTTCAAAATTCTTATCCCAAATCTCAGCCCAGGGCCGACCGTACATATCGGGAATTTCGTATTCTATCACGTCCCCATGAGAAACAGGTGTAGCATAACCATCAATCGGGAAGATTGTCTGGATACATTCCACAAACACATAAGGGGTTGCATCGGGATCGTCGAATTCATTCTGTTTCACATAATTCCTGACCACTCTTACTGGCTCGACCCATACTTCGGGATCATAGAAAATTGCTTCGTGATTGAGGCCAATAAAATTTCCTTCTTCATCTCGATTAGGTGTATATATCTCCACCGTCTGCATCATGTTTGAATGTTCAGGGGCAGAATGATTCTTCCACGCCTGAATATTCGAGGTCCAGGTAATTAAAACATCTTCATCCCAGAAACCAATGGTTTCACCATACCAACGTGGCACATCTTCCCCCAGTCTTGGTACGACACCATCCAGTTTGAACTCCCTGCCAACATGAATATTGATGATAAAGTTTCTCGCGACCCCGGCAAGAATCTGTACCATGTTCGGCGTCACCATGATGTAGTGCTCCCATACAGCAAACTCATGAAATCTGCGCGTAAACCCTTCTGGCCAGCAATACTGGGACTGCCATTGAGCTGCATTGGTATTACCGTGATGGAATGTTTCCTGAACAAAATACTCCTGGTATTGATCGGTCAGTAAAGACAAAATCGTGGGTACCTGGTTATAACGCATCTTGTACCAGTACTGATTATTGGGCGTTCTTACCGGATGCTGGTAAATCCCGCTCCATTCCCCCGGTACTGTTGCATAGGTATGCTCAGTTGGGCCACCTCGTTGCGTGGTTTCCTCCAGTAATGCCTCGTAATGTTCCTGTGCTGAAGCAAAAGGATAGGGACTGACAATAGATTCCCTCGGGTAATCATTTTCACAGATTCCCCATGGGGCAGTAGCCGGCGGGTTATCGCCCATTATCTGGGACCCGGTGGCATTGGCTCCCCACAAATCCTCGATGGCTGCAGAGCTGTTACAGCGGTAGTAACGCGGGTCCATCCACAAATCGCGGTCTTTATAAAAATCATCTGAAGTAAACAGGTCTCGCTCCAAAGGCTCAACACCCTCAGGCACCTCCCCTCCCATCGCGCCCCCAAAAAATGTACGGGCCACTCCTGGTTGAAAAAAACCACCCCTATAGGTGGCACCTGTCACATCATATTCGTTAGCATCTGCTATAAGCGGCCTGCCTCGACCAACACTCTCAAAATCTATCTGAGCTGTTTGTTGTGGCAAAGCTGCTGTGGCAAGCGTCATGGTTAACGCGGCAATAGATAGTTGGAATTTGGATACAACCCGCATGATAAACCCCTGTTTCAAGAATATATTGGATACTTAAATACTATTTATTATTACCCGTAATCTGGTTGTTAAAGGCATGGTATTCCCCGGCTACAGTCGAAGAAGTATATGTTTACAAACCCTAAAACTCCACATTGAATCGGAAAGAGACGATACTTGAGGCATTGGTCCCGTCTAGTTTTTAAGACGATAACCTGTTTTAAAAATCCAGTGCAATACTACGATGCACACGCTTAGAAAAAACAGCGTCATCAAAAAACTGACACTGACTTTCACATCGGAGATTTCGTAAAAGCTCCAGCGGAAACCGCTGACCAGGTAAACAACCGGATTAAACAGGGAAACTTTCTGCCAGAATTCCGGCAACATACTGATGGAGTAAAAACTGCCTCCAAGAAAAGTAAGTGGCATAACTATCAGTAAGGGAATGATATTCAGTTTTTCGAAATTATCCGCCCAGATGCCGATAATGAAACCAAACATACTGAAAGTCATGGCTGTCATCACAAGGAATACGAGCATGGAAAGCGGATGCATGATATGCATATCAACAAAAAGAGTTGCCGTTAGCAGAATGATGGATCCCACCATTATCGCTTTGGTTGCTGCCGCACCCACGTAGCCAAGCACTATTTCAGTGGGCGATACCGGAGCAGAAAGCACTTCATAAATGGTTCCGGTAAAACGGGGAAAATAAATGCCGAAAGAAGCATTGGAGATACTTTGGGTCAAGAGCGACATCATGATCAGACCTGGCACCAGAAAAGCGCCGTAACTGACACCACCGATATCACTCATGCGCGAGCCAATAGCGCTACCAAACACGACGAAGTAAAGCGACGTGGAAACTACGGGTGACACTATACTCTGGGCAATGGTGCGCCAGGTCCGCGCCATCTCAAATTTGTAAATTGCCTTAATTGCGTAAAAATTCATTTTTGTCATTAACCTGAATATTGCGAGGATTTATTTCTTTACCAGATTCACAAATATAGATTCCAGAGAGTTTTGCATTGTCTCCAGGTCCCTGAATTGTATGCCGGCCTTGTCGATGGCATCGAGCAGGGAAGTAATGTCAGAACTGTCCTGCTGGACGTCATAGGTATAAACCAGATTAAACCCACCATCCTTTAGAGACAGCTTAAATGGTTCCAGTGCTTCGGGAATAGCTTCCAGCGGCTGACCAAGGTGCAGAATCAGGCGTTTTTCACCGAGCTTTTGCATCAGTGCCTGCTTTTCCTCAACAAGAATAATTTCACCCTTGTTAATGATGCCAATACGATCAGCCATCTCTTCTGCTTCTTCGATATAGTGAGTTGTCAAAATTATAGTGACGCCTGACTCTCTTAATTCACGCACGACTTGCCACATGTCCTTACGCAGTTCTACATCAACTCCGGCAGTAGGTTCATCCAGAAACAGAATATCAGGCTCATGCGCCAATGCCTTGCCTATCATCACCCTGCGTTTCATGCCGCCCGAAAGGGTCATGATCTTGTTATCTTTTTTATCCCACAGTGACAGCGATCGAAGGACCTTTTCCAGATGTTCAGAATCAGGCGCCTTACCAAACAATCCACGGGAGAATGCCAGCGTATTCCAGACCGTCTCGAAAGTTTCAGTGTGAAGTTCCTGTGGTACGAGGCCGATACTGGCCCGGGCCTGGCGATAGTCCCTGACGATATCATGGCCATTAACCGTCACCATGCCGGCACTGGCATTTACGATGCCGCAGACGATACTGATCAGGGTAGTTTTGCCGGCACCATTGGGACCGAGCAATGCGATGATCTCGCCATTTTCGATTTCCAGACTGACATTGTTAAGGGCCTGGAATCCGGACTCATAGGTTTTGGAAAGGTTTGCGATGGATATTACAGAGTTCATATCAGCCAAAAATAATAAGTGATAACAATAAAATGCCCGAACTTATCCGGGCATCACAGTAAGGCATTAAATTTAAAAGACTACTGGAACTGGCAGCTAATATCGCCTGGGTTTGACGCACAATACTGCCTGACAAACAGATCCACAACCGTGCAACTGCCGGCAGCGATTACAGTATTGCCCGCTTGCTCAACCAGTTCAGTAGAGGTGCCCAATGCACTTGTAGATGACTCCACCGCTGACATCACCCCTGCAGGCATCTGCTGCCTGTCACGATGCACAGCAACTTTACCCGGCGTTTCACTCTCTGTGTCAGCCACGACGACTTTTGCCTTCACATTGACCAGGGCGCCGGTCACCGGCTGATCTTCCTGCGCCAGAGCGAAAGTGCCTGCAAGTAACAGGAAAACAAAGGCAGTTTTAGTCATCAGTTTGAGCATGATTTCATCGGGTTTTTACAAAATCTGGTCAATTGTAAAAGACTGCGCCTGAAGTGTCTAAGCCAATATTGATCAGGTATTTATCCCGGCATCAAAAAAGGCAGGCCCCTGGCCTGCCTTTTTAATTAAATTGACTTAAAGATCAAGCCGCAGAAACGCCCATTCCTTCAGCATTTGGTTCACTTTCGGCCACCGTCAATGGTGTAGGATCATTAGTCTGCAACTTCAGGAAAATGAGTACAATTGCGGCAATGGCTGAACCAGACCCCATTACCAGACCAACTGTTGGCAAGGTGGCGCCAGCATCAAACATGACGCCTGCAAGAATTGGTGACAGCACCGCCCCTGCCCGTCCAACACCTATCACGAATCCGGTACCGGTAGCGCGAACATGGGTCGGGAAGGAATAGGCAACAATGGAATAAAGCCCGGAAACACCGGCATTACCAAAGAAGCCTGCAAAGGCAGCCAGTAATTCCATACGCCCAAGATCTTCCGGTGTCCGGCCAAACAAGGCAACACCAAGGGTGGTCAGGAACAAAATACCGATGGTAAGAGGTTTCAAGCCAAAGCGAGCAGTGAGTACGCCAAAGGTAATCCCCCCAAGCACACCGCCGATATTGGCCCATTTAAGCACACCACCTGCAGCTGCGGCCTCAAAGCCCATATCTGCAACGATTTTTGGTGTCCATTTCAGGATGAAATAGAACGTAGTGATATGCAGGAAATAAGCCGCGGTCACCAGGATGGTGATCATGGCCAGGCTCTTGGAGAAAATATCACCCACTGATTTCTTCTTCTCTTCTTCATTCACCTCAGGCAACGCAGTAATGACACCATGGCCAAGTTTTGTCAGGGAATAATTGATTCTTTCCAATGCGTTTACAGGCTGTTTACGTGTCAGCCAGTGCACAGATTCCGGCACCAGGAAATAAACTACCGGAATCAGGCAGCCAGTGACAAGAGAGCCAAAATAAAATACCGAGCGCCACTCAAAATTCACCAGCAGGTATTTTTGTGCTATTTCGCCACCGATTACACCACCCAGAGGATAGCCAATAACCATCAGTGATATACACATACTGCGCCAGCGGTTATTGGAAAATTCGGCTACGGTGGCATTGGTACAGGAGAGCATGCCACCGATACCCAGGCCGGTGAGCACTCGCCATATCATAAGAATATTTGCAGACGTCGAGGTGGTAGCCATGAACATGCCTGCTGACATAACGATCAGGCAGCCCAGCAAGGTGGTTCGGCGTCCGTATTTATCGGCCACCCCTCCAAGAATAATAGAACCAAAAGCCATGCCTACCAATTCAGCGGCCAGAACAAAGCCCAGTGCGGTCTGGCTGATACCCCATTCCGCGGAGATGCCGGGGGCTGAAAAGCTTATGGCCAGGACATCAAATCCATCCATGGCATTGAGAAAAACAGTAATACCCACCACAATCATCATTGCGCGAGTCATTCCTGATTGGTCGATAATGTTGCGTGGATCGGTAGCATTATTCATGGTAGCTATTGTCCCCTTGTAAGAACTAGATCTGTTTCAAAAAGTAACTAATGTTTAGGAAATTGGCTTGATACTTTATCAGTATAATTATTATTAACCGGTGAAGCATAATCCACCAGTGTGCACATGACAAGGACAGCTTGGACTCCATGTGAAGTGCATGGCAAGCGGATGACGGAAGGAAGGATTGTGGATTGTTAATCGGCGCTAATCTATACTCTTCCATCATTTTTCCGACATGCTTTTTTCAGCAAACCAATATTCAATGATTATTATGAAAGTGTTAAGCCCTATGAGTGAATTTAATATCTCCTTCTTAAGAGTCCTCGCCACCACCAGCAAACGGAAAGCCAAAGAACTTTGCCCGTCCTTTACCTTTTTACTGGCCCTCTTTTTCCTGTCCGTCGGATCTGCCAGCGCCCAGCAATTAAGCACGCAAGACCTGGGCAATTCGCTTACGCTTATTAACGGAGCCGGCGCCAATATTCTGGTAAAGCAATCCGCCAATGGCGACGTGCTGGTGGTTGATGGTGGCCTGGCAGAGAATGCCCGGCAAACCCTTGCAACAATTTCAGACGTCACCGGAAACGGCCCGGTCACCATGCTTGTTAATACTCACTGGCATCCTGAACAAACTGGTTTGAATCAGCAGCTCGGTGCTCAGGGAGCAATCATATTCGCCCATGAAAATACCCGTCAATGGCTGACTACAGCGATTAGCAGACCATGGGAAAGCACAAAATTCGCGCCATTACCCGTCTCAGCCCAGCCCACTGAAACTTTCTTTCACTATGGAAATCTCGATCATGGTGGCACCGATGTGCAGTATGGTTATCTGCGGCAGGCTCATACTGACGGAGATTTATACATCTATTTCCCCAATGAGAACGTACTTCATGGTGGTGGCGTGCTGTCTAATGACGGTTGGCCGTTGATGGATTGGTGGACCGGTGGCTGGATTGGCGGGCTGGTGGACGCATTGGAAGTCCTTTTGGAGGTTGCCAATGACGACACCGTAATTGTCCCGGCTAACGGCCCGTTAATGGACAAGACTGATCTGCAGGCCATGCGTGATATGTATGACACCATTTTTCAGCGCATCAGCAGCGGTTTTAGAGCTGCAAACAGCATTGAAGTAACACTTTCAGAAATGCCTACAGCAGAGTTCAAAGCGCGTTGGGGAGATCCGGAGCAGTTTGTTCGCAGGGCCCATGAAAGCCTGATCCCTCATTACACACCTGATGCCTGAGAACAGCTGTTTACCGAATAGCTGGATGGCCAGAGCTGCTTGCATAGAATTTGAATAATTCTGCCTTACTAGACAGTTAAGCTACTGGAAAATATAGATTTTATTCAATTTTCGACATTCTATCCCGAAGCGCCAATGAAAGCTGTCCGCAGGCTCGAATAAGGATGAAAAACAAAGCATTTTTCAGTAGAATCTTTGCCCAGAATTCTGGTGTTGACGAAACACCACCCGGAATCAACCCAGGAGGTTAATCCAATGTTTATCAGTAAAAAGCATCTATCCAGACGTACCGTATTGAGAGGACTGGGCACCAGTGTTGCTCTGCCCCTTCTGGATGCTATGGTTCCGGCAGCGACCGCCCTGGCTCAAACTGCAGCCAATGTGCAGCCTCGTATGGGGTTTATCTTCTTTCCCCATGGCGCTGTCATGGAGCGCTGGACCCCTGCCAGCACCGGTTCAGACTTTATCGTCCCGGAAATTCTTGCACCCGTTGCCAATCACAAAAGCAAGATGACTATTGTTTCCGGCCTGCGTAACAAACCCGCAGAAAGCAACGATCCTCATGGCATAGTTGCAGGCACATGGCTGCGTTGTGTTGCCCCGAATGATGTCAGTGATCCCAGCAAGGGAATAACAGCAGATCAGATTGCAGCCCAGAAAATGGGTCAGGGAACAACATTCCCTTCTATTGAAGTTGGCACGCCCTCAGGCGGGCCATGTGCACCCGGGTTTTCCTGTTCATTTGGCAGCTCCCTGTCATTCCAGACACCGGAACTGGCTCTGCCAATAGAAAACAATCCACGCAAACTGTTTTTCCAGTTATTTGGCCAGGGTGACAATTCGGCTGAACGTGCGGCCATCGTAAATGAAACCGGCAGCATACTCGATTCCATTATGGGCGATGCCACTGCCTTGCAGAAAAAGCTGGGCTCTGAGGATATTGCCCGCGTTGATACCTATCTTGAATCTGTGCGCGAAATTGAACGCCGTGTTGAGATGATGAAAAGCCAGGACTTGAGCGATGTCGATATCCCGCCTGCACCGGTGGGTATTCCCAGTGATTTTGAAGAACACCTGACCATCATGTTTGACCTGATCGCCCTGGCATATCAGATTAACCTGACCAATGTGGCTACCTTCATGATGGAAAAAGAGGTCAGCATGAGAACCTATGCCAACCTCGGCGTCACCGAAGCATTTCATCCGCTATCCCATCATGGTGATGATCCCAGCAAAAAAGACAGGCTGGTTCGTGTTCAGGCATTTCACACCCAGGTCTTCAATGGTTTCCTCGACAAGCTGGATGGCATGAAGGAAGGCAATGGCACAGTACTGGATAACTCCATTATTCTGTTCGGCTCAAACATGAGCAACAGTGACAAACATAATCAGGATCCCCTGCCCAACGCTGTATTTGGCCATGGCGGCGGCACCATCAAGGGTGGTCAGCACTTGCAGTATGCCCAGGATACCCCCCATGCGAACCTGCTGCTTACCCTGCTCAACAGAGCCGGCGTCGAGCAGGACAGCTTTGGTGATGCTACCGGTGATTTATCGGAAGTATAATCCAGCAATACTTAAACTACTCAAGTCAACGTAATAGCAGAAGAAGGATTACCAGATATATGAAACTGCGTTTCCAGTCAGTTCTGATTATCCTTACCTGGCTGGTCGGCAGCTCTTCCCTCTTTGCCCAAAGCAATCTGGCCGATCTGGTTGCCGCGGGTAATCTTGACCAGGCCCTTTTGATGATTGATCAGGGGGCCGATGTTAATGCCCTGCAATCTGATGGCACCTCTGCCCTGCTCTATGCTATCTACCAGGACGACCTCGAACTGGTAACAGCACTGGTGAATGCCGGGGCCGATGTTAATCAGCGAAATGAATATGGTGCCAATACCATGAGTGAGGCTGCCATGTCAGGTAATACCGAAATCCTCAGGGTACTGCTGGCCAATGGCGCAGATGCCAATCTGGCAAATCTGGAAGGTGAGACTCCCCTGATGGTAGTTGCCAGAACCGGCAATGTCCCGGCTGCTGAATTACTGCTGGAATATGGTGCCGACATTAATGCCAGAGAACAATGGGGCGGTCAGACCGCAGCTATGTGGGCGGCCTCCCAACACCATCCTGCCATGCTGGAAACCTTGATTGCCCATGGCGCTGATATTGATATGAAGGGTTTTGCTCGTCTCTGGGACCATACCATAATGAATGAGCCCCGCCCAAAAGACATGAACAATGGAGGCTTCTCGCCACTCCACTATGCTGCCCGCGAAGGCTGTACTGAATGCATTAAAGTACTGGCCAAAGGCGGGGCAGATCTGAACGCTATCGACCCGGATCGTGTGTCTCCTCTTAATCTAGCCCTGATTAACATGCATTTTGAAACTGCTATCGCATTGATCGAGGCGGGCGCAGATATCAATCAATGGGATATTTTTGGCCGCGCACCTCTTTTCAATGCAGTTGATTTACACACCATGCCCACGGGAGGCAGACCTGACATCCCCTCCAATGATGTCACCACCGGTTACGATGTCGCAAAACTGTTACTGGAAAAAGGCGCCAACCCGAATATGCAGTTGAAGTTGCGGCCGCCTTACCGAAATGCCGTGTTTGACCGTGGCGCTGACAATCCACTGAGCAATGGTGCGACACCACTGCTCAGAGCAGCGCGTTCTGCCGATACTGCCTCGGTTAAACTGCTTCTTGAGCATGGTGCTCTGGTAGATCTACCAAACGCCAGTGGGCATACCCCCTTACATGCGGTATCAGGTATCCAGTGGGCTGCTGCACCAACTCGCGGGCGCTTTAAAACGGAAGAAGACAGCATCGAAACGATTCGTGTATTACTTGATGCAGGTGCCGATATTAACGCTCTGACCGGTGACCCTTCAGTTCGTCCCGACAAGAATGTAATCCCTGATAGTGCTGCAGGTATGGACCGCTATGGACGCGGCAGTGTTTTTGCCGATGGACAAACCGCGCTGCATGCTTCTGCCAAAATGGGCTGGAACAAGATCACTCAATACCTTATCGATAATGGTATCGCTCAGGAAGTAAGGGATAGTGCCGGTCGCACGCCTTTTGATCTTGCCATGGGACGTTATTCCGCTGGCTTCCTGCAACCGCCGCCGGAGCCTCTGCTGGAAACGGCTAAATTGCTCCAGGATGAGTGCATGAAGGAAGACAACTGTACCATAAGCGATCCTGTGGATTTCAATAATCCCGGCGCTTTACAGTAGACCCCTACCCCCTTTCTATACCCGGGATACCCAGCGCTTTACCTGATAACTGTTTCCGTTATCATAGTCCGGGACAACCTTTCAGGAAGGCATCATGCCAATCGTTGAAGTCAGTAACCTTTCTAAAAAATATCCCCGACCGGATAAAAAGAATGAATTCTTTTACGCAGTTGATGGTATTTCCCTGACCATTAATAAAGGCCAGATTTATGGCATCCTGGGTCCCAATGGTGCCGGCAAGACTACCACTCTGGAAATGATTGAAGGCCTCACCGATATTGATGGCGGTCAGGCCCTGGTGGACAATCTTGATGTCGCCACCCAACCCTACCAGGTAAAAAAGATCATTGGTGTTCAGCTTCAGGCTAATGAATATTTCGATCATCTTTCCCTGCGCGAACTACTGGCACTATTCAGTAATTTATATGATAGAAATGATGACCCGGAAGAGCTCCTGGGCAAGGTCAATCTGAAGGAAAAAGCCAATGCCAAACCGGCCAATCTTTCCGGCGGGCAGAAACAGCGGTTCTCCATTGCCTGCGCCTTGGTAAATGACCCCAAGGTGCTTTTTCTCGATGAACCTACCACCGGCCTGGACCCTCAGGCCAAACGAAATCTCTGGGACCTGGTGCGTCAGCTCAATGAAAACGGTATGACTATTGTTCTCACTACGCACAATATGGAGGAAGCTGAATTTTTATGCGATCGCCTTGCCATAATGGACCACGGCAAAATCATTGCTGAAGGAGATCCCAAGGAACTGATTCTTAAACATGCGCCTGAACCGCCAGTAGCACCCATGCATGGCAATCTGGAAGACGTTTTTCTCACCTTGACCGGCCATGACCTGCGCGAATAGCAGGATTTGTAGAACTAGACAGGATTCCCATGCAAAAAATTATTTATTTCGCCAAGGTGATGCTGAAGATCCATTCACGCGATCGCCAGGCAATATTTTTCTCGGTATTTTTTCCGCTGGTCTTTATGTTTGTGATCAGTTTCGCCAGCAGCAATGACCCTGACCCGATCGAACTCGGCATTGTTAATAATGCCAACAATGCATTGGCAACCGAATTTATTGCAGCACTGGAAGGCTCACAATTATTTACCGTCACCCTGGCTGATGAGTCTGTACTTCGTGATGAACTTGCTGCGGGTAAAAAATCTGTAGTACTGATACTGCCTGATGATTTCAGGGATAACGGTACTCCCGTTGACCTGACAGTCCTCATTGATGCTGCCCAGGTCCGACAGGTCGCCGTGGTGTTGCCCGTGCTTGAACAGGCGCTGGTCACGGTGGAGAGAAATCTGCGCAATATCGCCCCCCTGTTTTCTCTGAATATTGAAGATGTTCAGTCTCGCACACAAAGCTATCTCGACTTTGTCGTCCCCGGACTGCTTGCTTTTAGCATTATGAATATTGGTGTTGCCGGTAGTGGTTTCAACATCGTGGAATACCGGCGCAAGGGAATTCTGAAACGGCTTTTTGTTACGCCTATTGAACCCCTTGATTTCATTAGTGGCCTGGTGCTGGCTCGCCTGACTATTTGCCTGGTTCAGATAAGCGGCCTGATACTGGCGGCCATTTTTCTTTTTAAGGTTATTTTTGTTGGCAATATTGCTTCACTGTATGTGTTTATAGTGTTTGGTACCGTTATCTTTCTAAGTATCGGTTTTTGTCTTGGCAGTCTTGCCAAATCCCAGCAGGCAATCATGGCTATAGGAAACCTGGTGACATTCCCGCAAATGATACTGT